>PCTT01000043.1 GCA_002771585.1 Candidatus Campbellbacteria bacterium CG22_combo_CG10-13_8_21_14_all_36_13 | reverse complement strand
CGCTGAAAGCATCTAAGCGGGAAGCCAACTTCAAGATTAGGAATCATTGAGACCCCTAGGAGATGACTAGGTTGATAGGCTCTACGTGGAAGCACAGTAATGTGTTGAGCGGTGGAGTACTAATTCGTCGAGACATTTCCTAACTGGAAACGTGCGAATCATACACCGACATAAAATGTCGGTGCGCAGACTAACGCAGACTAGACGCGGATTTACGCGGAAAGTAATGCTATATGTCTGTAATACAACGATTGTAATTATATTATTTACTTTGATTAAAAATTGAGTCTTATAAGCTGGTGACTTATCATAAAGGCCACACCTGGTTCCATTCCGAACCCAGAAGTTAAGCTTTAAAGAGGCGATGGTACTCCGAAAGGGGAAGAGTAGCCAGTCGCCGGCTTATAGGATTTAATTAAAAAACATCACGCAATCCGCGTGATGTTTTTTGTTTTGTATATTAAATACTGTATACTGAATACCAAATACGGTATACTGTTTATATATGTCTGTTTGGGCGACTAAAAGAAAATTTATAATAAGTAGTTCTATCTTTATACCACTTATTGTTGTGGCCGTGTTTTTGTATATAACAGGAAGAGAAAAACCGAGTTGTTTTGATGGTTTAATAAATCAAGATGAGCGAGGTGTTGATTGTGGTGGTAGTTGTGTGGCTGTTTGCCAAAACGAAGCAGAGGATGTTGCAATTTTGTGGACTAGATTTTTGCCTGTTATAGATGATGTTTATAGTGTGGTTACTTTAATCGAAAATTCAAACAAGAGTTTTGAAGCTAAAAATGTTCCTTACTCATTTAAGCTTTTTGATGAGGAGGGAGTGCTTATATATGAGAGAAAGGGTAGTGCGTTTTTCCCGGCTGGTTCCACTTTTCCTATATTTGAACATGCACTACGCACAGGAGAGAGGGTTCCGAGTCGTGCAGTATTTTCTTTGCGCAACACTCCTTTTTGGGAACAAAGAGAATTTGAAAAAATACCAATACAAATTGTTAGTAAAAACTTAGATCAAGAAAATACTCCAAAACTCACTGCTGTTATAAAAAATAATTCATTAAAAAACTTAAGCCAAATCTCATTTATAGCCATGCTTTTTGATGCTGACGGTAATCTTGTTAATGCCTCTAAAACAGTGTTAAGCACGCTTGGAAGAGAAGCATCTGATACGATAGTCTTTACTTGGCCAGAGGACTTTAAAAATACTGTAGTTCGCACAGAGATTGTGCCAGTTGAATATACTGCTAATTAAGATTATATGGTTCGCAGGGGAGTATATTCAAATTTTCTAGACCACATAGACTGGATTTTATTTTTCAGTGTTTTGCCTCTTATATGCGCTGGTCTAGTGACAATGAAATCCTTTGTTGGAGAAAGTATATATTTTGATCGACAGCTTGTTTGGATTTTATTGTCAATAATCATTTTTTTTGTATTAAGTCTCTTTGATTATAGGTTTTTGAGAAAGTCTAAAATAGTCTCCGGTCTTTTTATTGGGGCTATTGCTTTGCTATCGGCTCTTTTTTTATTGGGTGCTGTTTTCCAGGGAGCTAAGAGCTGGTTTGATTTTGGTTTTTTTGCATTTCAACCGGCAGACCCGGTAAAACTAATTTTGATTATAGTTTTAGCAAAATATTTTTCTCGAAGACATGAGGAAATCGCTTACTATAAACATATTGTTTTGTCTGGTTTTTACACCTTAATCTTGTTTACACTTGTCTTTTTACAGCCAGACTTTGGTTCGGCGATAATAATATTTTTGTTATGGTTTGGAATGATATTAGTCTCAGGCATCCCTAAAAAACATTTAGCAATAGTGTTTATTCTTGGTGTCGCCGCGTTTGCTGTGCTTTGGACTTTTGCATTTGAGGATTATCAAAAAAACCGCATATCAACCTTCTTAAATCCTTTAACGGATATTTCTGGAACTGGTTATAACGCATATCAGTCTACTATAGCTGTTGGTTCTGGTGGCCTTTTGGGGAAGGGTGTAGGGTATGGGACTCAGTCACGACTTGAGTTTCTTCCAGAATATCAAACAGACTTCATATTTGCCGCATTTACAGAGGAGTGGGGCTTTATCGGCGCACTCATACTTTTTTCTCTTTTTGGTGTCGTGATTTGGAGAATAATAAAAATTGCATCTCGCGGAGATACAAACTTTGAGACGTTATTTGGTTTTGGTGTGGCGATACTTTTTATAAATCATTTTCTGGTACACGTTGGTATGAACATAGGTCTAATGCCCATTACAGGGTTAACTATTCCATTTATGAGCTATGGGGGGAGTCACCTGCTTACAGAGTTTATTGCGCTTGGAATGCTGATGGGTATGAATAGATACGGTAGAGATAACCGGTTTGTTTAGGTGTTTTAATTTCCTCCTCCGCACACAGACTGTCCTCCACCCCACCAATTGCGTCCACTTCCACTATACCCACTATTCATACAATAGGTTGGTTGTGAACCAACCTCATAATAATTAGGGTCATTTCCGTTATAGTATCCACCGTCATTATTTACTTTTGAATAATTACTAGAACTTTCTATTTGAATCATCATTCCATAGGTTTGATTGTTGTCCCCTGTATCAGAGTCATAATACCAATATAGATTAGTAGGGTCTATTGGTATTTGTGGCAAGTATGGTTTTAAATAATTTGTGAAAGTGGTCCAGCTAGAGGCATGGTTGTGTGTATTGCTAATCGGCGGGTATTTACCGTTTGCATCATAGTAAAATTCAATCGCTTTTTGCATTTCTGTTAATTCAGCAAATCTTTTTGCATCTCTTGCTTTTATTCTTGCTGTATTTAAACTTGCAAGCACAACAGAAGAAAGTAATCCAATGATTGCTATCACAACAAGTAATTCTATTAGAGTGAATCCGCACACTGACATTGGTTTGGCTTTAGTTCTGCCAATATTATGTGAATCTAAATCATTTTTAATTTTTTGTTTGTTAAATAACATAACCTATATTTTAAAAGCAGAACGAAACCAATTTTAGTGTGTGGATAAAACCTTTTTTACTCATGAACTCATTAATATTAAAGGATCGTCTTCTGGTAACGTATCATCTTTTGGTTGTCCTGAGTCAGAAAAAATAACAAAAAATGTTATTAATACAGTAATACACAATACAATAAGTAATATTTTTTGCGCACCTCTCTTATCCTTCGCCACACCCCACTTAATCAAAAGACCAACAAATCCCGTGGGCGGTTTATCAAATGAATATTGAGGAGTGTATTTTGGTTGTTCAAATTGGACGGACATATACAAATTTTAACACATTAAAACGGAGTTTTTTTATAAATTATACACACCAATTGTTTTTTCAATCATGAGGTTTTTTGACATGTTTGATTGAATGGTTTTTTGTATTTCAATTCCATATCTTTGAGATAGAATGATATCTTTTTTTAAAGAGATGATGCTGTTTTTCAAAGCAAAAATATCTTTTGGATTTATTAAAAGACCACTCTCTTTGTCTTTAATGATTTCTTTTATACCACCCACACGGCTAGCTATTATTGGTAGCCCCGCAGACCCAGCTTCAAGTATTGTGTATGGGAACGCTTCGGATAGGGAGGGGAAGACAAAGAGGTCAAATGCTTTCATGTATTTCTGTGCGTCTTTTACTTGCCCAAGAAGGAATACATTTTTTGTTAATCTGAAATTTTTTATGTCTTTCTCTAGAGAGCGCTTTTCTTCACCACTACCCAATATTAGTAGCTGTATATCTTCTATTTTTTTTTCCTCCTTCAGCTCTGCGATTGCTTCTATTAAATAATGATGGCCTTTTATGTGGTGAAGTTCTCCTACTGTTCCTATCCAATAAGAAGTTGTATTTATATTTAAATTGTTTGCTAATTTCATTAATTCAGAGCGAGCAACGCTTTTTTCTATAAAGTCTTCTTTTTCTATTCCATTATAAATCACGATCATTTTTTTGTTTAAAAATCCAAATTTTGAAGTTATTTGTTTCTTTGTTTCTTCTGATACGGAAATTGTGTGATGTGAAAGTATGATTGTTAGTGAATGTAGTAAAAATATTAATATTTTTGATAATCTACTTCTGTTTTCATTAAATGCCCAACCGTGCCCTGTAAATACTATTTTTGGAACTTTAGCAATTCTACCAGCCAAGGCACCAACCCCACCGATTTTTGAGCTATTTAGGTGAATTATATCTGGCCTCTCTTGCTTAAAAAGTTTAATAAGCGTCAAAAAAACAGAAAATTCTTTTTTAATACTGATGTCTCTTTGTAAATTGTCTATGGTCATTGTTCTGATACCTTTTACATCGAGTTTTTCTTTCAGGGGTCCTTCTCCGCCTAGAACTACTGTGGATTCATATGCATCTTTTGGCAAACTTGTTGCCAAATCAAACACATATCTTTGTGCCCCTCCAAAATTTGATTTTGTTATAAGAAATAGTATTTTTTTTCTTGTTTGATTTTTTTCCATGTATATCTTTTAGAATACATAAAAACCTTGAAAAAAGCCATATTTGTTGTATTATAAGGCCATAAATGGGAATTTCTGATAAAAAAGAACCGTTGATTCTCCTTGTTGGAGATATATTTATGCTATACCTATCATTGTGGGTGGCTTTATTTTTGAGATATGGAAATATACCCGATTCTCATATATTAAGCACACACATTGTGCCCTTTTCCATACTCTTTGCAGTTTGGATAATTGTGTTTTTTATTGCTGGATTATATGAAAAACACACTTTGTTATTAAAGAGTAAAATCCCAGACATTGTTTTAAGTGCACAGATAACAAATAGCATAATCGCTTTTTTGTTTTTTTACTTTATTCCTTATTTTGTAATTACACCAAAAACAAACTTGTTTATAAGCCTATGTTTTTCATTTCTTTTTGTAATTGTTTGGCGTAATGCTTATATTAAATTTTTTAGTGTAGAGAGGAGACAAAAGGGTATTTTGGTTGGGAGTGGGCAAGAACTTCGAGATTTAGAAAAAGAAATAGACGAAAACAATAGATATAACATTGATCTTGTATCTACAATAGATTTAGATACAGTAGACTTTTCTAATTTTCACAAGGAAATAATAAATAGGATTTATTCCGCAGGGGTTTCTATTGTTATTATTGACATTAAACACGAAAAATTAAAACCAATTTTACCGCATTTGTACAATCTAATCTTTTCTAAGATTTATTTTATAGATATGCACAAGGTTTATGAAGAAATTTTTGACAGGATACCGCTTTCACTTGTTCGTTATAGTTGGTTTATAGAAAATCTTTCTATAAGCCCAAAAGCTACTTACGATATTATAAAAAGAGTCATTGACATAATATTTTCATTTATATTTGGTTTGATTTCTTTAGTTTTTTATCCGTTTGTTGCAATTGCTATCAAGATTAATGATGGGGGCCCTTTATTTTATGTAAATGAGAGGCTTGGTAAGAACAACAGGATTATAAAAATTATAAAATTCAGGACGATGTCTGGCATGGATCAAGGTAATGATGCACTAAAAACTGAAAACAAGGTTACCGGAGTTGGTCGCTTTTTAAGACAATCGAGAATAGACGAGCTCCCACAACTATGGAATGTGTTGAGAGGTGACTTGTCTTTAATAGGTCCGCGTCCAGAGATACCAGCTCTTGCTAGAGTTTATGAAGAAGAAGTGCCATATTACAATGTGCGTCACCTTATAAAGCCAGGGCTTTCTGGCTGGGCGCAGATATATCAAATAGACCCACCTAAGTTTGAAAAACAATCAGATGCGACAAAGACAAAATTGTCTTATGATTTGTATTACATAAAGAACAGATCAATTTTGCTGGATTTGGTGATTACACTAAAGACTCTTAAGGCTTTGATATCGAGGGTGGGAGTGTAAATAGAGGGAATAGCTTATAGTTAATATTCCGAAGTCAGTAGTCCGAAGACTTTAGAGCTAGGAGCTAAGAGATAAAAGCTAAGTAAATAACGAATTTTCAATTTTCAATTTTTCTACCCTCGGTAGATCTCCCAAAGGGAGACAATTTACAATTTTCAAATAATTTACAATTTTCAAAATCATGACGATAGTTAATGGACGACAAATTAGAGACGAAATAAAAGAAACCCTCAAGGGGGGATTTTTAAATGTAGGAAGGCCCGTCGTTCTTGGAATCATTTATGCTGGAGAAAATCCTGTGATTGATTCTTTTGTGAGGTTAAAGCAAAAGTTTGGTGAGGATATGGGAGTGAGCGTAGTCGTTCACAGATTTCCAAGCGATATTAGAGGGGGCGATTTGATTGAGCAAATAAAAAATATACAAAAAGAAAGTGATGGTGTGGTGGTGCAACTTCCACTTCCAGCACATTTAGATCAAGTAAATGTATTATCTGTTCTTGATGAAAACAAAGATATTGATTTGCTCAAAGATAGTACCTTTAAAAAGTTTTTAAATAATGAAACAAAAATGATGCCACCAGTTGTAGGTGCGATTGATGAAATATTTCGTAGATATTCTATTGTTCTTAAGAACAATAGAATAGTGATTGTGGGGAAGGGGAAGCTGGTGGGGAAGCCTGTGTTTGTCTGGCTTATGAAAGAAGGGGTACTTCCAACTGTTGTGGGTAAAGAAGATAATTTAATTGAATCATTAAAAGATGCAGACATTATCATTTCTGGTGTAGGCGAGCCAAATCTCATTACTCCGGATGTGGTCAAGGATGGCGTGGTACTTATAGATGTTGGCACAAGTGAATCGGGAGGTACTATGGTTGGCGATATATCAAGAGAGTGTGAAAGTAAGGCATCTGTATTTTCTGCTGTCCCTGGTGGTGTAGGGCCTATTACGATTGCGAAGTTGTTTGAGAATCTTTTTATTGATAAAAATTAAAAAAGGGTTATACTGTGCGACATGAATAAAATACGGATTTCAGCCTTTCTAATAATAATACTTGCAGTTTTGACTGGCTATTTTGTATTTTCTACAGAAGCTGATCCGCAGTCTAAATATCATTTTAAATACGGCCTAGATCTGTCCAGTGGGACTCATCTTGTATATAAGGCCGATACATCGGCTCTTGAAAACGGAGATACGAGAGATGCAATGAGTGCTCTTCGTGAAGTAATTGAGAGAAGGGTAAATGTTTTTGGTGTCTCTGAGCCAATAGTGCAAGTGGAGCAGGGTGGTTTTGGTGGAGAAAAAGAAGAAAGGCTTATTGTGGAGCTTCCTGGTATTACAGACGTACAACAGGCCGTTGAATTGATAGGGCGCACACCTCTTTTAGAGTTTAAGCTTGCAAATCAATCAGGAGAAATTACTCTTGATGAAAATGGAAATGAAATACCTGGTTCTAGTTTTGTAGACACAGGTCTTACTGGCAGATATCTAAAAAGAGCACAACTTACGTTTGGTGGTTCACAGGGTGTGGGAATAAATGAACCAATAGTTTTGATTGAGTTTAATAAAGAAGGTGCAGATTTGTTTGCAGAAATCACAAAAGCACATGTTGGTGAAATACTTGCTATTTTCTTGGATGGTGAACCTCTTTCTCTTCCTGTAATACAAACAGAGATAACTGGCGGTAGCGCACAGATTACAGGCGATTTTACTCCTGATGAAGCAAAGACTCTTGTTCGTGATTTAAACCTTGGCGCACTTCCAGTGCCAATTGAACTAATATCAACACAGTCTATTGGGGCATCTCTAGGTCATGACGCGCTGACTGCCGGAGTAAAGGCTGGACTTATTGGGCTTTTGCTACTATCACTATTCTTGATATTTTGGTATAGACTACCCGGTCTTATTGCCGTATTTTCTCTTGGAACATATTTAGTAATTACACTTCTATTATTTAAAACACTTCCGGTTGTTCTTACCGCTGCTGGTATTGCAGGATTTATTCTATCTATTGGTATGGCAGTAGATGCTAATGTGCTTATATTTGAGAGAATAAAAGACGAGCTTGAGCATAGAGATGATTTACAAGAAGCTATTAAGCTTGGTTTTTCAAGAGCTTGGCTTTCGATTAGGGATGGAAATATCTCAAGTATAATAACATCGATAATACTTTTCTGGTTTGGAACATCTTTAGTAAAGGGTTTTGCTCTAACTTTTGGACTTGGAGTTTTGATCAGTATGATAAGTGCTATTTCAGTTTCTAGAACGTTTATACTTGCTGTCTCTGGGGAAAAATATGAAGGAGCTAGAAAGTTTTTATTTGGTCACGGAATACATTAGCCCATAAGGTTTTAGGCTTTAGGCACTAGCAAATATGTTAGTATCTAGAGCCTAGCGCCTAATTGCTAGAGCCTAGTTTATGAAAATAATAAAGTACAAAAAAATATTTCTATCCATATCCCTTGTTTTGGTACTCGCTTCTTTTTTGAGTATTGGTTTATTTGGTTTGAAATTTGGAATTGATTTTACAGGAGGTTCAATCTTGGAAGTGTCATATTCGGATGGTAGACCAGAGGTCGCTGAAGTTAATTCAGTATTGAATGAATTAGGTCTAGGAAGTGTGTCATTGCGTGTCGCTGGGGAAAATTCTTACATAATAAGAACAAAATTCTTAGAAGATAAAGATCGTGTGTCAATTATATCCGCACTATCTTTTGATAATCAAAAAAATGTAATAGAAGAAAGATTTAATTCGGTTGGACCAACGGTTGGAAGTGAGCTTAAAAGAAAGGCGTACGTTGCTATTGTTATAGTGATACTGGCTATAATTTTATTTATTGCGTTTGCGTTTAGACATGTCTCAAAACCAGTTTCCTCTTGGAAGTATGGCCTTGTTGCAATAGTCGCACTTATACACGACATTACAATACCAACTGGGGTATTTGCTCTGCTTGGTAAATTTGCTGGTTTAGAACTGGATGTATTATTCGTGATGGCACTACTTGCAATACTTGGATACTCTGTAAATGACACAATTGTTGTATTTGACCGTGTTCGTGAAAATCTAAGGCACAATCAAGAAGTTCGTTCGAAAGAGTCGTTTTCCGACACCGTTGGAAAAAGCTTGGATCAAACATACGCAAGGTCATTTAATGTTTCCATAACTACATTTATTGTTCTTTTGTCACTATTTCTATTTGGAGGTGCTTCAACTACATATTTTGCACTTGCTATGATGATCGGCGTTGCTGCTGGTACGTATTCATCTCTCTTTATAGCATCACCGCTATTGGTTATATTAGGTGATCGAATTAAATAGAGCTGTTTTTGGGGCTGTATTTAATATAAATACATTTTAGTTTTACCGGGTTGACCCGGTAGTGAATTTTGGTATCGCGCCAATGGCGTAAAGGCTGCGCCAATACCAAAATCTACTTACCGGGCGTTTTCTATCCAATAGCTTGGAAACACTCTGTTAATAATTCTATGGGTGCTTTTAATTCAATTCCCATATGT
>PCTT01000039.1:13044-13810 GCA_002771585.1 Candidatus Campbellbacteria bacterium CG22_combo_CG10-13_8_21_14_all_36_13 | reverse complement strand
TATTTAAATGTCAAAGTTCTCTCTCCTCTAGACCAACTCTATACTCTCCTCTTGTTATAGTGTTGGGTTTTTACTAGAGAAATTTCTGGGTACGAAGTGTGGTTAATACTTCATGGCCCAGCCGATTTCTCTATTAAGAAACGGTTTAAGGTACATATATTGGGCTTCCCCTCATCTTTACAAGACACGTACCCGAGTTTGAGCGGTGCGGTGTCCCGAAGCGATACCTTAGCAAACTAGTAGTATCTAAACCTATATGTTCTCTCCTCATTCTCTCTCCTCTGCCACACTTACCGGCTGTGGTCACCGTCCTCCTTCGCACAAAGTGCTTCGGAGGATCAGAGAATGGGACATATTGACTTGGATATACTCTCTCCTCAATGAACTTACTATCTGCATACATTATGACATCTTTATATCAAAATGTCAATTAATCATGATATAAATATTTACCAACACTAAATAATGGCTATATAAAGGGATAATTGTCTATCCGAGATATATTATATTGTGTCAAAATATCGTGACACTTTACTCATTTATCCACCTATCTGGCCTAATTGATGATGACAAAAAGAAAGGGGCAGGTATCATAAACAAAATGAAAGAAGACCAATCAATAAATATAAACACACTAATATCTGCTGGTTTGGAAGAGCAGGAGGCTATTGTGTATGAGCTTCTCCTCCAAAAAGGAGAGCTTCGTGCGGGTGAAATTATTAAAAAAACCGCCCTAAAACGCGGAAATGTTTACAACATATTGAAA
>PCTT01000039.1:9498-12966 GCA_002771585.1 Candidatus Campbellbacteria bacterium CG22_combo_CG10-13_8_21_14_all_36_13 | reverse complement strand
AGAGCAAAAAAAGAGTGTTTTTGAAAATGTCTTACCAGACCTCGTGTCTTTGTATAAGTTAAACCAATACAAATCTACAATTAGGTATTTTGAGGGAGAAGAAGGTGTACAGAAAGCTCTTCTAGAAACCCTTAACTATAAAGGTGATGTTTATGCGTATATCGATATAGATAGTGTTAATCAATGGGCTGAAGCACTAGATAAAAGGTATATCAGAGAAAGGAATAATAAAAAAATCAATAAGAAAATTCTGTATTTTGACTCACCTCTCGCAAGGGATTTCATAAAAGAAAAACGTTCTTTTACTGAAGAGAAGATTATTCCTGGATCATCTGGAGTTTATCAGACAGAATCTACAATTCAGATTTTTGAAGAAGTTGTTCTATACCTTACTTTTTCTGAAAATCATAAGATTGCTGTAATAATTAATGATATTAGGATTGCCCAATTTCATCGACGTCTTTTTGAGGCGGAGTGGAAGAGTATTGATTCCAGTATTCTGGCTCAGCAAAATCAAGATCATTAGAGGAACCCTCTTTAGGAAGAATAATTTTCATGAGAGTTTCACCGGTTTCTATTTGGAAAGTACCCATTTCTTTGAAGCCAAGAAGTTTATAGATACGACCAAGTTTTTCTTCTCTTGGGTCATATTCGGCAACAATATGTGAATTTTTTCTCTCTTTTTCTAATACTTCTGATAATATTTTCCCACCTACAGGCATATCTACAATAGGATCTATATGGAAGCCTGCAGCATAAACAGTATCTGTACCCAAATCTTTTATTATTATTGAAGCTCTTATTGTGTCTCCTACACGAATAGCGTATATTCGTGAATCTTTAGACTCAAGAAGTGTGGTGATGTGTTCATCAAGGTGTTTTTTTACCTTCTCAGATTCGAATGAATATCTTAATCTATATGTTCTCTGTATGTCAGATATGTCCCCTTCGTTTATTTTTTGCGAGTCGATAGTTTCAAGCTCTATTTTTTCGCTAGAATCAAAATCGATACCAGATGAGTAAAGACCTTCAAGTAGAATAGTGTCTTTGGTTATTGCATCAATGTGTTCTAATATAAGTTTTAGATCTATTTTTTCCTCTTTTTCAATATAAGAAAGAGCATTTTCGATAATATCTATCATTTTTGATAAATATTTATCTACAATTTTTCTAATTTTTTGTTCCGGTATATTTTTTTCATTTAGCATTAATTCTACATTTTGTATTACTTTAGAAAAATTGGAGCAATACTTAAAAAATATTGTCGAGCCGTTAGTGTCTAATGATTCTGCTAGTTGTAGTATTTTGTCACCAATATATTTGTCTTTATTTAAGGCAATAAAAGATCTCATTGCATCTTCGCCATATTTACTTAATAAATCATAAGTTTCAGTTATGTCTCTCTCATCTGCGTTTTTTATAAACCACATAAAAGCTCCCTGTTCTTTAAAAGATAAATTATTAAACCTCACTCCAGTATCTTCAAAAAAACTCTCTCCATAAAATGAGAAATAATTTTCCTGGAATTCTTTTAATATTTCAAGCCTTTCTTCTCTTTCAGAATCAGTTTCTTTGTCTTTTGGGTAAAAAAGTGTTTCGTATGTAAAAGATAGTACCTCAGGCCTTATTTCAGTTTGTCCATCTGTAACATCTCCGGCACTAAAAAATCCTATTAGTTTTTGCTCATCATTAAATATTCCAATATTTCCTGTTCCTGTTAATCTATTCACAAAGAAGTTTGGATCATTTAAGTCGCCAAGATCATAAATACGCTCAAGATATTTTACCCCTTTTTCAGATATTCCTATTTTTCCGAGTTCTATGCGGTAAAGTATTGCAGCTAATGCATTTTTATTAGGTGTTTCATCTTCTAGAATTAATTTCATTAACTCTTTAACTGCTATATTTGGGTTTTGTGACGATAACGCCTCTGTTATTGAATTTGCAAATATTGGATTTCTATTTTTGTTCCAAAACTCTACTATATATTCTGTGTTTTCTTTTTTTTCTACTTCAACATTAGCCAGTTCGTTAATTATTTCTAGACAAATTCTATGATATGCATATTCTTCTACAAAACCACCACTATCTGCTGTATTATTCATTTCATAATTAAAAAAATCCTGCGACGTATTATATGTTTCACTTCCTTGGCGTGTGTTATATAGATATGAATGTGCTACGTCATGCCTGATTACTCCAGGGTTTTCACTTTCCGTTCTTGCAAAATATTGTTTAGAAAAATTACTATTATAAACTTCTTCAAAAATAAAAAGAAACTGTATTTCACCGAGTGCAGTTTTTAATAGCTTTGCCCTACTTTCTTGTGTTAAGGATTTATACTCCTCTGATTTAAAAATGCCGGTTAGGTCTAGTTGGTACTTTCCACCAAGTTGTAAGTCTGCACCTTCATTAAATATTTTTATAATATCCTTTCCAGCTTCTCCAAATTCATCAAAAAGGCTATTTAAACCGACACCTGGGCGGTAGTCGTGCATCAGTAACTCCTCGGCTCTTTCTTTGCGTTCAGAAATTTCTAAATGTTGTCCAAAGTTTTTGAATCTTGTAAATCGATAAGCATCCCCACCTCTATATTTTTTGTACTCCAGAAAAGATTCAATGTCAGAAATTTGACTGTCTATTCTTTTTTGTATAAGTGGTGCTATGGTTGCAAATAAT
Source organism: Candidatus Campbellbacteria bacterium CG22_combo_CG10-13_8_21_14_all_36_13 (assembly GCA_002771585.1). Classification (GTDB taxonomy): domain Bacteria; phylum Patescibacteriota; class Minisyncoccia; order Phycocordibacterales; family PCTT01; genus 21-14-all-36-13. The sequence goes on along the minus strand of PCTT01000039.1, from coordinate 10,287 downwards.
TGGAACTCAATTCCGGTGTCTACTTCTCCATTTGTATAAATATAATAATCATATATAGCATCTAAATCCTCAGGGAAGACCACAGTATATTTTTCTATATCGTACGTTGATACTGTTAAATATAAGCATGATCTAGACAATAGAGCGATCCTTGTTTTTTGATCTATATCTTCTAATGAGCTTAAGTTTGTCGTACTAAAAAACTCTTTTGGTTTTTTTGTAAAAGTTGAGTTCCATAATTCTTCCACTTCTTCGTCTAATAAATCTTCTACTTCTATTGAATATTCATTCTCACTTGTTTTAGATTTATTCACTACTTTTTCTTCTGTCTGGTTTTCATCTAGCACCTCCGCTTCCACGGAACCACTATCTTTTGGTGCGAGTTCATCTGGTTGTAGAAATGATTCTTTCATATGAGGATATTATATACACAAAATCATGAATTAAGAATACGGGTGAAATCCAAAATCCAAAAGTCCCCGCCTGCACAGATGTTTCTGCGGGCATGTCGGCGGGCAAGCAAAAACGAAACGTGGTGCGTAAAGGTCAGACCTTCTTAACAACGCCACCCCCATTAAGAATAATGAATTTCGAGTTTCGAATTTTGCCTAGCCCACTGACGCCGTTGGCCAGGGAATGAATTTTGAATTAACTAATTTTAAATTAAGACATTGGAAATTCATTCGAAATTCAAAATTAAAAATTAAAAATTTATCCCCCTTCTCTCCTCACTCTTCTCCCTTCTTTTCTATAATCTACATCCCATTAGCTAGTGGCTAGTACCTAACT
>PCTT01000039.1:0-9475 GCA_002771585.1 Candidatus Campbellbacteria bacterium CG22_combo_CG10-13_8_21_14_all_36_13 | reverse complement strand
TAATTAAACAATGTCGCACAACCTAACACAATTGAAACGAGAATATTTAGAGCACTTAGAAATAGAGAAAGGGCGAAGCCTCAAAACTGTTTCAAATTACGAAAGGTATCTGGAAAGATTTCTTGGACACACTAAACTTGAGAAACCCGAAGACATTACTGATGATGTAGTACGAGAGTTTCGTCTTTGGCTCAATAGACAGGAGTCTGGCACAAAGGTTGGAGGCAGAAATGAAACACTAAAAAAGAAAACACAAAATTATTATCTCATTGCTCTTCGTGGTTTTCTTGGATATCTTGCAAAACGTAACATCAAAACTCTTCCAACAGAACGAATTGAACTTGCAAAAGTTGGTGACAGGAGCTTGGATCTAATAACAAAAGCAGAGCTTGATAGATTTCTTATGGCGCCAGATGGAGACGACCTTAAGTCACTACGAGATAAAGCAATTTTTGAACTGTTATTCTCTACGGGGCTTCGTGTATCAGAGCTTGCTTCCCTGCCTCGCGATATTGACCTAACCAAAAGTGAAATCTCGGTAAGAGGAAAAGGAGATAAAATCCGTGTGGTTTTTCTTTCTGATCATGCAAAACTTGTAATACAAGAATATTTAAGAAAACGAAAAGATATGGATGAGGCGCTCTTTATCTCGCTTGCACCGCAAAAGATTTCATCGAACAATGACTCATTGAGACTTACCCCACGTTCTATTGAGCGTATAGTGAAACACTATGCGATAAAAGCCGGGATATCCAAGAAAGTTACCCCGCATGTTATTCGGCACACATTTGCAACAGACTTGCTTGAGAATGGGGCGGATCTTAGAAGCGTACAAGCATTACTAGGGCATGCTAATATTTCTACCACACAAATATATACACACGTTACAGATAAACACCTCAGAGAAGTTCACAAAAACTTTCACTCAAAAAGAAAATAATTTATGAACAAAAAACTAAAAATAGTTTTGAAAATATTGAGCATTGCTTTACTGTTGGTTGCGGTTTATTACCTGGCTCTATTTGTAGAACAAGATGCGGTGATACAAAAACTTGTCGCTGATTATGGTTATGTAAGTTTGTTTTTTATAAGTATATTAAGTGGGTTTAACTTACTTGTGCCGGTACCAGCAATCGTGTTTCTTCCAATCTTTTTGTCTGCCGGATTAAATTTTTGGATCTGTATAATTTTTATTGTATTTGGGATGACCGTGGGAGATGTTGCTGGCTATGTTATTGGACGATTTGGGAAGGATTTAATTACAGAAGAAAAACAACCAAAATGGTTTTTGAAAATTGAAAAATTTATAAACAAATATCCTAAAATGGTTCCTTTGGTTGCTTTCTTTTATGCTGGACTTGTTCCACTACCAAACGAGATACTCGTGGTACCCCTAGCTTTTTTTGGCGTAAAATTTCGTTATTTAATAATCTCAATATTTTTAGGTAATTTATTATTCAATGTGGTTTCTGGTCTAAGTTTTGTTTCTATTTTTGGTTTATTTAAATTGGGGGTATAATGTATTTAGAAACCACTTCCACAAAACGGAGACTACCATGCGCGGGATTAGTGTTGGCGACTGGGTTGTCTTTCGCAGTGAAGACAGAAACCAGTTGAGGGCGCTGTTTTGCCTGTCTGACAGAGACGAACCATTTTTTGTTGTAGATATTATAAATGTCTATTCTTCAAAAATTGATTTCTCTCTTAATGGTCGGGAAAAACTTTCTTTTGAGGACGCCTATGAGACAAGGATTATTGTTGAGACATTGCGAGGCAGACGCCTGAGAGGGGCCGAAGATGACCAATGGCTGCCGGTCGAATATTTTGAATTGGTGAAAAGTTTTCGTTAAAGCATCGTCTTATAATAATGGCGGTGCTTTTTCTTGCTATAATGTTTTTATGTCTAAAGAAATAAAAATTATAGGATGGAATGTAAATGGAATACGCGCAGTTCATAGAAAAGGAAACTGGAGTTGGTTTGAGAGTATTCAACCAGATATTTTTTGTGTGCAAGAAACAAAAGCGTCTCCCGAGCAACTTCCAGAGGAGGTAAAAAATCCAGATGGATACCACTCATATTTTTCTTCGTCACAAATACGGAAGGGTTATAGTGGTGTTGCTGTATATTCTAGGATTGAGCCACTTGAATGGAGAGAAGGAATTGGTGTAGAAAAATTTGATGAGCAAGGTAGGGTTCTAACTCTTCATTTTGAAAAATTTATTTTAATAAATGTTTATGTTCCAAATGGCAACTCCCAGACAGCACCGCTTGATTTTAAACTTGAGTTTTATGAAGAGCTTTTAAATTATATGAACAAACTTCGCTCTCAATCCCCTATTATTATGACTGGTGATATAAATGTCGCACATGAAGAAATTGATTTAGCGCGCCCAAAAGAAAATGAAAAAAATGTTGGATTTTTGCCAGAGGAACGAGCTTGGATTGATGCATATATTCAAGCTGGGTATGTAGACACTTTTAGGGACATGAATCCAAATAAAGCTGGCGCATATTCGTATTGGGATTTGAAGAGTGGTGCTCGAGAGCGAAATGTTGGCTGGCGAATAGACTACTTTTTTGCTTCACAAGAGATAATGCCAAAAATAAAAAAATCAGAGATTCTTTCTGATGTTTATGGTTCGGACCACTGTCCGATCTCAATCACAATTGAGATTTAGGTGCATTGCTATATAAGCCCAGGTGTTGAGACTGGCTATAATATTTTTAAAATTCTAAAAAGGCATCACCAAATTCACAGGGTTTGTTGGTGTGAACACATAAGTTACTAAAATATTTAAAATCAAAGCTACTGCGAAATGTATTATTGTCGCCGGGATGAAAGATTTTGTTTTAAACGAAGTGTAACTAAGCACAAGCCCTAATGAAAAAGCGAAAAATACTTCAAGAGTAGGTTTTCCGACATGAAATATTGCAAAAATTACATTTGTTATCCAAAAGGTGTGATATTTAAACCTGTCCCATAGGCCAAAAAACAAAAAACCTCTAAACAGGAATTCTTCAGCGAAATAATAAACTAAGCTAATCATTGTTGGTGCCGAGAAAACGAAAATGTTTTGCTGCACGGCATAATATTCTTGGAAAGAAACCTGTTTTGCTAGAAGCACCATTATTGGCGTTAGTATTAAAATAATACCCAATGTTAATTTTTTGGCCTCATGTAGTTTTTCTGGAATAAGTAAACCAAAATATTCTGGATTTTTTTTCAGAAAATATTTCCAAATATATATATAGGAAATAGGAATAGTATAATAAAAGCGCTTATTGATGCTGAGAGTTGAAACCAAAAACTATCACGAATGAAAATATCAGCCTTTTCAAGGAGGAATGCTGGATAGACATGGAAAAATAACAAAAAAATAGAAATCAGCAATATTGTAAATGGACTTTCAGCAGTTTTTTTAAAAGTATCTCTCATAAACTTTGTTGTTATATATTAACAAATTTATAAACAAAAGCCCCAGCATACCTTCGGTATGCTGGGGCTTTTTAATTGTCTTCTGTCTTCTGACTGCGGACTAGAACAACCCTATTCCAGTTCCAAATAGGTACCCCCCTAAAAGGAAGTAAAGAATTGCCATTGTGTAGTATAGGTCTCTGTTTGTAAACGCTTTAAACATTTTCTCCAAGGTTCTTTTTGAGAAGAAAATATACATAAGGGCTTCGAGCATCATGCTAATTCCGAGTATGCTGATTACAATTTCGGTAATACCTCCCCACAGGTGGTGGTTTGTAAAAATAAGGTAACCTAAAATAAGTTCTGCCACACCAAGCAAATATGAAATAGCCCGGTTTTTTAAAAGGTCTTCAAAAATATGAAGAATCATTTTTCTTTTTGCGATCATTGAAAAACCAGTTACAAAGAAAACAAAGCCAATCAGTTGCGCAAGAAACATTGTTGTCGTCATTTTTAATATTTTTAGCTAGTAATTAATATATAAGATTATACATAAAATATTTTGTAATTTTGTCGGTTATCCACAGAAATGTCTTTTTTGCTATTGCCCTTTTTTTAAAAGACATTATTATAAAGGACAGAAGGGTCGAGGTGTTAAGGACAAAATCTTTAGCACAGCTCGGTGCGAATTGTTCTTTACACAATTATAAAGTGTCCTTTAGAGACACTTATATCAAAAGAAGTACTTCTTGAAATTTCTTTCAGTAAACCCATTTCTAACTTTAGTATGTGAGACCTCAAAATATCTTAATTATTTGTCTAATACATATCTTGAAATGGATACCGGATGTTTGCTTGAAGATAATTTCTCTTAAACCGCTTGATAAGCTGGCACACAAAAAATATAACCTCTCAATCTCCAATCTCCTTGTTTTTACGCCAATTTGTTAGGCGGTTTTCCTATGGGAAATAAGGAGCCTGCCTACGGTAGGTAGGTGAAACGACCCCGCCAGAGGCGGGCAGGTATATTTTTCAATACCCACCTAAGTTTTTACAAAATTAAACGTTTCATGATTAACATAAATAGCTTTTAGGTATTAGCTTACAGTTTATAGAGTGATAAAAAGCCCCATTTGGGGCCTTTGTTATTCATGAAACATCTTAAATTCCTCTGACTTTATAGGCTTTAAGGGCTTTCGACTTTATGGACTAGTCTTTATTTCACCCAATGCTTCTTTCTAATGTCCTTTATTGCTTTTTTACCCTCCTCCTCCTTTTTTTCTTTTCCGTGTATCCCAAGTTCTTTTAATTCCTCAACAGACAATTTTAATAACTCTTTTGCTCGTTTCACAAGGAACGTTTTGGTATTTTTCTTAGGGTCTTCAAGTACTTCTTCTAGTAAAGCATGAAGTGTGTAGCCAATTTTGGGGCCTGGTGTTTCATGATTAACCTCCATTATGTCGTTTCCGTCTATCTTTAGCATTGTGACGTCAATTGGATCCATTAAAGCCTCTTCTATCATGGCGTGGTATTTTCTAAGTCTATATGGCTTTTCTTTTGGTCTTCCCATACCAATTCTGTCCGTTACTCGCACATTCATAAGGTCCCAAATGTTTTCACGGCCAACATTTCTTATCATTCTTCTAACTGCTGAAAGTGTTATAGTTTCTGTATCTGAAAAAAACATGTGCCAGCGAACTAAAATAACAACCTTTTCTATAACTTTTTTAGGAAATTTTAACCTTTCAAGCACTTTTTGTGTTACACGTGAACCAACAACCTCATGGCCATAAAAAGTCCAATCATTTTTTTCTTTTGCCCATCTTCTTGTCTCAACCTTTGAAATGTCGTGAAAAAGGGCAGATAGTCTGATTTCTAAGCTCCAGTTTTCATCTGCAGACTTTTGCAGGGCTTCCAGTAGGTGGTCCCATAGCTCGTATGAGTGGTTTTTGTTTTGTTCTACACCAATTGTTTTAATAAGCTCTGGAACAACATATTCAAGAACACCCAGGTTTCTCATCATGTTTAAGCCGTGTTTTGGTTGATCCGACATAACTATTTTCTGGAATTCATCACGAATGCGCTCTGTTGCAATGTTTTCTAGCTTTTTTGCTGATTTTTCTATAGCTTTCTTTGTTTTCTCTTCAATATCAAAATGTAGTTCAGCGGAAAGTCTGATTGCTCTTAATATTCTAAGAGCATCTTCATTAAACCTGTCTTCCGGTTTTCCAACTGTTCTTATTGTCTTGTTGTTTATATCCTCTATACCTCCGTATAAATCTATTAACTTATATTTCTCCACCTTTTCTGATGTTTCACGTGAAAAGTCTATAGAAATATCTTTATTTGTTTCATGATTAACCTCAAGTATTCTGAGAGCCAAAGCGTTAATCGTGAAATCTCTTCTTTCTAGGTCGTCTTCAATTTTTTTACTAAACTCAACATTGTCTGGCCTCCTTCCGTCAGAATAGTCGGCTTCAAGTCTGTAGGTGGTTACTTCTATGACCTCTAGTGTTTTGTCTTTTACACTTTCGTTTACAACCCGGACGGTTCCATAGTCGTTGTCATAATGGCTATGTTCGAAAATTTCAAGAATTTCTTTTGGTGTTGCGTTGGTTGCAACATCCCAGTCTTTTGGTTTTTTATCTCTAAATAAATCTCTAACACATCCACCAACAAAATATGCCTCAAATCCGGCGTTTTCTAGCGTTTGTGCAACTTTTAGAATTTCCTTTGGAATGATGAATTTCATATGTAGTATTGTAGCTTTTTAATTGGCATTTTTCCATATAAACCTGTTGAGTACATATGAACTATGATATATAATTATATATCATGCAGGCTAAGGTTCGAGAAAAAGAGTTGGCGATAAAGCTACGACGGCAAGGTTTAAGCTATAAAGATATATTAAAGCAAATTCCTGTTGCAAAAAGCTCGCTTTCCGCGTGGTTAAAAGATCTTCCGCTTACTGCTCGAGAAAAAGAATATTTACAAAAGAGACGTGGTGTAAATATTAGTCACGGTAGAATGAAAGCCGCCACCATGTTGCATGAAAGGAAATTAGATAGAGAAAAGGATTATTTTATGGATGCACGCAGAGAATTTAATATGTGGAAGGATAATGCATTTTTCTGCACTGGCATTGCTTTGTATTGGGCAGAGGGCGCTAAAAGAAGTCAGGTATTCGCTTTCACAAACTCTGACTGGAAAATGTTTTCTTTATTTATAAGATGGATTGAAAGATTTGCTGGCGCAAATAGAAATAATCTATATTATCAATTATATATACATAAATTATATGCGAGTGAAAAGTGTGAAGAATATTGGGCGTCAAAGTTACAAATCTCTACAAAATCTTTTAAAAAAACTGTATATAAACCAAGTGGTCGTCTTATAAAAAAAAGACCTCAATACAAAGGGTGTTTGCGTGTTAGTGTACCAAAAAGCTCAGGGCTTTTATATAAGATGAAAGTGTGGCACAATATGCTAGCACAACAATACGATAGTGATGTTTGATGCGCTCGTAGCTCAGCGGATTAGAGTACTCGTCTTCGGAACGAGGGGTCGGGGGTTCGAATCCCTCCGGGCGCACACGAGGAGAGTGAGGAGAATAGATTGAGTTGTTTTTAAGTAGAATATGCGGGATTAGTTTAATGGTAAAATAACAGTTTTCCAAACTGTGGTTGGGAGTTCGATTCTCCCATCCCGCACAGAGTAAGTAGAAAGTTTATAAAGTCCATAAAGTCCGAAGTTCGAAGTCCCGCCTACGCCCCTCCTTCGTCAAAGACTTCGGAAGGGCACGGCAAGGCTTCTGCGGGCAAGCAGTAGTCCATAGACTTTCGTTTTTGGTATTTAGGATTTGATATTTATTTAGGATTTAGTGCTTAGGATTTAGGATTTAACTCACTCATACTCGTGCAGAAGCATCCAGTTTGCTGGTTGTTTTTGTTTTAAAGACTTTATATTTGTGACTTTTGACCAATAGTGTGGATAACTGTGTGTCTATGTGTATAAAGGACATGTCTTTTTTGCTAAAATGTCGCTATAACAAACAAAAGTTTAGAAAATAGACCTTTATACACAAATTTTTGATAAAGCAATAAAATGGACTTTAAAAACAAGAAATCAAACCATCATTACATAGGAGCTTTGGGTGAAGAAATAGCAGTAATGTATTTGGAGGGTAGGGGATATAAGACAATCACGCGTAATTACAGACAAAAATGGGGTGAAATAGACGCAGTAATGAAGAAAAAGGACAAAATACATTTTGTTGAAGTTAAGAGCGTATCTGCGAGAGTGGTGAATGGAGAACGTGGGAGGGAGAAAGATAAATATAACCCCGCTGATAATATGCATCCGTTTAAGATAAAAAGAATATATAGAGCTATCGAGTCATTTCTAGGTGAATCTAGGAACAGTCCGCCAGCTGGCGGAAGAAAAGAGCTTGATTGGCAGATAGACTTGGTTTCTGTATATATTGACAAGGAAAATCAAAAAGCAAAAGTGGAGTTTTTGGAAAATATATTTTGAGTTCAGAATATGCCTGCCTGCCGCAGGTAGGGAATTATGAATTAGGAATTAGGAATAAGAAAAAAATAAGATTCAAACTAAAAAACTCGCTGTTGTGAGTTTTTACTTGTCGGGGTGCTGGGTTGAAAAGTCATAGTATGACTTTTCAAAAGCTTTTGAGATATTTTGGGAATGAAATGAACCAAAATATCCAAAAGGTTGAAACAGTGTCCAACACTGTTTCAAAAGGTTGCCTACTATTTTGAAAATAGTGACAACCTGAACAGCGTCTGTAAGACGGACAGCTCCTGTAAGGAGGCGAACCCAGACCATCCCCCTTTGGGCCACAGATGTCCACAGGACATCTGGAAAGTTGTGTTTAATTATTAGGTCGGGGTGCTGGGAATCGAACCCAGACCATTCGCTCCCAAAGCGAACACACTACCACTATGCTACACCCCGACCTAAGAATTAAACTAAGAAACAACTTTCCCCAAAGCGGACACACTACCACGTAGCTAGCTCCCGTAACACAAAATCATACCACAAAATACAGAGTTTCCAATTAAATCTTTTAATTTTAATTTAAAAACAGTAACTTGTGTTTTTAGATTTAATTATCGAGCTCATTCTCAAGAGCCTCTATAAGCGGAGGGGCTATTGTGGACCAGAAAGATTCAATGGTTGTTTCGTTACTTCTACTCAAAAAATCTTCAAGGCTCGTTCCAACCTGTCTTTCAAAATCCCTTTCTACATAGCCTGTGGTTATTGCACCAAGTATTCTGTCCGCGGTATTGTCTGCAGACGTGCTCGTGACAACAACACCAATCAAATCTCCTTTGTTGTTTATAACAGCGCCACCAGACGAGCCTTTTTGTGAGACAATGCTTCCTTTTACACCTATAAGATCTAGTGCTCCTTCTCCAAATGTAAATAATTCACTTATTTGACCAATAGTGCTAGTTATACTTAAAGATTTTTGTATTGTGATTCCACCAATAAATCCGGCAGGGTATCCTCCAAGATAAACATTATCGTTTATTTTTAAATTTGTAGATTTTGAGATTTTTGTATATGCAAAATTTTCAGGCAAAGGCGAACCGTCTATTGTTTTTGTAATCATTAGAAGTGCATAATCGTATTCTCCTGTACCGAGTGCCTCCTGTGCGTCTATAAGCTTCGCATTTTCGCCTATCCATGATTCTGATATGTATAGAGGTTCTGCTAGGTATTTCACTTTAGCGGGGCTTCCAGTGCGTATAACACATGTAATAAAGTCGGTAGTAGAGTAATCTTTTAATAAATAATACTGTGCCACGTGTGAATTGGTAAGAATAATACCTTTTGGATCAATAATTATTCCACTTCCTGATATTGGATTTAAAAGCCCGCCACTTTTGGTGGTGCAAAGTATGTTTACAAGAGACTCTCTCGCTTGTTCATTTATCAAAGAAAAAGATATTCCAGGATCTACTGCTTCTACTACAGGAGCTGTAACTACCGGGGCATTAACTACTGGTGTTTTTACGGCGATGTTTGGTTCTTTT
>PCTT01000047.1 GCA_002771585.1 Candidatus Campbellbacteria bacterium CG22_combo_CG10-13_8_21_14_all_36_13 | reverse complement strand
CTAATGTATCAAAAGTGCCAAAAGTGTTTAGACATTACCTCTGGAGGTTGCTTGATGGGATTATCTGGGTCTTAGCGGTTAATGTTATAAACCGCGAAGGAGAAATTATAAAAGCCCTAAAACTTATCGGCGGAAAAGCCGATGAATATAGAGCCGGATATATTGAGTACCCCCTTCGAGCATTTATTCGAGAAGTGCTTGAAGAGAGTGGTGGAATCAGAGTGTGTGATGCAGAAGAAGTGTTTTCTTTGACAAAAGACGACTATGAATCATCGTTTTTTACTGCAAAGCATACAATGCATTTCTTTCTTGTTGGTCCAGAAGATCACTTCGGTGATGTTGGAGAGACGACTGACTCTACACCAGCTTTCTGGGTTCCAATAAGCGAGTTTGGTAGAAATCATCTACATTCTCACCATGAAGGATTTTTTGCTTGCCTAGACTTGGCCTGTGAAAAATACCCTGGATTTCTCAATATTCTTAGGACTCAGAAATATTTTGAAAACTTTGAGCCTAAGGAGAAATCCGAATAAGGGCCCGATGTCTTAACTGACTCGGGCTCTTTTTACTTGCCTTTTTTCTTATTTATCATATAATACGCCGACATGACAGTACGAATGCGACACACAAAAGGTCATACAAGAAATAGGAGGGCTCACCACTCGCTTGAGGAGCCTCGTCTTTCTACGTGTGCAAATTGTGGCAAACCACACCTTAGACATAAGATGTGTGATACTTGTGGAAAATACAAGGGTCGCCAAGTAGTGGACATGGACACTCGTGTCGCAAAAAAGACAGCTCGTGTAAAAAGAAAAAGACGAGCGATGGGTCTTGAAGACAAGAAGAGTGGGGAGTAATACGAATCTTACCGTTGACACTAATACACACTTTTGGGGTGTATTAAAGTTGGTGTTATCTGTATAATTCCTATTATATTAAATAGATTTGTTCTTTTATGGCCGGAAGGCATTTATCACGTTCTATAGTAATGCAAACACTCTTCGAATGGGAGTTTAGAAAACTTGACCAAAAACAAGCTCAAGATGTTCTTTCCCGCAACATCGAAGAATTCGCCCCAGGTTTGAAAGATGATGCTTTCATGGGGTCTCTTTTAAATGGCATTATTCAAAAGCAAGACAGCATAGATGAGGTCATAGTTAAGGCTGCACCAGATTGGCCATTAGAGAAAATTGCCACGATAGATAGAAATGTTCTTAGGATTGGTCTATTTGAGCTTCTCTTTGGTGATCAAAAAGAAGTTCCTCCAAAAGTCGCAATTAATGAAGCCATTGAACTTGCAAAAAGTTTTGGCGGAGACTCTAGCGGTAGGTTTGTAAATGGTGTACTTGGCTCAGTTTATAGAGAATTAGGAGAGCCAGGTAAAGAGCAAAAGAGTAAGAGTAAGGAGGAGATTCCTTACGAAAAAATGGAAATAGAAAAGTTGGGAGGGGCTGTGATATATTCAGCATATGAGGGGGATATATACATGGCTTTTGTACACGATATATTTGGCCACTGGACTCTTTCAAAAGGGCATATCGACGTGGCTAATGAGGAAGATAAAGAGATTCAATCAAAAATAAAAGAAGAGATAGGGCTTGATATAGAATTAGAAGAAAAGCTTGGTGACAATGAATATATTTCTTCGCACCCAGAAAAAGGAAAATTAAGAAAACAAGTTGTATACTATCTTGCAAGATCTAATTATCAAGAGTTGCATTTGCCAGAGGATAAAAAGGGATTGGATGGAGCTGAGTGGTTTAAGCTAGAAGATATAGCAAATCTTAATTTTTACGAAGATATATTTCCTATTGTTACAAAGGCAGTAGGTTTACTTCTGGAGAAGTAAAACAATTATTAATTTAAAATTTTGAATTTTGATTAAATTTTGAATGAACTAATTTTAAATTAAAAAATTTAAAATTCATTTGAAATTCAAAATTTAAAATTAGAAATTGAAAATTTTTATGAATAAAAATTTTGAAGAGTTCGAGGATAAGATAGGTGTAACTTTCAAAGATAAAGAGCTTTTAAGAAGAGCCTTTACACATAGATCTTATGTAAATGAAAATAAAAGTGTTAAAAAGCACAACGAGCGCCTTGAGTTTTTGGGGGATGCTGTTTTGGAGTTGATTATTACAGAATATTTGTTTGAAAAATATCCCAATAAACCAGAGGGAGAGCTTACCGCTGTTCGTGCTGCTCTTGTAAATACACAATCAATATCGGAGGCTGCAAAAGAGCTTGGTATGAATGATTTTTTACTTCTTTCAAAAGGTGAGTCAAAAGATGTTGGGCGTGCAAGACAATATATTCTTGCAAATGTTTTTGAGGCCTTGCTTGGTGCGATTTATCTTGATCAGGGTTATGCGGTTGCGAAGGAACATATTTCTAAAACTCTTTTTGATAAAACTGATAAGATAGTTGATAATAAACTTTGGCAAGATGCAAAAAGTTATCTACAAGAAAGAGCGCAAGAAGATGTGAACATTACTCCTACATACAAGACAGTTAAAGAAGATGGCCCAGACCACGACAAGCATTTTACTGTTTCTGTTATGTTTGATAACAAAGAAATTGCAATTGGTATGGGTAAATCAAAACAAGAAGCAGAGCAAGACGCGGCAAGAAAAGCATTGGCGCTAAAGGAGTGGAACTAGTTTGAGCGTTAAAGTCTATTGTATTTCCAATAAATACCGTGTTCGATTTTTGATATTGATGTTGTTGTTTTTCTGTGGTATAAACTTGTTGGTCTTTGTTCTTCCAACCTTCAAACACGGGGTATAATAAAAATGAATCAAGTTTCTAATATACTTGTTCGCAAAGGTACATGTGTGCCGGTTTTTTCTGAGATAGATGTTGTTGTGCATCCTCGACGCTTTATTTTGGTTTGTGTGACATTGTCTGGTGAATCCACATGGCATGTTGTTACTGGTCCTGCATATCTTTTAGGACCAACACTGCTTAATGAATTTATTATTACTAGTGGTTTGTATTTGGAGCCAAATCCATACATCAATGTTGTTGGTGGGGGAACACTTAGGGTAGACCACGAGACGAATACTATTTTGGTGTCTGGTATTTCAAAAGAATATGGGCCGGTTGCAGAAAACCACATTAAACATCTTTTTGAAATTTTACGTGAATATTTTCCTAGGGAAAGTTGGGAAATTGTTCGTAAAAAACACACACAAGCAAAGAGGTCTGTTCTTAAATGACAGACCTCTTTTTTTATCAAATAAAGTATAATTCTAACGAATTTTCCACTTTTTTATTTTTTGTGTTTATATGAATTCACAATTATAAATAAGATAAGGAGAGATTTTTTGTTATACTATACACCGTATACAAAATACTGAATACTGAATACTGTATACCATATACTGAATAAATTATGCTTAAATCAATTGAAATAAGTGGTTTTAAATCTTTTGGAGATAAATCAAAGCTTGATTTCAAGTCCCCCATTTCTGCTATTGTGGGTCCAAATGGTTCTGGTAAATCCAATATAGCAGAGGCGTTTCGTTTTGCCCTTGGTGAGCAGTCCATGAAGTCTTTGCGGGGCAAAAGAAGTGAGGATCTAATATTCAATGGATCTGTGGGTGGCGCAAGGTCAAACAGAGCAAGTGTGAAGGTTATATTTGATAATAGTAATCGTATTTTAGACTTGGATTTTGATGACGTTTTGGTTGAAAGGGTTGTTCATCGTGATTCAAGTCATGAATACAAAATAAATGAGAGTAAAGTTCGTAGAAAAGATGTTTCAGAACTTTTGGCAAGAGCAAATATTGGCTCTACCGGGCATAATATAATCTCACAAGGAGAAGCAGATAGAATTTTGAACGTAACCCCATCAGAGAGAAGGGCGATGATAGAAGACGCTTTAGGGCTTCGTGTGTATCATCTGAAGAAGAAAGAAAGTGAATTAAAGTTAAACAAAACAGAACAAAATTTAAAAGAAGCAGAGACTTTGAGAAGAGAGATTCGTCCGCACCTAAATTTTTTAAAAAAACAAATAGAAAAATCAGAGAAGGCTCGTGAAATAGAAAATAAAGTAATTGAATTATATAAAGAGTATTTTTCTTACGAAGAGGGTTATATTGCAAATGTAAAAAAAGAAGTAGAAGAAAACAAAAACGCGCCAAAGGACGAATTACTTTTGATTGATGCGGAAATAGCAAAACTAAAACAAATACTTGATGACGGTAAAAAGGAAGACTCCTTTCATAAGGAGCTTTTGCTACTTTCTGAAGAACTTTCTAATATTCAAGACAAAAGAAACAAACTTACGCGTGAGCTTGGTAGGATTGAAGGAGAAATTGATGCAATAGATCGGCTTGAGAAGAAAATACAAAAGCAAAACGAAAACTCAATATCAATACCATACTCCAGCATAAAAGCATTTTTTGAAGAATCGAGGCAAAGTATAAAAGAAATATTAAATCTCGATGATATTTCATCGGTAAAGAATTTAATTAAAAAACTATCAGATACAATAGAAAACTTTTTTTCATTATCTAATTTTGAAAGTCTAAGAGAAGAACAAGATAATAAAAATGAAAATTATAAAGAAGAATCAAGTGCTCTGATTGGCAAGAGGGAAAAAATTGTTGAAGAAATCGCTACATTGGATTTGAGAAAGGTTGAAATATTAGATAAACAACAATACGTTCAACAAAAACACAATGATGAGCGTGAGGAGTTTTTTATTGCGGAGAGAGATTTGTTTAAGGTTCTTGCAAGAAAGAATGAGCTTGAGGGGGTTTTGTCTAAGATACATGACACAGAGTTTTCTGTCGCAAGAAGGGAAGAGAGATATAAAAAAGATATAGGGGAGGCGGGAATGATTTTTGGTAGGGAAGTTTTAAACTATACAGAATATTCTCTTGATTTTAATGAGGAAATACAAGAAGAACGAAGACGAAGTATAGAAAGACTCAGAATGAAGCTTGAAGAAATGGGCATCGGAAGCGTAAGCGAGGTGGAAAAAGAGTATAAGGATGTTGTCGAGAGAGATGAGTTTTTAGAAAAAGAAATAAAAGATTTAAGTGATTCAAGAGATTCTCTTATGGATCTTATAAAAGATATTGAAAATGAGCTCAATAATAGGTTTATTGAGGGGATTGAAAACATAAACTTACAATTTCATAACTTTTTCACGCTGATGTTTGGTGGTGGTGAGGCTAAACTTAATTTAGTAAAACCAAAGAAAAGAAAGGTTGCCGATGAAGAAATTGGTTATACGGAAGAAGATGAAGATGAGTTTGTGAAAGACGGTATAGATATTCATGTTACACTTCCAAGAAAAAAAATTCATTCTCTAGATATGCTTTCGGGTGGTGAAAGGGCGCTTACTTCAATAGCTCTTCTTTTTGCTCTCTCACAAATCAACCCGCCGCCATTTATTATATTGGATGAAACTGATGCCGCGCTTGATGAAGCAAACTCAAAGAGGTATGGAGATATGATTGAAAGTCTTTCCAAGTATTCTCAACTCATTCTCATTACACATAATCGTGAGACTATGTCACGCGCAGGTCTTATATATGGCGTAACAATGAAGGGAGACGGTGTTTCTAGGCTCCTTTCAATAGCTTTTGATGAGGCGGTTTTAGTTGCAAAATAAGCAAATTTTGAATTTAAAATTTCTAATTTCGATTCAATTTTGAATGTCCAATGTTTTAACCTGCCTGCCAGCAGGCAGGTTCATAATTCTTAATTCAGATATAAAAAATCCATCAACTATGCCCCAAATTATGATATGGAAAAAATATCTGAATCTGATAAAATATAAGTTATATGATTGACAAAAAACGTATAAATGTACCGTCGGTAAAATTACACATCGAGACACTTCATGTAGATCAGATATTTGCTGAAATACAGGATCGTGTAAATCGTATTGATAAAGAATTTATGAAAGGGTTTAGCTTCATTAAGGCACACCCTAAATCAGTTACTTTTTTTGGTTCAGCTAGGTTTGAGGAAGATCATCCTTATTATGAAAGAGCTCGATCTCTTGGAGAGAAAATCGCACAGCTTGGGTTTGATGTGATTACTGGTGGTGGCCCAGGGATAATGCAAGGTGGGAATAAAGGTGCAAAAGAATCTGGTGGTCCGGGCAAATCTTTGGGTATAAATATAGAGCTTCCATTTGAGCAGGTTTTGAATCCTTATGTAGATGAAAGCGAATCCTTTTACTATTTCTTTGCAAGAAAAGTGATACTTACTTTTTCAGCAGAGGCTTATGTTTATTTTCCCGGAGGGTTTGGAACATTAGATGAATTCTTTGAAATACTTACACTTGTTCAGACACGCAAAATTCCACCAGTACCAATTCTTCTTGTTGGTAGAGAATACTGGGAACCACTGGATCAATTTATTCGAACGACTTTAGCAGAGAAGTTTAAGACAATTGAGCCAGAAGATGCAGATTTGTATAGGATAGTAGATACAGATGAAGAGGTGGTGGAGATTATAAAAAATGCGCCACTTAGGGAGGAGTAGGAAGTTATAGTCTATGATTAAAAAATATCTCAAGTATATTCAAGATAATCCGAATAAATATTGGTTTAAAAGAAAGTTATATGGATGGGGGTGGACTCCAGCCACATGGCAAGGATGGGCGATAACTTGTTTGTATATAATTTTTATATTTATATTTGCCCTTACGATAGATGCAAACTCTCCTTTAAGTGAAGTATTTTTCACTTTTATACTACCAGTAACATTAATAACAATCTTTTTTATAAGGATTGCATATAAAAAAGGTGAATCTCCGAAATGGATGTGGGGTCTGCCAAAAGAATAAACGATTATACAATTTCAAAATCTAATTGTCTTCGATCCATGTTGGCACCCACCAGCTTAACCCTTACAGGGTCACCGATTGTAAATTTTCTACCCTTTTTCTCCCCTATAATAGAGTACTTCTTTTCATTTAAGCTATAGTAATCATCAGATAGGCTTCGTAGACTCACCATACCTTGAGCTTTTGTTTTATTTTCTTCTACATAAAAACCGTATTCTCCAACTCCACTGATGAATCCGTCAAAAACTTCTCCTATGTGATTTTGCATAAACTCAACTTGTTTATATCTTATACTTTCTCGTTCAGCATCCATCACCATCTTTTCTTTATCAGACGATTCGTGCGTGGCTTGCTCATAGGTTGCAAGCTCATTTTTGGGTATTTGTTTTCCATTTAGGTGCGCATATAGAAGTCTGTGCACCATTAAGTCAGGATACCTTCTGATGGGTGATGTGAAGTGCGAATAGTATTCAAATGCAAGACCAAAATGCCCCTTGTTTGTTGTGGAATAGACCGCCTTAGACATTGATCGTATCAATGCTGTGTTTACAAGCCCTTCTTCGTGCTTATTTTTCACCTGTTCCAGAAGAGCATTTATTTCTTTTGGCGTAACTTCTTCACTGTGTTTGAATGTGTGTCCAAGAGCGCGTACAAAAACAGCTAACTCTTTGAGTCTTTTTTTGTCAGGCAGATCATGGACTCTGTATACGAATAGGTGTTCTATGTCTGTTTCTTCCGAAAGATCATATATCTTCTTTGCGACATGTTTGTTTGCAAGAAGCATAAACTCTTCCACAAGTTTGTGTGTATCAAGTCTTTCTTTTTTCTTTATGCTTATAGGCTTTCCAGACTCATCAAGCTCAAATTGCACCTCGTCATCACTAAAATCGATTGCACCTTCTTCGAATCTTTGTTTTCTAAGCTTTTTTGCAATTTCATTTAATATGACGAGCTCTTTGTTGTGGTCGCCAGATCCTGAACTTATATTTATTTGTGCATCTTCATAAGAAAATCTTCTGTTAGAGTGTATTATTGTTTTTCCAAACCATTCATCTTTCACCGCTCCGTTTTCTGTCATTTGAAATACGGCAGAAAAGGCAAGTCTGTCTATGTTTGGATTTAAACTACATAAATCATTTGAAAGTTCTTCTGGAAGCATTGGTATTGTGCGGTCTACAAGGTATGTTGAGAATCCTCTGGTTCTTGCTTCAATATCCAAAGCACTTCCTGGTGTTACATAGTGAGATACGTCTGCTATATGTATTCCTATTTCATATGTGCCATCAGTATTTTCTTTCATTGAAATAGCATCATCAAAATCCTTTGCACTTTTTGGATCTATTGTAAGTGTTAGTGCGCCACGCATGTCACGACGACTCGAATCTTTTTCAGCGTCTGCAAAAATTTCTTTTTCTTTAGATTTGATTTCTTTTGCTTCTTTTTCCACCTCAGAAGGGAAGTCATAAAGTATTCCATTTTTTATAATAATGGATTGCATCTCTGTCTCATGTTCTCCTTTTTTTCCAATTATTCTGATTACAGAACAAAGTGGTGAAAGTTCTGGTTTTGTCCATTTTTCTAACTTCACAAGAATTTTATCTCCTATATTTAAACCACTGGAGTCTTTAATTTGAAAAGTAATATGTATTTTTGTCTCATCTGGTCTGAATACAAGTCCAGAATCACCCTTTTCCACGGTACCAACAAATTCAGTTTTTTTTCTTTCCACCACATTTGTTACAACACCTTCCCGCTTGTCCTTACCGGTCTTCGTTATTTTAACCTCCACAACATCTCCACTTAGAGCAACGCCAGTAGAACCAGACGGTATATAGACATCATTACCGTCTTCTTGTATTAGAAAAGCAAAGCCTTTCTGGTGTATTGAAATTTTTCCTTGTATATTATCCATCCTATTAGAAAAAACGCTCGGACTTAACCTGCTTTTTTCTTAGTATTAGGGTTTTTTCTAAATTCGACTTAATTTCCATATTTTTACTATGTGTCCGAGTTTTCTAACAGGACAAGTAATGACACATTGTAGCAGATAAATCTATATCTTGCTAAATTGAACTCCATCTGTTAGAATGTTGCCTACTTATCTCGTGATTATTTTGGGAGGTAGTTTTAAGAAAAATTAGCATGTTAAAAATCAGATTAAAAAGAGTTGGCCGAAAGCATGATCCGTCATTTCGTATTGTTGTCACGGAAAAGCATCTCGGGCCAAAGAGCGGAAAATACATTGAAAGTGTAGGTTTTTATAATGTACAAAAAGGTGATAAACAGTTGGATGGAGGTAGGATAAAATACTGGATTTCAAAAGGTGCTCAAGTATCACCAACAGTACACAATATGCTAATTTCAGAGGGTGTTATAGAAGGAAAGAAGGTTAATGTTCTACCAAAGAAAAAGCCAATACTAAAAGAAGTTCCTGTAGAAGAAAAGAAAGAAGTACCAGTAGCAGTCGAAACCCCAACACCGACGGAAGCTCCTGTTGAGGAAGCACCCGCTGTAGAAGAACAACCAATAGCTGAGCCGGTTGCAGAAGAGGATGTTGCGGAGGAAATTCCTACAGAAGAAGCTCCAGTCGTTGAACCTGTTGCTGAAGAGGAGGTAGTTGCAGAAGAGTAAGTTAAGTCCTAATCCTTCGTACTCTAATCCTGAAGTCGAGCAAGGCGGACAAGCAAAACAAATATTTTAAATTAAAAAACAGTACGGTCCGCTTAAGGCGGACCGTACTGTTTTTTCTTCGGCTTGAATTTTTTCCCATGTGAAGTATAATACTTCTGTCACACAACCAGGTGTTGTGCGCACTTTAACAATAATTCTGTAATCACTATGGAAGATAAAGATTTTCTTGAGTATGTTGTTAAGTCATTAGTTGATCATCCAGAGGATGTGAAGGTTGATCGAACGGTTGACGAGATGGGAGTACTCATTACCCTAGATGTAAACCGAGAGGACATGGGTAAAATTATTGGAAGAAATGGAAATACCGCAAAGGCGATAAGAACACTTCTACGT
>PCTT01000041.1:709-10458 GCA_002771585.1 Candidatus Campbellbacteria bacterium CG22_combo_CG10-13_8_21_14_all_36_13 | reverse complement strand
GAAATTGCAAGTATGTTTTTTAAGCACCAAGTCACTACAGCACCAAAACCGATAGAGGAAATAAGTATTATGGCTTCCAGGTGTTTGTATCTACCAACAAGAGAAATGATCGCAAAAATAACCGCAATAACCAACATTACTGGTGCTGTAATCCAATTAATCAAAAACATTATATAGGTTAAGAAACTGTTTTGTATACTAAAGAAATAACTTGATACTTTTAGGTCTAGCAATCTAATGATGTCGCTAGAAAATACCATATAAGCGAGTAGGCCAAATAATATAAATGAATAAATAGAGAATCTAATATAGTTTTTGTGAGTTTTTGTTTTAGTCATGCTATATATTTTACCGCTTTAATATATTCATTCCAAATATAAATTTCTCATTACTCAAACAGTATATTTTCATCCAAAAATCCAACAGTGATTATCAACGCGTGTACAGCAAAAATACGTTGACATTTATAGTATATTGTGGTAAGGTCTTATTAGGAAGTTGTACTCAAACAAAACCCCCTTTAGGAGGTAAAATAAATGAAAAAGATTCTAATGATTCTCGCGCTCCTCGCGGTAACCTTTACCGAAGCGAGCGCCCAAACAGCGCAAATGACGAGCAACTCAAAATTCGACATCGACAAGTATGCCATACTTGCACCGATGAACGACGAGATTGCTGGTCTGTGTATGACACTGAAGAACGAAACAAAAATCGTAATTCATGGTCATCATGACAGTCGCGAGTACCGGAAAAATTCATTGATTCAAAACTTTGGATTATCCATCAACCGCGCCACAGAAATCAAAATCCGGTTTGTAGGATGCGGTATCCCAGCAGAACGAATTGAAGTTCGTGGAAGCTGGGAAGCTGGTGACCCGCGTGACGTAGAGGGCAAGGAGTCTCGTACGATTACTATTCTTTGGGGATTCCGAAGCATTGAAGAGTTTTATGTATCACAAAATGCATACAACGATGAAATGTTGAGGGGTTTAGAAAGTATAATGTCTGTGGCAGAAGAAGCCAGAGACAATTCTAGCGAAGCTGCTACTCTAGCACGCGAGGCTCGAGACGCAAGTCTGCGAGCAGAAGAAGCCAGCAACCGTGCCGCCCGTGCGAGTGAGCAAACTCGGGACGAGGTACGCAACCGCCTCGGGAACTTGTTCATTCGTGTGGGGGGAAGCGTAAATACCAGCATACTGCTCTCGGGCGTAAGTGTCGGTATTGGCTTCCAAACCGGGAAACGCACAGATCTTTCCTGTGAGGCGTATGGTGAATATGGTTCACACGACAGATACTTGCTGGAACGCGATGACCCGATAAACGCGATACTTCACTGGGGCACATGGTATTCGGTGCACTGTCTAGTCCGATACGCTCTTGTTCAGAAGGTAGATAGTGTACGATCTGGTGTCCGGTTTTTCACGGAATTTGGCCCTGGTTTGGTACACGCGGACTATAAAGGTCCGATTCCATCAATCGGCTGGAACATTACTGCATTGTCTACCGTTCTACGTGGCGGTGTGGAAGTACGCTCCGGACCAGTTGGAGCAGAGTTGTTCGTTGGGGAAAATGTGTATCTATTCCCCAACAACCGTGTAGACCCAACTCTTGCCACCGGCAAGTTTGCCGTCGGGTTCCACGCAGGAGCCCGAGTCACCTTGTATCTCTAGAGCGCTTTACCACGCTCAAATCGCCGACACTTCACGAGAAGTGTCGGCGATCTTTTTTTATTATAATAGGTTAGAGCTTTCAGGTAAGAGGTTTCAGGTTTAAGACGTTAATTTTAAACCTCGTTTTTTGGATTTTGACTTTTGACTTTTGAATTTGTGCCCTCACTATACCATAGTGGCTAAACCCTATACCCCTAAACAAAAATCTTTAATGATTTTTGTCGGGAGACCCTATGAAGCCGTGCTTCATGGGGTTTAGCCTACTTCAATATCGGATGCTTTCTCACAAAATCTTGTCTCCCCCACCACCCTGATATGCCGATCACACTATTGTCTGCAAGTGGGAATAAGAACATCATTATTGCATACATTATATGCTCATCCATAAATGGATTATGTACTGGCCAAATTGAACCCGCAAGATACATAAACACAAGCATCAATGCTCCTGAATAGCTTGAAAGCTTCACAGCAATTCCAAGCATTAAGCCAATACCAACACCAAGAAGCCCGAGCATAAACAACCAATCAACAAGAGGGTTGCCAGCTAGACTAACAAAAAATTCTTTAAATGGCCCTTTTGTAGCAAAAGAGAGAAATCCTTCTGTTGGTGAACCGCCAACTAGCCATGCTTTTTCTGAAACTGTTGCATACCCAAGACCAAGCAGTTTATCAAAGAATGCCCAAAGAAATATCCAACCAGCACCTACTCGTAAAAGACCTATAATTTGTCTCATATAATTTTTTAATTAACTTTTAATTGCTAAATAACACCGTACCCAAACATTAGTAGGTATAAACCAACAACAAATACTCCAACGACCCAAGAGTTAAACCCTTTGTTTAAGAAGAATTTGATCCATTTACTAAAAATGGTTTTAGGTAACAAGAAAAATGAAACTCCTTTCAATAGTGCCGTCCAAGAAAATACGGTAATTAATGTTGCATTAAATCCCCCGTCCCAAACATTGTGCATTGAGACAAGTATCATTCCTAAAATAAGTACAAAGAAACCAAGCACGAAAGAAACATGTTTGTTATCCATAAACTCATGAAAAAATTGTTTCCACTCTTGTTTCCTCATAAAAATCGCAAGGCCCATTATTACGAAATATGCGCCAAACATCTTTGCAAGTAGTAGTGTTATTTCCATATTAATCATATTAGCTTTTAAAGCTTACTAATATTATACAAACTTATTTTATTTTTGTGAGAAAGTTGTTCACTTATTAAAGTAAATAAAAACAAACACCTTTTAGGTGTTTGTTTTTATTCTTGGGCGACATAAGGGTTATGCTCCCTTGCCTCATCCTCCACAAAGATGCGTGCTGCTATTACACCAAAGTCGCCATATCGAAAAGCATATTTTTGCTTTCCTGGTACATAATAAACTAATTCTATGTTTTTGTCGCTATTGGCTTACTATTCCCTATATCCTACGCCCTACTTGTCCTACGCAGCTTCTTAAAGAAGAGAAGTGGGATTCCCTCTATTGATAACCCGCCTCAATTTTCAAATGTACGCGCTACGGCACAAAATATATACATTCAAAAAATGTAGCGGGTAAATAAAAACATAGTCGCTAAACGCTCCTTGTTTTTATTTATAGTCCGGCGCTGATTCTTTCATCCCAGATTTATAATTTGAGTGTCTTGCTAGAGCATACATCAAAGAAGATAATCTATTTATGTAACCAAGTGTAAACTCGTCTAATTCTACCTCTTTTGTGTGCACACTAATAAGTCGTCTTTCTGCTCTCCTGGTAATAGTACGAACAACATCAAACAAAGCGCCGAGTTCTGTACCACCAGAAACTAAGAATGTTGTAATTGGTGGTAATTGTTTTTCTATACTATCCACGATATCCTCCAACTCCTTTATTTTTTTTTCATTTAGTTTTTTGTCTGCCCCAGCAAGTTCTGCCTGGACAATAAATAGATTTTTTTGC
The DNA here is from genome assembly GCA_002771585.1 of Candidatus Campbellbacteria bacterium CG22_combo_CG10-13_8_21_14_all_36_13. Classification (GTDB taxonomy): domain Bacteria; phylum Patescibacteriota; class Minisyncoccia; order Phycocordibacterales; family PCTT01; genus 21-14-all-36-13. The sequence goes on along the minus strand of PCTT01000041.1, from coordinate 6,840 downwards.
ACATTCTCAACAATAGATGCAATAGTTATTTTTTCATCTTTTACCATAACCACATCGAGTCCTGCTTTTACCTTACATAAACCTAAAAAAGAGTTTAGCTCATCTACAGTACCAAGGGCCTCTGTAATTAAAGAGTCTTTAGGGATCATGCCGTCCCCTCTTAATGTTTTTGTTGTTCCCTTGTCCCCCTTTCGTGTGTATAGCATATGATTATATATTTCATTTATATAGGATGTACATTTCTTACCTAACTATATATAGGCACTTCCTGCCCCGCCTGCCTGCGGTAGGCAGGTACTTAAGCCCGTGGCTTATAGTTCTGGGGTGTATAGCATAGGAAATATACAATAACAAAACACCTTTACGGTGTCTAGGCGAAAAGTATTTGGTTTTTTTATTATAATTCGAGTCTTTTAAATACCCTTATCAAAAGCCCATATCAAGGTCACCCCCACTAAACATAATCTTCCAAGACTCAAAAAATGTGCCGCGCATAAAGTCTACAAGAGTTGTGATAAGTAATAGTATGAGTAAATTAATAAGTATTCTTTTCCATAATACAATCTCTTTAGTCTTGAGTTTTTTATTGGCAAAAATCATTAACCCAATAAAAACAAACAGAGCAACTATTGACGGCACGTGTAGTGCCACCAAAAGAAATGATGACCATAAACCAAACGGTACAAAAAGGCCAAAAAATCCCATTACATACCCCCCAAGAGGCAATGGTAGCCCTAAAGAACCAGAAAAATTCAAAATTGTATAAATAAGAGTAAAAAGAAACCACCAAAACCAAATTGACTCGAAAACCTTATGTTTTGTATTGTTCATGTCCTTAAATTATAACAACAAAAATTTGCAGTAGCACATATACATTGTGTAAAACATGCAAATACCAACCAACACATCCACGATTATAATTTTATTGTTGGTGCCCAGGACTGGATTCGAACCAGCACATCCGTAAGGACACATCCCCCTCAAGGATGCGCGTCTACCAATTTCGCCACCTGGGCATAAAAGTATTATGCCACAAGAAACAAAAAAGAGGAGTTGTCCCCTCTTTTTTGTTTTACTTCATTTTATTATTTAGACTCTTCTGACTTTACCTCCTCTACAGCTTCCACCTCCTCTACCACTTGCTCACCCTCAGGACTAGTATTTACTTCCTCCATCATTGCGTCGGCCTCTGCTTCTTCTTTTGCTTCTACCTCCGTTCTTGCTTGGTACTCCATATCACTCTCCGTTGATGTGTCCATAAACCTTGATCTTCTCATTTGTCGTCTTATTTCTTTTGTTGCTTTGTCTCTTATGTGATATAGCTTAGATTGTCTTACTTTTGCCCTCTTTAATATCTCAATTTTGTCTATGTTTGGTGAGTATAATGGGTAAATTTTTTCCATACCAACGCCATTTGAAACTCTCCTTACAGTAAAAGTGCCCCCTGCTTCTTTGCCGTGTTTTGTGGCCAAAACAACACCCTCAAAAACCTGAAGTCTCGTTTTGCCTTTTTCTTGAATCTTTTGATATACCTTCACAGTATCCCCTGCCCTAATATCAAGAGCGCGTCTTTCATCAACGTTTACTGGCGATATTATTTTGTGTAAAATTTTTGATCCCATATTATAATTTAATATTCAGTATATTTTTATTGCCTTAATATGATACATCCACTTCTCGCCCCGCGAATTGAAGCAAGGCTTCTTAATTTGCTGGGGTGCGCAATTTTTGTATCCATATTTATACTTAAAAGTAAGCCACACTTTAGCACATAGACCAAATGTTATCAAGGGTTTAGTTCAGAATTAGGAATTATGAATTAAGAATTAAGAATAACGACCAAAAAATAACTTGTTTGTATTTTCTACAAATAAACCGAGTTATGCGATCCTAGCATCTGGATTATCTGGTGATTTTTTTAGTGAGTTATATTTGTCCATTATAATAGCCTCAATCTCCCCCCTATCTCTACCAAACTTCAGATGGGACAGTTCAACAATTTTATTGGCCCTAGATATGTCGCCTTTTTGTGGCCGAGGAACACTTATATCAAAAGGTTTTACCGGCTGCCCATTCATCAAAAGTTTCACATAGGCATGAAAATTATCTATACCCATTATGTCTCTTGCACTAAACGTAGGCGCAAATTGTTTCTCTAAATATTCTGCATCATCAGTGCCAACTCGATAAGCCATGATAGAGCCAACGTTTCCAAATACAGCATCCCTTATTTCTGGCTGAATTTGAGCAATAAACTGATGAGCAATCGAAAGCCCTAGTTTGTATTTCCTTGCCTCAGACAAAATAGTAGCTATTGAATCAGTTGTAATATTTTGGAACTCATCTATGTAAAGATAAAAAGGAGGCAAATTTAAATGCATTGCATCAGATCTAGAAAGTGAAGCCATCAAAATCTTACCAACAATGATAAGGCCAAGAAGGTTTGCATTTATATCACCAAGCTTACCTTTTGATAAATTAACCAATAAAATCTTTTTATTATCCATTATTTCCCTGAAGTTGAAGCTGGATTTTTCTTGAGCAATTATTGGTCGCATTATGTCGTTTGAAAGAAATACATCAAACTTGCTAGTAATATACGGAACCATGTTTGCAAGTGAGGCTTCACCACCGGCTTTTTCTGCAACCTCTCTCCAATATTGATTCACAACAGGATTTTTGGAGCTAGCCAACTTCATATCTCTAAACGATTTTTCTGAAAGAACACGAGACACATCAAGAAGGGTGTTGCCTGTTTCCGGGCTCTCCATTACAAGCAAAACAGAATTTCTAAAATACTGTTCAAACATAGGACCACCAGCCGTCTTCATGTCAAAAAGTTTATTAAAAATTCCAAGCATTTCATTTACAACAAACGTCTTTTGCTCTGGATAATTTGGGTCATACTCTAGCATATTCATTGCGAGAGGACGTGCTGTATAGCTTGGGTCAAAATATATTACGTCATCAATTCTCTCTGGAGGAATATTTCCAAGAATATCTAAAATATCACTTCCGTGTGGATCAATCATACAAACACCATCACCATTTTTAATATCTTGAATAACCATATTCTTCAGGCCTGAGGTCTTTCCTGTTCCAGTCTGTCCTATTACATATAAATGACGAAGTCTGTCCTCTGGAGTTATATAGATTTCTGTCCTTGCGCCACTATTTTCGTTATAACCTATAAGAACGCCATGGGTGGAAACATTTATTGGTGCCGCAGAATAACCAGACTTACTTTGTCTTACCTCTCTTGCAAGATTATCACCGTTTGTTGGTATGTGAATTATTGTTGCAAGCTCCTTTATATTCAAAGGCACTGTATATTCTTCGTTAAACAGACGAAACGAGAAGTCATGAAGAGCACCATCTAACTCTCTTTTTTTCAATCCAGAAAATGAAATTTTATTAGTGTGCGGATTTTCAAACTGATTAAATGGTGCCTCAAGAATATTAAGTATATTTTCTGCTTCAGATTCTGTTGGGGCTGAAGCAACTATTCGAATATTACATGACAATACTGGATAGGAAGTTTTTTCTCTTATGTTTTCCATAGCTAAATTGACCTGTTCATTCTTACCATCCTTCTCTTGGGTTTCTTTTGACATAGACGGGGTTCCTTTTCCAGATCCAAAAATAAGCTCTTTCCCGAGCTTTAATGCCGTTTGACCAAGTGTATAATCAATATCAATTGCAGAGCTCACATCAGCGCCAGTCTCAAGCTTCTTTAAGGCCTCTTTAAAGAAATACATGTATTTCTCCCCCTCTGGTCTAATTATTATTTGTATAGAAGCGCCCTCGCCTTCCATTTTGAGTTTTGAAAAAGCATTCAAAATAGATATCATCGGGTCTGTTGTAAATTTGTCGTGTGTTTTAATTGGAAATATATCTTTTTTACTCCCTTTCGCGTATGACACAGAAGATTTATTTCCTTCCGTAAATATATTGTAATCATTTATTGCTTCAGTGAGTTTTATTTTTGGGAAAAAAGATAAAAGATTCTTCTCAAAAAGACTTTTCATTTTGTCTGGAACTGATGCAAAGATTTTTACCTCTTGACCAACGTGCTCAACAGCAAGCTCAATCGTGAAATACAATTTTGGATTTTCTTTTTCATTATATATACCAAGCATATTGGAAAAAAAGTGCTCCATAGTAGAAATAAGCTCAGTAATATTTCTATTTCTATCTTCTTCTGATTGCTCTGGAATATTTATTTCATACAAAGTCATGTGAAGAGCGTTCCCAAGAGTTGTTTTTTGCACGCCAGCTATTTCATGTCCTTCTTTTATATACGCAATCAAAAAACGATGAAAATCATCGTCTATATGTGGGTCATCCATCTTATCCACAATAGATAAGGCGTTTTTTATGCCTTTATTAATAGCCACATTATATAGCTCTGCTATACGGGTATCGTGTGTTTCAGGTTTTAGTGATTCAATAAGTTGTACTTGTTCTGTCTCTGGTATAGAGAACTCTTGCGACACGACATTTTCATGTGGGGCTTGTTGGTATTCTCGTATCATAGAAGAAGCTACTTTTTCAGTGCGGCCATCATCAAGGGTTTCCTGCTCTGGCACATTTTCCATTTGTTTCACCTTTTCGCGCAAGAAAGCTAATTCTTCGTCGGCTGTTTTAAATGGTTGCTCTGGTGTTGTGTTTGAATTTTCCATTACAAATATTATACAACAAAAAAACCGCATTGAAGCGGTTTTTTGTTAGTATTAGATTTGCCCACGTAGTACCTGATCAATCATTTGAGAATCGTATACACTTTTTAATTCGCTTCTGTGTGCTGTAAGCCATGAGGCAATCTCTCTGTTATTGCTTACAATCTCTTGTAATTCACCAACAGATAGTTTACCGGCTTCAACAAGTGATTTTGTAACAAATGCCGTATTATCAAGAACACCAGACAACATAAGTTCATTGCCTTTAAAAATCACATCGGCATCACCTGATGTAAAGCCTAGGGCTTTTAATGAATCAGGGTCAAGTTTGTCAAACGCATCTTTCAACGAATCTATAGCGTGAGTACGGGCACCTTCTGTCAAACCATTAAGTAAACCTTTATTACCAATATCTGATTCAATAATCTTCCATAAAACATCGCCGTCTTGTACGCTATATGGTATTGGTTCTGGAGTTATTGGAATAGGTTCTGGTGTAGGTGATGGTATTGGCTCTGGGGTGGGCTTTGGGGCGGGTTCCGGAGTAGGGCCTGGACGCAATATAGCCCACCCAACAGCAGCACCCGCAATGGCAGCAATTGTTTTTCTAAATATTTTCTTTACTCGCTCTTTATCAATATCTGATTCTGTTATTTTATTTCTTTCATTTAACTCTACTGAAAGACGGTTGGATAGTATCTGGTGATATTCCAAAGGACTACCCTCCATATTTATACCTTTTGTAACATTGTCTAGTGCTATTTGGTCATCTCTTTCAAGAATTAATTTTCCGATTTGAGCATTACGATTTCCATACATTTCTGCTACATCACCAACCGACATACCCTTTTCTACTTGCAACATTCTTAACCGCGCTGCTTCTTTCTTTATCTCCTCATCTGGTATAGATTCAACACTTTTCTTTAAACTTCTCGCAAGAATTGCATCATGTCGCATAAGATCTCTTTCTGCGTAGTGAGGTCTTTTAACCACCGGAGGTAATTCTTTGTTGATTTGTTGAATAAGTCCTTTATGTCCAAGCACTTCCGTAAACCGCTCTAATCCTGCTTCTACGCCAGTATATGTCCCAGCTGCACCCATTGCAGCTCTACCAACAACAACAGCAGCCCCACCGACTCCAGTGGCGGCGGCAACTCCCAAGCCCACACCCACAGCAATGCGTGATTTTGTGTGTTGTCGCCAGAATACCTTTAGTTTTTCTAATCTATTACGCTCTATTCCTTCTACAGATTCTTTATCTATTAAACCTTGTTCCTTATGTATCTCACCCAATATGTGTTCACGTATTTTAAGATCAAACTCTTCTTTTGTTATCTCTCCACTTGAAAGTTGTGCTTCTAATCCTCCTACAAAAGGCTGAAGATTGTTTGTACGCTCTATAAATAATTCTCTTTGATAATCATGTCGTATTTCTTCTAGATCTAATACCCC
>PCTT01000041.1:424-669 GCA_002771585.1 Candidatus Campbellbacteria bacterium CG22_combo_CG10-13_8_21_14_all_36_13 | reverse complement strand
AGGGTTCTATTAAATAACCGACCCAATCTACCTCGAAAGACATTTCCAAACAATCTTTTTGCCCTTAAGTATGACGACCTGGTCTTTTCAACACTCTTTTCCTCCTTTGGTTTAATTGCTTCCGGTGTAACAGGTAATGGCTCTGGAGTTGGTTCAGGCTCTGGCGCTGGAGTTATCGTTTCTAGTTGTACTCGCCCTTCATTCTCAATCTCACGAATTTTATTTTCAGCTTCTTCTACCAAAAA
>PCTT01000041.1:0-358 GCA_002771585.1 Candidatus Campbellbacteria bacterium CG22_combo_CG10-13_8_21_14_all_36_13 | reverse complement strand
TTTATTACCAATACCAAATCTAGTTGCTAATTCTGGTCTAACTGGTAAAACATCTGGATGCTCTCCCTCAGTAAGAGTTGCTGTACCTAATACATGACGATACACTTTTTCAACCTCTGCATTGTCTTGTCTAGCTTTATTTAAATACTCTATTAAGTCTCGATGTGATCGGGCTTTTTCCTTCCTCTCCACAACTTCTCTATCCTCTCGATCTTTGGTTTCTAATTGAATCAATTTTTTTTCTGCACTATTGGCTAAATACTCTACCAGATCATGCGCCGCCGTATGTGTAGATGTATATGGAGATTCACTTACTGCATCTCCTTTATTACCAATACCAAATCTAGTTGCTAATTCT
>PCTT01000015.1:248-10587 GCA_002771585.1 Candidatus Campbellbacteria bacterium CG22_combo_CG10-13_8_21_14_all_36_13 | reverse complement strand
ACATTCTTATCATGTGTGCTATTTTAATTTTAGGAAAGCCATTAAACCTAACACAATAAGAGGCGAACGAAAATGATTGTAGAAGTATCGGAAGAAAGAGTGGTCAAAATGAATGAGCTGTACAAACAATTATTCGCTGAATCGAGAAATTGCATAAAACAAGGGGTATTCAGAACTGAAAATTCAGATTTTGGAGTTTCATTTTACGATATTTTAATTCCCGAACTCAAAAAAAGTTTTGGAAACCTAGATTTGTCTGGCTATGTTTTTTACCACATACTTATTGGAAGTACTCCGTTATTTGATTTTTGTATAGACTACGACCTTCCTGGAGACAGAATTATTCATTTTGCGGACGATCTTCTTGAAAGGCTTAAAAAAGCGAATGAGGTTGGTGTTTTTGAGTAATGGCTATGTTTTCAGAACCCATCCAACCGAACAAAAAGTCCCGCGTCTTCTGTGGGGCTTTTTCTTTTTTGGGAATCCGAATTATCTTTGTATTGCTGTCTCTCGTACATGTTAGGCTTTTTGTACATTTTCTCTTATATTTTATATAATATAATTATCACATATGAAAAAGCGAAAACATCTTTTAAAATATTTTACTAGCGAATTATTTATCGTTGTTGGGCTTGTCATGATATGGCGTGGTGTGTGGTATATACTAGATGAAATAGACATAGTATTTTTTGACAAGAGCCACGTTTGGACGGCCCTAGGTGGTATAGTTATTGGTCTTCTTATCCTATATATCCCTGACAAAGACCTAAAAGAGATAGATAAATTATAAAAAACAATAAAAAAACTTCTTTTTAAGGACATGTCAAGACTTTTATTGTCACAACAGTTGTCCTTTTTTGTTACAATACATTGGTATTAACATACTGTGGCAGTGAATAATGCTACATTTATTATTAAGTAACGTATCATGAGTAAAAGTAAATTAATTGGTATCGTAGTAGCACTTTTGGTCGTCCTTGGGCTTGTAGTTTATGGAGTATTCTTTACTGGCAAAGGGGGGAACGGTGATGCTATGGAAGAAAGCAATGTTGCTGCTGTTGTGAACGGAGTTGATATATTAAAATCAACATACGAGGCTCAGCTTGCAACTTCAATTACAAATTTTAAGGGACAGGGTGTTGATGTTGAAAACCCAGAAATAAAGAAGCAAATTGAAACACAAGTTCTTAACGATTTAATTAATAACGAAATTGTTAATCAAGAGATTGCAAAAGCTGGTATAAAACCAACAGCTGAAGAGATTGAGGCTCAATATCAAGCTCTTGTTACACAAGCAGGAACTCCAGAAGCTTTTCAGGAACAGTTAACATCTGCAAATCTTACAGAAGCTCAATTGAGAGAGAATATTACGAACCAGCTTACTATACAGGCTTACCTAAAGAGTAATGTTGATGTGACAGGTATTACAGCAACAGATGAAGAGATACAAGCTTTGTATGATCAAGCAAAGGCTACTCAAACAGACTTACCACCATTAGAGGAAGTGAAGGATCAGGTTTCTGCACAGGTGATTGCGACAAAGCAACAGACTGCTGTTAATGCGTTTGTTCAATCATTGAGAGACAAAGCGACAGTAGAAATACTTCTTGTCACAGATACTGCTTCTACGACACCAGAAACTACAGAGTAATTTTGATTTCTTTAAACCCCATCCGTTTCAAAACGGATGGGGTTTTTTGACAAAATTGATTTTTAATGTACTATTTTACAGGGTAAGAATTGTTCCACAAAATTCGGAGAAAAAATGTCACTAATTCGTATGCTCGCTGAAAGCGGTAGGTATCTATTCCATGGTTCTAGTTTAAAACTAAAAGAGCTTGAACCAAGGCAGGCCTACACACGCAACCACCAGACTGGTCTTATGGAGAAAGACGGCACTCCCGCGGTATTTGCAACCAATGTTCCAGACATTGCTATTTTTATGGCAATAATGGACAAAAGTAGAATCAGAGGAGAATTCAGGACTTCTTTTGATTGCACAAACGGAAATGGCAGAATTAATGTTCGCCTGTCAGCAACATCAAATGTGTTAAGCTCGCTCGATGAACTTTCTGGTTTTGTGCACGTGCTTGAGTTTTCTGATTTTAATAAGAGAGAAGGAAAAGTTGCTGAGTATATCTCGCTTGTGTCAGTTTTTCCTGTAGCAGTTGTTTCGGTGACATCTGCTGATCTCGTCCGAAAAATAGAGGAATATAATCCCCGCTGAATCTTACAAATTCGGCGGGGATTTTGCTATAATATTTTATATGAATGATAAGTTGAAACTTTTGTTAGCGCTCACAATGTCTTATGGTGCTGGATTTATTGGATCTTTTTTTACAATGAGTCAGATTGATGCCTGGTATCAATTTGTGAATAAACCATCATTTAATCCACCCAATTGGGTTTTTGGACCAGTCTGGTCTCTCTTGTATTTATTGATGGCGGTTTCGTTGTATTTATTTTGGAAAAAAGGATTAAATACAAGATATCAAAAAGATATATTCAAACTTTTTGTTTTAAATTTACTATTAAACTCTTTGTGGTCAATAGTTTTCTTTGGTTTTCACAATCCAACACTGGCTTTGGCGATAATAATTGGACTTCTATACACAATCTTTTTATTGATAAAAAGGTTTTGGAATGATTTTAGAATATCAGCATATCTTCTAATCCCGTATTTTTTATGGGTGGCATTTGCGACAATGCTAAATGTTGCGATTGTAATTCTTAATTAAATCAAATCTTTGGAACTCTTAAAATAATATGTGGAAAAAAATATTAATAGGATTGAAGGCGTTAGGGTTTTTGGTACTTTTGGCAACCTTGTCTGTTTTTGTGCAGATATGGTCGCATATGCAAATAGGTGAGGGTATTGCAAACAGTACAATAAAATTTGAAAATATTATAGACGAGGAAGTGGGAAGTGTTTTATTTGCTGGAGATTCAACTGTATTTGGAACCGGCGCAAGCGAACCAAGATTTTCCACTTCTGGTCTTTTTGCTTCAGATTATCCTATGTATGAAGTACGTAATTTATCTAAAAACGGAATGAAACTTGGTGAGTTTGCAGATATGCTTGACAGTGATGATGGTAGATATGATTTGGTAGTGATGCAGATAGGAGCCAATGACGTGCTTAGACTTCATGAATTTCAAAATATTGAAAATGACGCGATCAGGGCGGTAGAAGCTGCAAAACGTAAATCAGATAAAATAATTTGGCTTGCGGTTGGTAATGTTGGGGCCACAAGATTTTTTCCTTGGCCTGTGAGTAATTTTTATGACTATTGGTCTAGAAAAGCTCGTGATGTTTTTTTGAGAACAGCCCAAAAAGAAGGAGTGTATTATATAGATTTATATAGGAAAAAAGGCGACGAAGAATTTAATCCAACAGGAGAAGATATTTATGCAAGAGACGGATTGCATTTGAATGACTACGGATATTCGCTTTGGTATAAGGAGATAAAAAGGGTGGTTGAGGAGAAGGGATTGATTGAGTAGAAAGTTTGTAAAGTTTATAAAGCTTGCCCGCCTTGGGCGGGTTTGTAAAGTACATTTCTGAATTTTCAACCCGCCTGCCTTACGGTAGGCAGGGACGGACAGGTTTACAATTTTCAATCCGCCCGGATGAATCCATTTCGACGGATTTTCAAACAATTTCTAAATGTATTAATTTTCAAACTAAAAAATCCGCCCGTCGGTTTCGATGGGCGGTTTTTCGTTTTGTCTTCTTAGCTCTTAGCTCTTAGCTCTTTTACCTCCATTTGTTTCAAAAACTCTTCTACACTCATCGCACCAAGCTTTCCGTCATCTCGGCTTTCTACACCAACCTTATTTTCTGCAATTTCTTTATCACCAACAACAAACGCATAAGGGACTTTTTCTAATGTCCAATTTCTGATTTTCTTTCCGAGTGTCTCATTCCCGTCATCAAGCTCTACTCTTACTCCCTGTGACAAGAGTTGTTTTTCTATACCTCTTGCATATTCATGATGCGCCTCTGCTATTGGCAAAATCTTTACTTGTACTGGAGATAGCCAGTAGGGGAATGCGCCTGCAAAATGTTCAATCATAACAGAGAGAAATCTTTCCATTGAACCCGCAATAGCTCTATGTATCATTACAGGTGTCTTCTTACTACCGTCTTTGTCTGTATATTCAAGTCCAAATCTATTTGGCATATTGAAATCTAGCTGTGCTGTCGCAAGTTGTCGTTCTCGTCCAAGCGCATCTTTAAACATAAAATCAAGTTTTGGGCCATAAAATGCAGCTTCACCTTCTATTTTTTTATAATTTAATTTTTCTTCCTGTGCGATTTTTTCTAGTGCTGATTCTGCAATATCCCATATTTCATCACCGCCGAGATATTTTTCTTTAGTTTTTGGATCACGCGCGGATAATGATACCCAATAATTTCCTTCACCAAGCATTCCAAGAGAGTTATAAAATTCTCTTATTACGCTAACAATATTTTTTATTTCTTCTTCTATTTGATCTGGACGACAAAATAGATGGCCATCATCCATTGTGATAGATCGTACACGAGAGAGGCCCATTAGTTCTCCCGCTTGTTCATCTCGATATACCACACCAAGCTCCATATATCGTATCGGTAGATCCTTGTAGCTTCGTGGCGATGATGCATATATTTGTGTGTGGTGCGGGCAGTTCATTGGTTTTAATACAAATTCTGCTCCCGCTTTTCCTGTAACTTTGAATAATTCATCACCAAACTTTTCCCAATGTCCAGATGTTTTGTATAACTCTGATTTTGTAATATGTGGAATTCTAACTTTTTGATATCCGTATCGTGTTTGGATAGTTTCTATTTTATTCATTATCAAATCAGTAAGAAGTGTGCCTTTAGGTGTCCACAGAGGTAGCCCTGGTCCAACTAAGTCAGAAAAAGTAAATAAATCTAATTCTTTTCCAAGTTTTCTATGGTCTCTTTTCTTCGCTTCTTCTTGCATTGTTATATATGCATCAAGCTCTGCTTTTGTATCAAACGCAAGTCCATAAATACGTGTGAGCATTTTGTTGCTTTCTAGTCCTCTCCAGTATGCTCCAGCTAAATGTGAAATTGTAAATGAATCAGATGCAATTTCTTTTGAAGGGTTTTCTGAGTGTCCACCACGACAAAGGTCGGTGAAGTCTCCAGCGGTATAAAGCGTTATCGTTTCTCCCTTTTCTTCAAGCTCATTTATTAGCTCTGTTTTGTATTCATTGTGTGCAAACTTTTCTCTAGCTTGGTCTGCTGTAACTTCTTCATGTGAAAACTCAGTCCACGTTGGAAGTAGTTCTCGCATTGTCGCTTCTATTTTTACCAAATCTGCGTCAGAAATTGGCTTGCTAAACTCAAAGTCATAATAAAATCCGTTATCTATTGCTGGGCCTATGGTTGGCTTGGCGTCAGGATAATGGTTAATCACAGCTCTCGCCATAAGGTGGGCGAGTGTGTGGCGTTTGTGCTCTAGATTTTCATTTTTCATATGTTCAATAATATATGATTGAATATCAAAAGAAAAGGCGCGGTATGCATTATTTGCAGACCGCGCCATATAATTATTGTTTATTGACAAAAAAATGTGAGGTACTAAAAAAGGGTTTACGAAGTAGACCGTGACGTATTTCGTCTAGGTGTTCAAACGTAAGCTGTCCAAACTCATTCGCCGTAAGTCTATCTGGGTTAAATTGTTGTACAAGCGGGTCATTTAACTCCTCAAGAATTTTTGGAGCCATGTGACTTGCTTGTGTTAGCACATGTATCAAAACCTCTATTGTATCGCGGTGGGATATACAGTTGTCGACTGAAAAAATTGTTACACCATTTACAGAAATTTTGCCCATAAAACGCGCAATAGGGTTCTTTATTTTAGACGGCCAGATTTCTATTTTTAGATTTTTGTAGTTGCCTACGATAAGAAATAGCTCACGATCTTGTGCGATGGATAGGTTGTTTGTGATCGACATAATGTTGTCGTGTTTGGTTGGATTGGTGTTTTCACTAGTAAGGTACACTGTTTTGATAATTCTTTCAACGTATTATGTATTTTAAAAATAAATGGCGCGACGGCATGAGTGCCGTCGCGCCAAAAACCTACCAAGGCGTGAACATAGTCTTTATATCAGCTTCACCGCGGACCAAAAGACGGTTTCTAACTATTTCTAGTTCTTCTCTTGTAAGAACCCCACACTCTTCTGCGGAGAGATTGTTTGGGTTGATGGTGCGGGCCCTCGGGTCGTCGTTGTCCACTAGAAGCACAGGTGCTGACTCTGCTGCATAGTACAAAATATGCATAATGTCTTCCACCACAGAGCCATTCACAGGCCCTATTCTAATTTTAAAATCTCCTCTATCCGAGAAAATAACACCTATACCATGTTTTTCTGTAATAAAAATATTAAGATTCCTGAAATTAGCTATTATAGAATATAGCTCGGAGCCACTTGGTATCGCCATTGTCTTATGGGGTTTATGTTTAAGTGCTGTTTCAGTCTTTATAATACAACAGCTCTAAAAATAGGCCAACTAAAGTTCCTTTATTGCTTCTGCAATAATAGATTTTTCATCGTTGCGTACAGAAAGTCTCCCTTTTATTGCTACACATTTTTCGTTTTCAATTAGAGATTTGTTCTCCTCGAATGTTTTTGGAAAGATAACCACTTCTATTTCCCCGGTAAAATCTGCAACTTTTACAAATGCCATGTGGTCTCCCTTTTTTGTGAATATGGGTTTTACGCTTTCTATCATCCCGCAAACCACCGCAGTCATACCGGGCTTCATTGATTCTTTTATTTTATTTATTGTAAATTCTCTTTTTTCCAGTTTGTCTCTTATTCTGTCTAATGGATGGCCAGAAACATATAATCCAAGAAGCTCTTTTTCCCAGGCAAGCATTTCTCTTTTTGTTGCTTTTGGAAACTCTTCAAACTTTAAAGTTGGTACAGTTGAGTCATCTGACATAAGGTGGAACAAAGACACGGCATCTTTATCTTCATTTTCCTTTTCTTTTTTATAAGAAAGTAGACCTCCAAGATTACCCAAAAGACTTCCTCGTTCCCCAAGTGAATCTAAAGCACCACATTTTATGAGTGATTCAAGAGATTTTTTATTTAGGTTTTTATCCTGAATTCTTTCTAGTAAATTCTCAACAGACTCATAAGGTCCATTTTTTTTCCTCTCTTCAATTATTGTGTCTGCGATTCCTTCACCACAGTTTTTTATTGTGTATAAGCCGAATCGTATTTTTGAAGATGCTTCATCTTTTACAACGGTGAATGGTCCGAAGCTTTCATTGATGTCTGGAGGAAGCACATCTATTCCCATTCTTTTACATTCAGCAACTGCTTCATGTATTTTGTCTACATCCCCAGAGTCGGCAGAAAGTATTGCGGTCATATACTCTACTGGATAGTTGGCTTTCATATAAGCGGTCTGATACGCGACCCTTCCATAGCTCACAGAGTGAGCTTTGTTGAATCCATAAGCAGCAAATGGTTCTATCCAAGCCCACACCTCTTGCGCCTTTGATGGTGACCAGTTGCTCGTCTTTATACAACCCTCAATAAACTGTTCTTTTTGTTTTGCCATTAGTTCTGGTATTTTTTTACCAACGGCTTTTCTGAATTTGTCTACTTCAAGCCAAGAATAACCAGCTATTTTTCGCGCCATCATCAAAAGGTCGTCTTGGTATACAAGCACTCCATAGCTTTGTTTTAATATTGGCTCAAGAGCAGGATCCAAATATCTAACCAAAGAATGATTATGTTTTCTTTCAATATACAAAGGTATGAACTGTATAGGGCCGGGTCTGTAAAGAGCCACCATAGCATTTATGTCGTGTATTACAGTTGGTTTTAGATCTTTCAGGAACTTTGTCATCCCTTGTCCGTTTAGCTGGAAAAGCCCCATAGTCTCGCCACGAGCAAGCATCTCAAATGTTTTTTGATCATCAATAGGTATATTGTTTACGTCCACATCAATTCCTTCGAGTTTTTTAACAAGTCGTGCTGTGTTTGCAAGTATTGCTAGATTTTTTAGTCCAAGAAAATCAAACTTCAAAAGACCTGCGTCTTCTACACAATGCATATCAAATTGTGTAATTAATTTTCCACCCTTAGTATCAATTTGGAGGGGTGTGAAATCTGTGATTGTCGTAGGTGCTATCACAACGCCCGCTGCGTGTACGCCTATGTGTCTTGCACACCCCTCTATTTTTTTCGCCATATCTATAATTCTCTTAACGTCCTTGTCTTTTTTATAGAGTTTTTTTAGATCTTCCTCCATTTCAAGAGCCCTATCTATGGTCATTGGAAACCCTTGTGAGCCCATTGGAATTAATTTTGCTATTTTGTCTCCAGTATCATATGGATACCCAAGGGCACGGGCAGTATCTCTTACCGCACCACGTGCCATCATTGTTCCAAAAGTTCCTATCTGTGCCACCTTGTCTTCGCCGTATTTATCGCGAGCGTATTGTATTACCTCATCGCGTCTATCGTCTGCAAAATCCATATCTATATCTGGGGGTGACGGTCTATCTGGATTGAGAAATCTTTCAAAAGGTATTCCGTACTCAAGTGGGTTTATGTTTGTGATACCGGCAAGGTATGTAACAAGCGAGCCAGAAACAGAACCCCTAATATTTGATAATATTTTGTGTTCGTGTGCGAAACGTAGTAAGTCCCCAACAACCAAAAAATATGGCGCATAACCTTTTGTGGTTATGATATCAAGTTCATATTCCATTCTCTCTATAATCTCGGGAGTTCTCTCAAGTTTTCTTCTATCTATACCAAGTTCTACTAATCGTCTAAGTTCTTCTGGTGCAGTTCTTCCTTCTGGTATATCAAGTTTTGGGAATACCCAAGAACCGAGCTCAATTTCTAGATGGCATCTGTCAGCAATTTTTATTGTATTTTCTATTGCCTCCGGTGTGTCTTTGAAGTATTCAAAAGCTTGTTTTTCTGTAATGAACGAAAAATCTTCATTCTCATCGTTTATCCTCTGCCCGGGGCCGAAACCACCAGATGATTGTATAGACAAAAGCGTGTCTCTTGCCGCCTTGTCTTCTTTGTGTAGATAGTATACGTCATGTGTGGCTACAAGCGGTGTGTTTGTTTTTTTTGCAAAGGCTATAATTTTTTCTTTTAGATCTATTTGTCCCTCTATTTCTGGGTGGTGTGTTATTTCTAGGTATATATCTTGTTCACCAAATGTTTCTTTGTAAAAATCTAAAATTTTTGTAGCACCTTCTATGTCGTTTACCTTTAAGCGGTCGCTAATTTCTCCACTAAATGATGGAAGTATTACTATAAGCCCAGCACTGTGCTTTTTCATCAACTCTTTGTCGATACGAGGTTTGTAGTAAAAGCCTTCTATGTAAGATGTTGTGACTAGCTCTTTTAGATTTTTATAACCACTGTCATTTTTTGCAAGACAAACAAGTCGAAATCTTTTGTTATCTACTCCGGCTTGTCTATCTTGGCGCCCTCGTAATGCAACATAAAAATCAACACCAATTATTGGTTTTATATTCTGTTCTTTACATTCTTTATAGAATTTTATTGTGCCGTACATGTTTCCAGCATCAGTAAGAGCAAGTGCGTGCATGTCGTTTTTTTTCGCCTCACTTACTAGGTCTGGAATTTTTGGAAGCGCACTAAGAAGACTGTAGTGTGAGTGTGTATGAAGGTGGATGAATTTGGAAGACATTGTGGTTGTATTATATCAAGGATTCTGAATTAGGCTAAAACCAATACGAAACAAGGTTTTGTATTGGTTCGCCCGACAAAAATTAGTAATGATTTTTGTTTAGGGAATTAAGAATACGGATGAATCAACATTAGATTATTTGGTTTATAATGTATTTTATGAACAAAAATCAATTTACTATTGGTATTGATGAGGTCGGACGTGGTCCATTGGCAGGACCAATGACTGTGTGCGCTGTGGTTATTCCTGCTTCATTTGATAAGAAAAAAATCAAAGAAGTGCGTGATTCAAAAAAAGTAAACGAGAATAAAAGGGAAGAGTGGTACACAAAAGCAAGAGAGTGGAAACGCTCCGGCCAAATTAATTTTTTTGTAAGATCCATTTCAGCAAAGAAAATTGATGAAATTGGTATTTCGCGCGCTACTAGATATCTTGTACGCAAGGCTTTGCAAAATGTTGAAGAAGAAAATGTAAAAGTGTTGCTAGATGGTTTGCTTTATGCTCCAGAAAGATTTAAAAAACAAAAAACAATTATTCACGGAGATGCAACCGAGCCAGTGATCTCATTTGCTTCAGTAATTGCAAAAGTTTTTCGTGATAGAAAAATGAAAAGATTAGCAA
>PCTT01000015.1:0-196 GCA_002771585.1 Candidatus Campbellbacteria bacterium CG22_combo_CG10-13_8_21_14_all_36_13 | reverse complement strand
GCACTACAAAGCAATAAAAAAATATGGACTTACTCCAGAACACAGGAGAAGTTTTCTCAAGAACTTAAATTAGGCGTAAAACATGGAAAGTAACAAATAATTCATTCTACAATTCTGCAGAATTATGGTATAGGTTACTAAATGAATTGATGTTTTAGGTACGGACATATGGCGGTTTAATTAATTGATAATCTTT
>PCTT01000019.1 GCA_002771585.1 Candidatus Campbellbacteria bacterium CG22_combo_CG10-13_8_21_14_all_36_13 | reverse complement strand
AATTCATCTCTGCCAAACTAGAAAAGAACAAAACACAAATTAATCGGTCGAAATTACAACTAATTAACTGTCAATTATGTTCCCTAGCTTGAACACCTATTTATTAAGTTTTTTAAACAAAGAGCCTGTAAACATAAGCACCAAAACTCCTATAAATACTAACAAAATTGGGTTTTCTTTAAATATAAAAACTTTATCTAAAATAGCCTTTAACCCAGAACCTACTGCGGTTACACCAAATGTTGCTAAAAGTGCAAATGTAACGGGATATCTTTTGAAAACTCCTCGCCCCTGCTTATCTATGTGGTCATTTACCTCTTTTGTTAAATCCTCTATTGCTTTAAGTGGGTCTGATGTCATGTGGATATTATAACAAAAAAAGAGTTGGGGGGCAGAATATTCTCTCCCTACCTGCCTGCCGGTAGGCGGGCGGGAGCTGTACACCTTTTCAACAAATATTACGATATATCGTAATATTTATTAGAAGAAGGTCTTGCGAAAGTGCGCAACACTTTCTCACCCGCCTCGCGCACTGAATACTGTAGTATTCAGGCTTCGCGCGCTCCGGCTTTCGAATCCTGCCCGGCGCTACAAAATCAGGATTCTTCCATTACATGGACTGTACACCTTTCGCATCTCACTTCGCCCTTCGACAAGCTCAGGACTCGTTACGATATGCTCAAGGTTTTCGAATCCTGCACGCAAAGTGCGCAGGCACTTTGCTCCGGCACATTAAAAATATAAAAACACCCTAAATGGGTGTTTTTATATTTTGTGCGCCGGGCAGGATTCGAACCTGCGTAACCAGTAGGTGCTTGATTTACAGTCAAGTGCGATTGACCACTCCGCCACCGACGCATGAATATTACTTATATGATTCTATCAGTTTTTTCAGTTCTATCAACAATTTTTTGTCATAATACCTTATGTGTATTAGTCCGTAAGGCATTTTGCGACCTCCATCCTTAATATCTTTCCTTATATAAGGTTTTGTAAATTGAGCTTCAGGAATACATGTATGACAACTCCAAAAAGAGATGAGATCTTTAACATTTTGATCTTGATAACAATAAAGCAAAACCCTGAGCCTACCTTCGTCGAGACAGTAAACCGATCTAAGAGCTGTGATAAATGTTTTTATCATATCAGGATCACTATTTGCAAAATCTAAACCGTTTGCTTTTTCTGTTTTATACCCCTCAGCCCAATAAAGCATGGCGAGTATTATCAACAATTTCTCATTAGTAGTATCAGAATTTAGAGAAAATGACGGGGTTTGCAGAGTATACTTATACCTGTTTGTATCTGATGTGTTTCTTCTATTGATTTTATGTTTTCTCATAAAATACACAACAGAATCTAGTGAAACGTTTAATTTAGTTGCAATGTCCTGCATACTCATATTTTGAGTATTATACATTTCCCTAACAAGTGTTAATTTGTCTTCTGATATTGAAGCCATAACTAACACTAATTATAACACAAAGGAGTAAGTACATAGAACTACTTGTGTTGACATGTTTACGCCTCCACTTTCGACTTAGGTGTTTTCTTTTTTGTCTGTTTTGGCTCTTTTGGAGCCTTGCCAGTCCCCTTTTTTGTAACAGAAAATTTTAATCCATCACCAGACATATCGATTGATACGCTTCCCCCAGACATTACGCCTTTTTCTACCATTAAGTTTGCAAGTGGTGTGAGTATTTTACTTTGAATCAACCTCTTAAGTGGACGAGCGCCATATTGTGGATCATATCCCTCTTTTGCAAGATAAGCAAAAACCCCATCAGAAATATTAATGTTTATGTGTTTGTCTGAAAGACGTTTTGTAATTTCTCTTATTTGTATATCAACAATATCTCTAATTGCACTTTCTGGAAGCACGTTAAACAAAACAATTTCATCAAGACGATTAAGAAACTCAGGTCTGAAATGCTCCTTAAGAGCTTTCATAACCCTGTCTTTTGCATCTTCATATTCTTCAAGTGTATCCCCCGAGCTAAAACCAAGTTTTTCCATTTGGTCTATATACTCAGAACCAATATTTGAAGTAAGCACGATTATTGTATTCTTGAAATTAACCTTTCGCCCTTTTGCATCAGTAAGATGTCCTTCATCAAGAACCTGCAGAAGAAGGTTAAACACTTCTGGGTGAGCTTTTTCCACTTCATCAAAAAGAACAACAGAATATGGTCTATGCCTTATTTTCTCTGTGATATTTCCACCCTCATCATAGCCAACATATCCAGCGGGTGCTCCAATCATTTTTGATATTGAATGCCTCTCCATAAACTCAGACATATCGATTCTCACAAGAGCATCAGCATCATCAAACATAAATTCAGCAAGTGCTTTGGTTAGCTCTGTCTTACCCACCCCCGTGGGGCCAAGAAACATAAATGAGCCAATTGGTTTATTTGGGTCTGATATACCAACTCGCGACCTCTTTACAGCATCTGAAACCTTGCTAATTGCCTCATCCTGCCCAACAACACGCTCTTGCAACACTTCAGTCATCCTGGCAAGTTTTTGTGCTTCTGCCTCAAGCATACGCATTACAGGCACACCCGTCCAACGAGACACAACATCTGCTATATCACTTTCATTTACATCCTCTTTTAGAATACGACGAGAACCCTGTAGCTTCTTTAAACGTTTTGTTTTTTGCTCTAATGTTTTTTCCATTTCTGGAATTTCTCCATACCTTATTTCAGCCGCACGAGATAAATCAGACATTGCTTCTGCAGAATCCGCTTCGATCCTCATTGTTTCCAATTCTTTCTTTGTTGCTTTTATCTCTGTAAGTGTCTCTTTTTCATTCTTCCATTTTAGCTCCAGCTCTGATGTTTTTTCTTTAAGCTCTGCAATTTCTTTATCAATTTGGCTAACTCTTGCTTTTGCTTCTGTATTTTTCGCATCAGAAGCTTCTTTTGCGAGAGCTCTTTTCTCTATTTCTAAACGCAATATTTTTCTATGAGCAATCTCAAGATCTTCTGGTTTGTTTTCAAGAGTCATGCGCAAAGAAGAACAGGCTTCATCAATAAGATCTATAGCTTTGTCTGGTAAATATCTACTTGTGATATATCTAGAAGATAAATTCACAGCAGCAACAATAGCTTCATCTAGAATTTGCACACCATGAAATAGTTCATATTTTTCTTTTATCCCTCGAAGTATAGCAAGTGCATCTTCTATCGACGGCTCATTAACATACACGGGTTGAAATCTTCTTGTGAGTGCAGGATCTTTTTCTATGTGTTTTTGATACTCTTTTATAGTTGTTGCTCCTATTGCACGAAGCTCGCCCCTTGAAAGAGCGGGTTTAAGCATATTTGATGCATCCATCGCGCCTTCTGCGGCACCAGCACCAACAATAGTGTGAATCTCATCTATAAACAGAATTATCTTTCCGTCAGATTTATTTATTTCTTTCATTATTGCTTTTAGTCTGTCCTCAAACTCCCCCCTGTATTTTGTTCCCGCAATAAGGGAACCAAGATCAAGAGAGACAAGTTCTTTACCTTTTATGGATTCGGGAACATCACCCACCGCAATTCTCTGCGCCAACCCCTCCACAATCGCTGTCTTACCAACACCAGCTTCACCTATTAAGATTGGGTTATTTTTTGTTCTTCTTGAAAGAATTTGTATTACACGATTAATTTCTTTATCGCGACCAATAACAGGATCTAGTTTATTTTCTTGTGCATATTTTGTAAGATTTCTTGTGTATTTTGTAATCGCTCTAAATGTTGGTTTGGATTGAATATCACTTGTGTTTCCTTCACGAAGCTCTTCTATTACATTTGTAACAGCTTCACTTGTTATTTTAAATCTTCCAAGCAAATCTTTTGCTGGGTTTGGAACCTCAAGCATCGCCAAAAACAGATGTTCCGTTGAAACAAATTCATCCCCCATACGGCCAGCAAGTTGCGTCGATGCCTCTAATATTTTTCCAAGCTCTGGTGTAATATAGATTTGATACGAAGGCGAAAGAACCGAAGACCTATCGGGACTTTCTAGAGATTCAATCACGGAATCGGTAAGTAATACAACATCAACACCAAGACGATCAAGTACAGACATTACCATACTTTCTTCTTGTAGAATCAGTGCAGCTAAAAGGTGTGCGTGTCCAACATTATTTTGGCCTCGCTCGATAGCTAGTTCGTGTGATTTTCTTATTACTTCCCTTGCTTTACTTGTGAATTTTCCAAATGGTGGCATTTTTCTATATATTATTAAAAATAAACGTGTAAATAGATTTTACAACAAAAACAGAGTCTGGTCAATTACCTATTGTGATGTTTTTTTCTCTGTTGTTTTAATAGATTGTAGTATCAAAACTATGTCTGATGCAGGAACTATCATTCTATCATTTGATGTAATAAGCATCATACCCACCATATCTCCAAATACATTTATAACCGGCGTACCAGACAAAGTAACGTCCCTAATATCAGAATCAATTCTTGAAATCTGTGTTTTTGTTTCTGGCGCCTTATCTTTTGTATCTTTTGCGTTTGGATCAACTTCTTTCACAATTGGTACTTCTATTGTGTTTATCCCAGATATAACACCCATGGAAACAAAATCTTTGTTTGAACCACTCACGCTAATAAGGGTTTGTCCCAACTTTAGTGCAGACATATCTGCAAATGATAGGTTTTGGAATTTTTTATCTGCAGGATCTTTTTCACCAAGAACAACCTTTAAAATCGCAAGCCCTTTTTCTTCGTCTTGTATTACAACCTCGGCTTGATATCTATTTGCTCCTTGTCTAATTACATATTTACCTTCTGCAACAATTTGAAGCGAGTCTGTAACGACATAACCACTAGATGATACAAGTGTTCCAAGCGCGATAGTTTTGGGTGTTGTCTCGTCAGGGGCTAATGGTAATTCTATTCTTACTATGCTTTTTGAACCTTTTTCTATAGAGCTCGTGATCAAATCTTCTTCTTTAACGATTACTGTTGTTTCTTTTGTAATAACAGAAGCTGTCTGACCTTTTGTGTCTGGAACAACTTTTTCTACGGTTCTCTCTACCACCCTATTTATAGTATTAGTAACACCAGGCGGGGCTTGATCCATAAGAGTCACAGTAACAATACCTGTTGCTATAGATGTGACGAAGCTTACCAAAAGAGTAAGGAGTAGTATTTGGTGTTTTGTTAGCTCCTCGAGATTCATATGTATTCAGTATAAGTTATTTATAATAAGCAATCAAGATTTCTTTAGAATTCTACCAAGTGTCTCTAGAAAGTAGTCAATTTCTAGTTTTGTGGTCTCCTTACCGAGAGAAATTCTTATAGCACTATCACCATCATTCCCTAATGCTTTTATAACATGGGAAGAATTTTCAACAGAACGACAAGCACTTTTCGTAGCAACAGAAATACCCTGCTCGTCCAATAACACCGTTAGGAATTCGTGATTCTGTCCCGGAAATGAAAAACTTATATTATTTGGGAGTCGTTCCTTAATAGAGCCATTTATTATAATTTCAGGAAACATTTTTTTAAGAGATTCAATAGTATAGTCACGCAACTCTCTTAGTCTAATACCAAACTCCTGTCTTTCGTCTACTGCAATCTCAGAAGCTTTTGTAAACCCAGCAACAAGTTGTGTTGCTGGAGTTCCATACCTTTTATTTTCTACAGAGTTCATAGAAAAAAACATTGGTGTAAGAAGTAATCCATCGCGTATATATAAAGCACCAATACCTTTTGGTCCATACATTTTATGACCATCAAGAGTCATAAGATCTACACCAAGGGTATCAACATCGCAATCTAGATACATAAACGCCTGGCTGGCGTCAGTATGAAATGCAGGAAACTTGAAATCAAGATTTGGTAAAATAAAATTATCACCACCCTCAGATCTGTGTTTTTTTATTATTTCTCCAATTTTTTTTATTGGCTGTATTGTGCCAATCTCATTATTTGCATATAAAACAGATACCAAAATCGTTTCTGGTCTAAGTGCAAGTTTAAATTCTTCTATATCAAGTATTCCGTCTTTGTCTACACCAACCAAAGAGACATCGAGTTCTTTCTTTTTTGCATAATGTAAAAATCCACTAACTGAAGAGTGTTCAATACCACCAAGAACCACATGAAGACCTTTTATTCCATTATTGTGCTCTTCTATGTATTCCACAACACCCTTAAGAGCCCATGTGTTTGATTCTGTGCCACCAGAAGTCCAATGTATCTCAGATTTTTTTGCCCCTATTGTTTCCGCAACCCTTTTTTGTGATTGTTCAAGAAAAAAATCAGCACTTTGTCCATCAGAGTGTATAGAAAGAGAGTTTGCAAACCTCTCTTGCAAAAAAGGTTGCATGGCCTCTAACACACGGGAGTCTATTGGAGTAGACGCCATGTAGTCTAGGTATATATTATTCTTTTTTGTTTTATTATCATTCATCTTCCCTATTGTATCATTATGTTGTATAGTGTCATCATATTTAGAGCGGACGGCGCAGAGATGTGCTGTTTTCATTTCTAAACATTTTTCTTATCATGGAAGCATATATTAGCAAAAAAGAAGGAATAATAGAAAGACCTCCTGTAATAGTGGTGATGGGACATATTGATCATGGAAAATCAAAGCTTCTTGACTATATAAGAAAATCACATGTTGTAGAGGGTGAAGCTGGTGGAATTACTCAACATATTTCTGCATACGAAGTAATACACCAACAAAAAGACGGCGAACCAAAAAGAATAACATTTCTAGACACACCAGGACACGAAGCTTTTTCTGGAATGAGGTCACGTGGCGCAAGTGTTGCTGATGTTGCAATACTCGTTGTGGCAGCAGATGACGGCGTAAAAGCACAAACGGTAGAAGCCTTGTCTGCAATAAATGAGGCTGGAATACCCTACATAGTTGCTCTAAATAAGATAGACAAACCAAACGCAGACCAAAATAAAGCGATACAAAGTTTAATTGAGAATGAAATTTACATAGAAGGCTATGGTGGTGATATTCCATTCATACCAGTTTCTGCAACAGTTGGTACTGGAATAGAAGAGCTTTTGGACACGTTGGTTCTGGTTTCCGAGATGGAAGAACTTAAAGGAGACACGACAAAGCCTGCAACCGGAGTAATAATAGAAACAAATGTTGATACAAAAAAAGGTATTTCTGCCACAATTGTAATCAAAGACGGAACACTAAAAAAAGGAATGTATATTGTTGCTGAAAAAAGCTGCGCACCCGTGCGCATTATGGAAGATTTTACTGGTAATGCTGTTGATAAAGCTCAGTTTTCTTCACCAATACAAATAAGAGGTTTTGATAGTATACCTAGCGTTGGTTCTCTCTGCGTAGCTTATGAAAACAGAAAAGATGCGGAGGGTGCCGCGCTTTCTTGTGTTAGCGCTCTTGCGACAAATGATAGAAATGAGGATATACAAGAAGGTGCTTACGTAATACCCGTGGTGCTAAAAAGTGATGTCGTTGGTACAGAAGAAGCCATAAGAGAAAAATTAAAAAAATTATGTACTGAACGCTCTTTTGTAAAAATAGTGCATTCAAGCATCGGAAAAATAACAGAAGGAGATGTAAAAATGGCTGGCTCTAGTGAAAACGCATATGTGATTGGCTTTAATGTAAAAGTAGATGGTGCGGCAAGAGAGCTTGGAGAAAGAATGGGGATTGAGATAAAAACATTTAATATAATTTATGAACTACTTGAGTGGTTTGAGGACGTAATAAAAGAAGAGACACCCAAAAAACAAGTTGAAGAGCAAATAGGAGAGGCAAAAATACTAAGAATATTTAATCAAGACAAAAACAAGCAGGTTATAGGAGGCAAGGTTGTTTCTGGATATCTATCAAAAGGAACAATTTTCAAAATCAAAAGAAGAGACGAAGAAATTGGAACAGGAAAACTTGTTGGTATACAACAACAAAAAATGGAGACGGATAATGTGCAAGAAGGAAATGAATTTGGGTGTCGTATTGACTCCAAAATCGCGATAGCAGAAGGAGATCGTATTATATCGTTCAGAATAATAGAGGAATAATATGTCAAAAAGACAAGACAAGGTTAATGAACTTTTGCGACAGCTTGTTTCTGAGTTTATTTCAAAAGAATCAAACAGATTATCTCTTATCACTGTCACACACGTGGATGTATCTCGCGACCTTAAAAAAGCAACAATATACGTAAGCATATACCCAGAAGATTCTGAAGAACAAGGTATAGATTTTTTGAAAAGAAATCTTGGTAATTTAAGAGATTATGTCAAACCAAAATTAAATATGAAAAATATTCCATTTTTTGATTGTAAAATAGATATAGGAGAAAAAAATAGACAAGTAATAGAGGACCTGTCTCACGAGTCTTAATATAGTATAATTCAACACAAGGCCTGGTGGCCATGTTGTTTTGGTTTAAAATAAGATATAAGGCCTGGTGGCGAAGTAGAAACGCTGGGGACTGCAAATCCTCCATGCGCGGGTGCGATTCCCGCCCAGGCCTCAAGCAATACTTGTTTTTACAAGTATTGGTTAGGCCTGGAGAAAGCAAACTGCTTCCTGCCTGACGGCAGGCAGGTGCTTTCATAAAACAACCCATAACACCCTCCCCAAAAACTAATGAAAGAAACCCATACAAAACCACAAATCTCCACCTCAGGTAATACCCTAAAACTAATAGGTATTATATCTATGGTTATAGACCATGTTGGTCTATTATTTTTCCCGCACATAACAATATTTCGAATAATTGGCCGACTTGCTCTACCAATATTTGCTTACGCAATAGTAAAGGGCTACAAACACACATCCAATCTAGATAGATATATAAAAAGACTTTTAATTCTTGCATTAATTTCTCAAATACCTTTTATGCTTGTGACAAAAATAATGGCTCTTAATATTATATTTACTCTTGTTTTGGGATTAATACTTATAGATTCTTATGAAAAAAAGAATTATTTAATTGGTATAATCATCCTTCTGTTTCCATTTTTTATAGAAATTGATTATTCTATTTATGGATTACTTCTTATACTATCTTTCCATGTTTTCAAAAAACCAATAAACGCATTTTATATACAAGCATGTTTGAATACTGTGTGGATTTTTTTCTCTTCAATTATACAAATGTTTAGTCTTTTTGGATCTGTTTTGTGTTTGTTTGAAGAAAAATTATTACCAAAAATAAAAATGAATAAATATTTCTTTTATGCCTTCTACCCCATTCATTTAATGATATTGTATTTGATAAAAATAATATTTATTTAGGAAAGATTTGATTATCCTATTCTTATAGAGTAATCTTGTACTTAGTCGAATATTGCCCGGGTGGCGAAACTGATATGTAAATAAACCGCATGATTTGGCAGACACGTAGTTAAGCACATTGAAATACCTTTACCTTATTGGTAAAATTATAGGATAATGAGATCAAAAACTTGGACAGACGGTAGTCTTAGAGAAGACATAAAAAAATCCAAGGGAATAAGAGAGGCAATAATTAAAATTAGTCTAACAAGCACTTCTAGTAGTTATAAACAAATAGATCAATATATAAAGAAGAATAATATTGATATTTCACATTTCAACGGATACACCTCAGGCAAACAAATGAGGCACAGAAAATGGTCTGAACAAGAATTAAAGAAAGCTGTTTATTGCTCTACTAGCATACGTCAGGTTATACAAAAATTAGGATTAATTCCTGCTGGGGGTAACTATCTACAAGTACAAAAATATATAAAAATTTGTAAATTAGATATATCACATTTTAAAGGTCAAGGATGGAACAAGGGTAAAATAGGAATTGGAAAACCATTAATACTATTAAAAGATATTCTAATAAAAAATAGTAATTACCAAAGCTACAGCTTAAAAAAACGACTATACAAAGAAGATTTAAAAAAGCCAAAATGTGAAGACTGTGGTTGGGCAAGACAGTCCAAAGATGGTAGATTACCACTAGAACTTGATCATATAAATGGCGATAATAAAGATAATAGATTAAAAAATTTAAGAATTTTGTGTCCAAATTGTCATAGTTTAAAGCCAACACATAGAGGAATGAATAAGGGGAAGAAGTAAAAAATGGGCCAGTGGTGGAATTGGCATACACGCTCGACTTAAGATCGAGTGCCGTAAGGCATGCGGGTTCAACTCCCGCCTGGCCCACAATTAATCAAAACACCTAGCAACATGGGCAAAAAAATGATAATCTTTTCTTGTCCCAGCTAAAGCTCTTTAAAAGAGCTGAATTCTTCCGCCCATAGCTCAGCTGGTAGAGCAATTGCCTCTTAAGCAAAAGGTCCCAGGTTCGAGCCCTGGTGGGCGGACATTAAATAGTTAGTTCGGATGCGTAGCATTCGAGCTTTACTATTTAACCGCCCACCAGGGCTCGAAAACCTTTATCTAATATTTTTTGAGTTTTGCGAAAAAAAATATTGATAAGGTGTACAGATCCTGTAAGGATCGAGATTCCTGGTGGGCGGACACGAGCGGAGTGAGAGTCTGCACAAAAAGCTCCAGTGGAGCTTTGTCCAGGGCTCGAAAAAGTTAATCAGATATTTTACGAGGAACAAAGTAAAATATCGATAACCTATACTGCTCCTGCCTGCCTGCCGGTACCTGTCTACCGATAGGTAGAGGCAGGTAAGGGTAGAGTCCCTGGTGGGCGGACAAGGTTGTATTAATTTGATATTAATAATACAATACCGATATTAATTTGGGCGAGTGGCGGAATTGGTATACGCGCTAGTCTTAGGAACTAGTGTCGCAAGACGTGGAGGTTCGAGTCCTCTCTCGCCCACATAGACAAAAAACAATCCAGTTCATTGGATTGTTTTTTGTATACTATGGCCTGGCGAGAGAGGACTCGAAAAGGTTAATCTAATATTTTTCGATCCGCCGGCTAGCGGAGAAGAAAAATATTGATAACCTATACTGGTCATGTTAATGACCGAGTCCTCATAAAGCTTTCGGAGAGGACTCGAAGACCCTGAGTATATTTTCGAAAAGCTTTGCTTTGAGAAAATACGAAGGGTGTACCGCCGCTGGGACATTGTTTACTTACGACCTAAGGGAGTTAGTAAACAAGAACTAACCTTGTGTCATAAGCGGAGAGCTTCCTCTCTCGCCCCTAAATTCCCGTTTTCTATCCAATAGCTTGGAAACACTCTGTTAATAATTCTAT
>PCTT01000012.1:11758-13057 GCA_002771585.1 Candidatus Campbellbacteria bacterium CG22_combo_CG10-13_8_21_14_all_36_13 | reverse complement strand
GATGCCGATGTTGTTTGTAGAGTAATCAACAACAAGTGAGTTTGTGTCCACCGTGAGTCCACCTGCAAAAGTAGATGTTGCTGTTGTGGAGGTGGCGGTGAAATATGGAGCCTCAACAAAGCTGTATGAGGACAGCTTGCCTGTGGTTGTTCCAGCACCAGAGAAGTTGAGTGTTGTACCTGTAAGAGCTCCTGTGAGGGTCAGACCTGCAAATGTTGGAGTTGCATCTGTGTGAACGTCTTGTGGTAGAGAGAGTGTAACTGTTCCATCTGCATCATCTGTAACTGTGATTTGGTTTGTTGTGCCTGTGATCCATGAGTTGATATCTGTGTTTGTAACTATTCCATTTGAGTTTAGTGAAAGAAGACGTGAAGCTGTTAGATTTCCGAATGTTGCATTACCAGTGATTGCTATGTTTGTTGTGGTTGCATTAGTTGATGTTGCGTTTATGAATGTTATGTTTGTTCCACTTACTAAGCCTGTACCAAATGTTACTGATTGGTTGTCTGTTGTGTTGATTGATAGAGTTCCTCCAGAGTTTAGTGTTGCAGTTGATGGAAATAGTAATGATAATGATGTAAGTGTTGAAGTCGATGTTCCTCCGACATACAGTGTGTCGAAGATTGAAAATCTTGTAGATGATGCTTGGTTGAGTGATGCAAGACCTGATGATGAAAGAGTACCTGTGATTGTCGTGTTACCTGCTCCTAGGGTGCCTGTTGTAGAGAGGTTTTCGTTGCCAAATGAGATAGCACCTCCCGAGTCTGTAATGGAGCCTGAAGTCAATGTCATCGTGCCTGATGTTATAGAGTCAAGGAATGCACTTGCGTAGCGGTTGAGAGTGGTACCGATGCTGTATGTGGAGTCTGTAGAGGGGACTATGTCTGAGGTAGTAGCAGTACCCGTTATCTCCACACCGCCATTGAGATAGGTATTATGAGCCACTATATCGTTGCCGATGAAATTCTTTGTACCATTTACTTCAATGTCCCATACCCTCTCTTGTGCCTGTAACTCTATCTTGACAATCCTTTCCCAGACCACTCTATCACCATATGCCACCGCAATCATGCCCCCTACGCGCAAATCCTTTACCTGAATCCATTCGCCACTCTTGACAAGATTTTCGCTTTGGTCTACCATATCCGTAAGAAACGCCTGTGGGTCAACCGGAGATTCTGCTCCTCGTGAGTTTGAATCGAAAGTAGCTCTGAGGGCGTTTTCTGTATATGTATACAGAACCTCCTCACGTGCGATACCACTCGCAACTCTCTTTTTCCTATGAACCTTAATGCCCAC
>PCTT01000012.1:11355-11735 GCA_002771585.1 Candidatus Campbellbacteria bacterium CG22_combo_CG10-13_8_21_14_all_36_13 | reverse complement strand
AGTGCACAACTATAGATGGGAATGCCCTCTTGATTACAGCAGTAATCACATCATTATATCCAGTATACTCAGTGTCAATCATGAGCTCGTGCACGACTGTATTCATATTAAATATAGCCTCAACAATAGCTCCAGCAAAAAGCGCCGCCTTGAAAGTACGAGGCTTATTATATGCTCTCAACGTGTCGCGCATTGATTGCTTGATTTTTCGAGATACCACAAGAGTGTATGCCTGCTCCGAATTTGCAATCGCCACAATGGTATCAGCACTGAAATCTTCGATTTTAATGGACATATCTACCTCAAAACGATAAAGCTTTTGTGAGCCCTCTCGGTCTTGAGATGAATACTTGGTGCGTACAAAATATGGATGATTATCA
>PCTT01000012.1:0-11328 GCA_002771585.1 Candidatus Campbellbacteria bacterium CG22_combo_CG10-13_8_21_14_all_36_13 | reverse complement strand
GTAGTAAGCTGATAAATGGGCTTAATACCCATATTCATGAGAGCATTAACCTCACTCCAGACAATCTTTCCTGTTTTTGTATTCATTGAAGCTATCTCATCGCCAGCTACAACGTCCTTGATCATGACTTCATCATAGATATATAGATCATCCTCCCATTCTCCTTTTTCTGGATCCGCGCTCTCTCCTTTCTTCTTTTTTCTTCTTCTGCGGAGTCGTGTATCTCCAGCAACACATTGACTCGCAACAGTGAGCGTAGAGGCAAAGTTTGCAGAACTTGCAGCTCTAAATGTGCCATTTACGTCGAGTTTGTATGTGGGTGCTGTGCTTCCAATACCTACATTACCTCCTCCGAGTACTGAGATACGATTGGTGTTATTTGTTCGAAAGTCAAAGCGATCATTGGTAGCTGTGCCTAAGAATCCATTGTCATTGCCTGGGCCGAGGTTGCCTTGTGTTCCCATTACCAGACGTATTTCTGAACCTGAGTCGTCTTTACCTCGGAATGCAAGCCATAGGTCTTGGTCTGTTGCATCTCCTATAGTGATATCTGATGAGTCGTATTGTGCTGTGGTGGCTACTCCTAGCCAGCCTGATACGCTTGCTGTACCTGCTACATCAAGTTTGTTTAGAGGTGTAGCTGTGCCGATACCTACCCTGTTTGTAGAGTAGTCATAGACAAGACCGGAAGTTTCAACTGCAAATCCTCCTGCGAATGTGCTGGTGGCTGTGGTGGAGGTTGCTTGGAAGTATGGCCCTACGAAGCTGTCATAACTTGTTATTGCTCCTGTTGCTGTAATACTTGAAAATGATGAATCACCTCCTACAGATAGTGTGCCTGTGGCTGTGAGGTTTGCTGCATATATGTTTCCGTTGAAATATCCATCACCTTCAACTGAGAGTTTTTTGAATGGTGAGGTGGTGCCGATGCCGACGTTGTTTGTAGAGTAATCAACTACAAAAGTATCGGTATCAACCTTGAATCCTCCTGCGAATGTGGATGTTGCAGATGAGTCTATGGCTATGAAATATGGTGATGATGCTGATGATGTAGATGTGATGCTTGTGACGGTGAGTACTCCATCAATCAAAGTATTTCCAGCAATTGAAAGTGTGGAGCCTGGGGTAGATGTTCCTATTCCCACTCTGTTGTTAATTGAGTCGATGTAGAGAGTGCTTGTGTCGAATGCAACGTCGCCTGCAAAAGTGCTCGTTGCTGTTCCAGAGATTGTGAGCTGACCTCCTGCAGACAGATTGCCTGTAGTGGATAGGTCTCCAGAAAATGTTCCTGTGGTTCCTCCTACTACTGCATTCGTGAGTGTTGTTCCTGTAATTGTTCCATTCGTGATTGTTGGATTACCAAAGTCTGCGTCGTTTAGATAATCAATTCGATTTGTTTGAGCTACTGTGTTGTAGATATTAGTGATACTTCTTGAGTCATCTCTGTAAAGCAATGAGAAGAGTCGGTTGGACTCTTGTTGTATGCGTGTCTCTAGGTAATCTTGAGTCACACCACCACTTACACCACTCTCCACTCTTGTGATTATTCGTTCTACAACTTTGGTTGGTTGAGCTTGCCACGCCTCGGCGGTGGCTTGCCCCGACGACGGGCGGGGTGAAATTACAACAGTCTTTGTGTTTGTGGTGGCGGTAGTTTCTGTTTGTGCATTTTCTGTGAGAGTGATTGGGTTTTGTCCGCCGACTGATATATTATTTTTTTGGATTTCTTGCTCCGCAAGCAATCTTTGCCTTGCTTTTTCTAGGTTTCTGTTGACGGCTATTCTTGTTTCTTCCTCGTAGCAGTCTTTAAACATACAAGATACAAATGTGTAGAATTTTGTGGATGCTTTTCCAAGGATTTGATCTGCATCGTAGATTGCGGCGGTTAGAGATGCTTGTGGCGTGCTAACTTTTTCATACGCAAATTTTGCTGTCCTAAAAATAGTATTTGGTATTTCTGCGACAGTGCTAAACGCAAGTGTGATATTTCTATCAAGAGAGTTTGTTAATTTTGAGAAATTCTTTTCAAAAGTTTTTGTGTTTTCATAAACTGAATTTGCAACAGTGCCAACAACACCAAACTCTTTGATGGAGTCTTCCAAATCCGCAACAAAGAAATCTCTAACCATATGCATTGATGTGATGGCGTCTCTTACTTCGTCAGACATTTTTTCTACTAGTTTTGGATTGGTGTAAAAAGCTGATGCTATTGTAACGAACGAAAGAGTGAGCACTAATGATGCCACAGAGTAGCCAATGCTTTTTATAATTCTTTTTGGAAGACGAACTTCCAGAGAAAGAGCTTTTTGATATGGAGATACAACAGACTTAACGTCAGCAATAATTTCTGCCGTATTCTTTTTTTGCAATTTTGGCAATACATCAAACCCACCTTCGTCCTCTAGATGATTTACTATGCTTTCCGCCTTTTCTTCTTCAACTGTTTGTGCTTTTGGTAGACCTGTAATATCAATCCCTTTACTTAGGGCAACATATTTTTGAAGATCATCTTCGTGGATAAATTTAGTTCTTCCAATCGTGGTAGAGGATATTCTTCCAGCTCTTGCTAGTTGACCAATGTAGTCCTGGGTATATCCCGTTTTCTTAGAAGCATCAGACGAAGAAATATACTTTTCGCCGTTCAAGACTAAATCGGTTTGCACCGTGTAGCCAATCAAATCTTTTTCATTTACAAACCTTGTATTTCCAAACATTCGAGACCTAATCTTACCCGCTCTTGCAAGCTGACCAATGTAATCAGAAACAAAGCCAGACAACAAAGCAGCTTGTTTCGTTGATATGTATTTTTGGCCTTTGTGTATGATTTCTTTTTTCACGTTATACATATTGTACGGAGCACCTCTTATTATTAGCCATATTTATGTGGATAAACCTCTCTCCGACGAGTTTTAAAAGAGATAAAATACAAACCTGTTGACAGTTTTTATTACGAGTTTTTGCGAGATACAAGAACCTCATTATTTTAGAATTTAGTTTTTTAAATTTTCCTTGCCGATATACCTATATTTTACAAGTGTTTCACTAGACCGTCTTTTTAATTTTTTCTAATTTATTGTATTTAATAAGTTTGATTAAATTGAATAATTACTTAAAACTTTTGTAAAAATTTTTTGTAAAAGTATCAAATTTTCTTTATTCAAAACAAAGTCTTTGTTAAGCCGTTATATTTGATCTCGTAGCTTCTCGTTTGTGAAACAAATTTATTTATCTTTTTTTAAAAAATATTTTTTGTCTTTTATATAATTTCTGTCAATTTTACCTTTGTTTTTAAATATTTAATAAAATAAGTATTCTTCCACTTTGTAAAAATGCAAAAACGAGATAATTCTTTAAAAAAAGACTATCTCGTCTTGTCCTTAAGACTAAAAACGTTTCACAGAGCCATTTATTAGAAATAAGAAATTAGTTTTCAGATATTTAAAAATATAGCCGAAAACCTTACTTTTCTATTATTTATATAAATATTTGACAGAAATAGAGTTTTATTTCTTTACAGTATATGGGGTTGACGGAAATTGAAAAAACGTAAATTTAGACAAATTGGGGTGTTTTTTAAAATCCGACATCCGATCCGCCAGTGGGCGGAGGAGGATTAAGCTCTAAATCCTAATATCTAAATACTAAACAAATTCCAAGCCCCTAAACAAAAACTCCTCGAGATTTTTGTCGGGCGAACCACACGGGATTATTTTAATATAAAATAATCCCGTGTGGTTTTAGCCAAATATTTAAACACGTTTTGAATTTTATTCATTGTTATTTGTTTCGGATTTCGATATTAGTGCTTCGTGCTTTTATTTTGGTAGTAGACCTCACAGGGTATAAGTGTTTGCTGCCCCACCCTAAGGGTCGGGTAAACATCCCTAGTTTGGCAATAATCCTCCTGGAGTGTATGTATTAGCTGCGTCCCACAACATGAAGCTTGTGAGACCATTATCGTACGTTGCCTGAATTTGCGCGCGCACCATGTCTGCTGTGTATGTAGCACCAAGATCAAAATCTTGAAGCCATGGTCGTATCTGTTCCCTTCTCACTTTATTGCGTATCCACTCTGGTGTGGTTGTGCTAGTCTTCAAGACATCAATTCTTGCAAGAGCTTTGCTCAGAGAATAATCAATCACCTCATAGGGATTTGCTGCGGGGTTTGCTAACCCGATAAAAGTCTTTGGATAATGAGATGGATATACCATAGGAGCTATGTAATCGAAATATGGTAATGCCCTCTCAAGCACTTGTCCTATGTTTAAGTCGTCATAATTTGTTGTAGTCATTCCAAAAAGATCTGCTGATAGAACTGCGCCAGTGTCTTTTAGGTTGTCGTGTAAATAAGCAAAATATAATTCAATTGTTTTTGCTTTCCCCCACTCTGGATCTGCTAAAATATTTTGTTCGCTGAATGGATAATATATGTCATTCATATTTCCATCAGATGGAAAGCGAATATAGTCATAATTCAACTCGTCAAATCCAGCATTATATGACTCCTTGCCCAGCGCTACAAGATAGTCCCAGTTCTCTTTTGCGCCAGCATCAATCCAGCTTATTCCTTTTCTATCTTTCCAAACAGCACCATCGCTTTTGCGCTTCACAGCCCACTCTGGATGAAGCTTGACCATATACAGATCTTGGAAAGAAGATATTCTACCTATCACATATACTCCTTTTTCATGGAACATTTCAATGAGCTCTCTTAGGTCTGGTATTCTGATTTCCTCCGAACCAATCTCATCTAGCTCCTTGTCCCACATATCAAAAGAAACACGGCCCGTATCATCTTTTATATCAATCACAACAGCATTTGCTTCTGTTGAATCAATGAGTTTAATTATTTTTTCTCTTATGCTTGGAGTCCCTGCAACCCAGCTAGTCATATAGACAGCCCGTAGGGATTCTGGAGTCTTTATATGTGTTGCAACAAATTTTGGCACAAGCTCTTCTTCTTGAATACTCTCTTCAACAGATGCGGTGTTTGTTTTGTTTGAAATTTTATAAGAACTTGCAAAAATCTGAGATATACCAAAATACAAAATTATTAGAATCACAAAAACAACAAAGAAGGTTGCTTGGAACCTCCTGTTGTGTATCAAACTCATTTGCTTGCCCGTATTTGTGTTTTGTTCTTTAGACATTTACCTAGCGGGGTATTATGATTTTTAATTACATATAGTATATCAAGTATATCACAGCTATAAAATATAAATATTAGAGCAAATTACATATTCATAATATATAATTTGATTTTTCTTATTTACTACATTTTTTGATATATATCTAAAAAATGTACGAGTCTATAGCATAAAATCAATAATTTTTATTATTAGAAAATAGACGAGTTTTCAACGAGATTAAATGAGCTCTTTGTTGAGGGATATTTGGACGAGTTTTCAACGAGATTTAATTTTTAAGTCAATTTATAATACACACACATACAATCAAACAAAAACACAAAATTATAGCTATCTTGAAATAATAATCTGTATATGCCTAATGATCTATATTTTAATGACTATCTCGTCTTAGTTGCCTCTTTTTTTATTATAACTTCAGTATTTAGATGTGTATCACCTTATATTTCTTAATATTTCTTATGATAATCAAAATATGTCCATATATGATATTTTTGTTAGAACCCATTTCTAACAGTTCTAACAATCTTCTGAATTTCGGGAGTTGAATTTCGGGAGTTTTCGGGGGTTTAACCCCCGAAAATTTGAAGTTAAATACGGAAAAATAGCCCTAGAGTTTCAAGAAATATTAATCATATTATTAAACATAAATTTTAGAGACTTTCTACAACCACAACCATTTCGCCCCTTATTTGGTCCGGATGCTTTTCAAAATAATCAATAACTTCTCTAATACTACCAGTTACAACATCTTCATGAATTTTACTTATTTCTCTCACCACAGAGATTTTTCTTTCCCAGTCAATAAACTTTTTCATCATCTCTAGTGTTTTCATAATTCTATTGGGAGATTCAAAGAAAACTGATGTTCTTTTTGCTTCTGATATGTCCTTTATAATAGTTTCTTTACCTTTTTTGGTAGGCAAAAATCCATAAAAGACAAAATGGTCTGCCGAGATACCGCTTAACGACAAAGCGGAAGTGAGAGAGCTTGGTCCTGGAATTGATTTTATATTTATTTCTGGAATTTCTCTTTTTATTTCTAAAATCCTTGCGATTAGTCTATATCCTGGATCTGAGATTGTTGGTGTGCCAGCGTCGCTTATAAGGGCTATATTGGTACCTTCCCTAAGCGCCTCAAGTACCATATCCTCCATGACTTTATGTTTGTGTTCATCATAACGCACAACGTCCTTTTCTATACCGTGGTGCTGTAAAAGCCTTTTGGCGACCCTGGTGTCCTCTGCAAGCACCAAATCAACCTCTTTTAAGGTTCTGATGGCTCTTAGGGTGATATCCTCTAAATTGCCTATTGGCGTTGATACTACGTATAAAGTTGACATGAAGCACAGTATACAGTATTTCGTATATAGAATACAGT
The DNA here is from genome assembly GCA_002771585.1 of Candidatus Campbellbacteria bacterium CG22_combo_CG10-13_8_21_14_all_36_13. Taxonomy (GTDB): domain Bacteria; phylum Patescibacteriota; class Minisyncoccia; order Phycocordibacterales; family PCTT01; genus 21-14-all-36-13. The sequence goes on along the minus strand of PCTT01000012.1, from coordinate 4,800 downwards.
ATTTATTAGAAATTATATTTATGCGTTATAATACAAGAAATATGGAAACAAAATCTAAAAAAGCACACTTTATAGGTATTTGCGGTGTTGGCATGAGTGCTGTGGCAAAGCTACTAAAAGATAGTGGCTGGGAGATTACTGGATCAGATGATGGCTTCTATCCCCCAATCAGTGACTACCTCGTCGCTATAGGTATACCTTTTGCTGTTGGATACAAATCAGAAAATATTCCTGATGATGTAGACATGATTGTGATTGGAAAAAATGCAAAGCTTGTACCCGATACAAATGAGGAAGTTCGATATGCATTGGAGCTCGGTGTTGATGTAAAATCATTTCCACAGGTACTCCAGGAAATAACCGATGGCGCACATAATATTATTTGTGCAGGAAGTCATGGCAAGTCCACATGCTCTAGCTTGATGGCTTGGTGTCTTCACAATACCGGAAAAGACCCAAGCTTTTTTATAGGAGCAATTCCATTTAATTTTGAAACTACATCACACCTCGGAGGTGGTGAGGTGTTTGTGCTTGAAGGAGACGAGTATCCGTCGGCGAATGATGATGATACATCAAAGTTTATGTACTACAACGCTACTGATGTATTGATCACTTCCGTGGAACATGACCATGTGAATGTGTTTAAGACACAAGAAGATTTTTCCAGACCTTTCATAAACCTCATCTCTACCCTGCCAGAGGAGGGGCTGCTTGTAATAAACAACTCTGATGAGCAGGCAGAAAAAATAATTCCATATTCTAATGTCCGCACGGTTACATACTCAGTAGATGGAAAATCAGATTGGACAGCAGAAAATATTTCTTTTGGAGAAACTACTTCTTTTGATTTGATGTATAGGGGAAAACTAGTTGTTGGCCTCAGTACTAGTGCAATAGGCAAACACAATGTAGAAAATATTGTTGGAGTCAGCGCAATGCTTCTTGAGAAAAAACTATTAAACAAAGAAGAGCTTGTCTCGGGGATAGAAACATACTCTGGGATTGTAAGGCGCTTGGATAAAAAGACAAAGGCATCTAAAGTGCTTGTGTATGAAGGGTTTGGATCGTCTTATAAAAAAGCAGAGGCAGCAATTGCCGCAATGAAGCTACATTTCCCAGATAAAAAACTTGTGGTTGTATTTGAGCCACACACATTCTCGTGGCGCAACAGAGACTATATACACCACTATGACACTATATTTAATGGCGTTGATAGGGTCTATATATACAAACCGGCAGAACAAGGTAGCGGAACACACGCACAGCTGACTCAAGAAGAAATAGTTGGTAGGGTTAGGAGTGCTGGTATCGATGTTGATTATATTAAAGACGAAAAAGAAGGGTTGGAAATAATTGATAAAGAGGTAAAAGATGGAGATGTGGTACTTTTGCTTACGTCTGGAAACCTGGATGGAATGGTGCAATCAATTCCTAAACTTTTAGACGAAAAGTTTAGGAATTGATTGAATTTTAAATTTCGAATTTTTAATCAATTTCAAATGAATCCCGTTAGAGGCCGGGGTCACGATTAAAATAGAAATAATGTAATGGAAACAAGCCGAAACAAAATTTATAAAAAAATAATCAAGGGTGTTGCTATGATCGCGACTTGCCTCTAAACGGGATGAATGAATTAGAAAACAAAAAGAATTATGATCTAGAAGAAAGAACTGCAAAGTTCGGCGAAAATGTTATTATCTTTTGCAAAGGTTTAAAACAGGATCCAATCAATAAACCAATAATCAATCAATTAATTAGAAGTGCCACAAGTATAGGAGCCAACTATATGGAAGCCAATGGAGCAAGTTCAAAGAAGGATTTTAGGAATAAGATACATATTTGCAAAAAGGAAGCTCAAGAGACCAAGCATTGGCTCAGGATGTTAAATACGGCTATTTCAGATAATGGAGACGAGATTAAAGAACTTTGGAAAGAATGTCAGGAGCTCACCCTTATTTTTGGTAAGATTGTTTCAACATTAAAAAATTAAACATTGAATCGAAATTCAAAATTTTAAATTCAAAATTATACGGCCATGAGAATAAGAAGAAGAGAGTTCACACACGACTACAGCATATATCATTTTGGATACACTCTTTGGGGTGAAAGAGAAAAAAAAGACAAACTCGCTGATTTGTATGAATCTGGCTTTCTTCCCTACTCCGGGATAAAGGATGTAAAAGATACAATGTATATGGCGCGTAGTATCAGAGTACCTCTGGAGAATTTTATTCCATCAAGCGAAAACCGTAGGATTTTGAAAAAGTTTGAAAATAGGTTTGATAGAAAAATCACATCGTTTAATGACTTTGATACTGATAGTATTTCTTTTAGGCGTTTTTGCAATAAATATTTTAAAGACTGGCACGGAATCGACTTTGATGAAAAACTGCGTACAGTGCTTGGGGCTGGATTCATCACAGAAGTAGTGACATATACAGATGAGGATAAAATAATTGGTTATGTGCTATTAGACGGAGATAAAAAAATGTCACATTATTGGTTTTCTTTTTATGATACTGAATATATAAAACAATCTCTTGGTATGTGGATGATGATAAATGAAGTGCTAGAGGCAAAAAAAGCTAACAAATCATATATGTATCTTGGTACTGGATACGGAGAGAAGGCGCGCTATAAGATGAATTTTAAAAATATTGAGTATTGGGACGGAAGCGAATGGGTTGCGGATATTAAAAAGTTGAAAGGGCTTGTTGAAAGCGATTAATCGCTTATGTGTGTTTAGTTTTTTAAATTTAAACAAGTACGGCCTCGTTCTGCTCTGCAGAACGAGGCCGTCAAAATCTGAGCGAATTATTAATCGCAGTTTTCTATATATTATCTATTTCACAATCTGACAAAGAACCATTTTGACGTATCTACGCTCTCTCTTGTTGCGCTTACGCCTATCTTCGCCTTTCTTGATATCATGGAAAGACTGTAAGAAATGCTTAAGAGCCGTATGCCAATTGATATACTCATCGGTATCAACTGGAGCATTCGGAACAAAGAGTAGATCATTATCCATGATTCTCGAGGTATGGTGATACAAAAGAGCGTTCTTAATTTCTAATATATACCAAAATTTCCCCAAGGTCTAGAAAAAGAAGTTTTTCTAATATCCATTTGTGTAAAAAAACAAACACTATTGATGTTTGTTTTTATGTCTTATTTATAACATATTTTGTGCGCGTGCCAGGATTCTTCCATTACATGGACTGTATAGGTTATCGATATTTTGTTTCGTGCCTTACAAAATATCTGATTAACCTTCTGAAATCCAATTGATATTGGATTTCAGCCTGGGACCTTCCGAGTGAAAATGTACAGTGTACATTTGCAAGACCTTTTGAGATACCTTTGCAAGCTTGCGAAGCAAAGTATCCAAAAGGTATACAGCTTCTGTAAGAAGTCAGGCGAATGCTCCCCGCCCGACTGAGCGACCTCAGTCGTTCGGGCTGGTAAACTTCACCCGCACACTAAATATGTAAAACCATCCTATGTGCGCGTGCCAGGATTCGAACCTGGGACCCCCCGCGTATCAGGCGAATGCTCTAACCAGCTGAGCTACACGCGCACATAAGAAAGTTATATGATCAATAGAGTATATTGCCAATTTCAAAAAACATACCACTTAGTGTGCAGGCAGGTCTGAGCTACACGCGCACACAAAACACTATACGCAAATGAAACTATATCAAAAAGCAGACTTATCGGCAATGATACAAGCAAAATACAATAATTAAAAATATTACGATATTCGCCAGAGGTCGAGCAGATGTCGTAATATTTAAGATTAAAGCTTTGAGCTTAAGCTTTGAGATGGGTCAGACAGGTATCGTAATATTACGATATATCGTAATATTTTACATAAAGATAAAACTTGAAACTAATATATTACGATATATCGTAATAATTTATTATTAATAAGATTTTCTTCTCAATTAAAAATATTACGATATCCGCCAGAGGTCGAGCAGATGTCGTAATATTTAAGATTAAAGCTTTGAGCTTAAGCTTTAAGATAAGTCGTATAGGTATTGTAGTATTCTGCATTATATATGTACAATGGTTTTAAGCTCCATACTTTCCCAGTTCAAAAAGAAAAAAGGCCGGTCGCATGCGTGCGACCGGCCCAAAACGGACTCCACATCACCAACCAACAAAGATTGATTGGATTGTTCCGTGCGATAACGCCGGAATCAATATGTGAAAAACAAAAATGAATGTTACGACACCCATCAGCACCTTCCAACCGGTTTCACTCGGCTTTCTGGTTGCATGAGGTGTCATATCGATAGACTTGTGTTTGCTATACATCATTTTAAAAACGCCTTAATGGCGCATCTAGTTCCTGACGGCATTTCCAATATGTATTATAACAGAAATAGGCTTTTTGTCAATTAAATAGACAGGTGTGGCTCTGTTAAGCGGGTTTGGAAGGTCAGACCTTACGAACTTAGAGGGTGCAAGTTTTCGTTAATTTTTACTCGACTCTTTTACTCGACTCGTTTATATACAAATATATACAAAAAACCGCTGACTTAAAGCCGACAGTTTTCTTGTTTGTTTCATTTGTTCTGTCCAATTCTTTATTTTTGCCTGCATGACGCAGACATGTAAGTCTTTCCTCTAAAACCCCTAAGGGTTTCGGGCGATCACCCATCACTTGCGAGCAAGTGATGGGTGATTTAGCCTACTGTCCAGTTGTCTTAAGGATATACAACCATTATCCATTGTGTACTCGATCCTAAATCCGTTCGATCCGAACGGATCGGATATAGGATCGAGATACACAAT
>PCTT01000010.1 GCA_002771585.1 Candidatus Campbellbacteria bacterium CG22_combo_CG10-13_8_21_14_all_36_13 | reverse complement strand
AAGAAAGATGATGAAATTTCTTCTTCATGACAATTAAAATTAATTCTTCTAATCTATTAATTCTAACTGTCCTAATTCAAAGGTTAACTGGAGACTGAAGTTGAATAAATATAATACATTTATATTCAACCTTACATATATTAAATATAAATACTGAATTACATTTCTTTATATTCAATCTTACACATATTAAATATAAATACTGAATTACATTTCTTTATATCTATATTGTAATGCTTCAAGGATATTATCACTTTTTATTTCTAAGGAGCCCTCAATATCAGCAATGGTGCGGGCAAGCTTTATTGTACGATGATACCCACGAGCTGACATATTATGTTTTTCTGCGGCTTCATTCAAAATTTTCTTTACTTCAGGTGATAGCTCTACAATCTCTAAAAGATTTCGAGCATTCATTTGACCATTAGTTTTTATGTGTGGATATTTTTCAAAGCGTTTTTGTGCGATTGCATGTGCTTTTTCCACCTCTTTTCTCAGTTTATCACCCTCACCCGTTCGCTCTGTTCTCTCAGAAAGATCTTTATATTCAACTTTTGAGACCTCAATCCACATATCAATTCTGTCTACGATAGGGCCAGAAAGTTTACGTTTATATCTCTCGATATTCATTGGTGTGCAAATACATTCTTTTTTACTTCCACGGTTGCCACAAGGGCATGGGTTCATGCTTGCAACAAGGATAAAACGTGCTGGAAATTCGGCAGACCCTTTTGCGCGTGAAATACTAACATAAGCATCCTCAAGAGGTTGACGAAGTGTTTCCACCACACGTCTATCAAATTCAGGAAATTCATCTAGAAAAAGTACTCCCTTGTGCGCAAGCGTTACTTCTCCTGGTTTTGGGTTTACACCTCCCCCAATAATAGCAACATAACTTGAGGTGTGGTGAGGAGATCTAAATGGAGGTTCTAGTATTAAACCCGTTTTTAGTTTGCCGGCTATAGAATGTATACCTGTTACTTCTAAAGCATCATCAAATGAAAGAGGTGGTAATATCCCGGTGAATGCGCGCGCGAGCATTGTCTTCCCTGTTCCGGGTGGTCCATAAAGTGCAATATTGTGTCCACCAGCAGCAGCTATTAGAAGTCCTCGTTTGGCTGTAGAATTGCCTTTTATATCATCAAATTCAATACCAGTTTTCTTTGCTTTTCTTGTTGAAATTTTGGTCTTGGGGCTTTTTGTAATCGTAAATTTTTTTTCATCATTCAGGTGATCGATTACATCATTAAGTGTTTCTGCGCCGTATACATTGATTCCATCTATAAGCGCGGCTTCAAGAGTGTTTTCTTTTGGTAAAAACACATCTGTAAAACCACGTTTTTTTGCTTCTATTACAAGAGGCAAAACACCAGTTATTCTTCTTAGTTTTCCATCAAGAGACAACTCTCCTAAGAAGATTTTTCCTGTTGGGTCAAATGTTGTAACCCGTTCCCCCGTGTCTGGATCTTTGTATGCGAGTAAATAAGCAAGTGCTATAGCCAGATCAAAAGACGGACCCTCTTTTTTGACATCAGCTGGTGCCAAGGAGACTATCACCTTACTGTTTTGTTTTTTGGGAGATGGTAAATCAGAATTACCAATTGCAGCACTTACTCTGTCTCGAGACTCTTCTACCGCTTTATCAGGAAGTCCTACAATCGTGAATGCTTGGAGGCTTTTCACAATAATATCAACCTCTACAGTTATAATCTGTGCGTCTAACAATATTGTGTGTGCGCTATAAACTTTTGCAAAACTCATTATGAATTTCAGTATACAGAAGAGTTTATAAAGTCGAAAGTATATAAAATTTATAAAGTCTGTAAATAGAAAAATAATAAAAATTCGGGGGTTTAACCCCCGAATTTAAAATATATGACAAGAAAGCTTATTTTGTGTAAAAAACCTATCTCCACACCACAAAATTCAGACTGGTTAAAAAAGTCGAAAGTTTACCTGCCTGCCGGCAGGGGGGTAAAGTTTATAAAGTCACAAGCATTAAAAAAAACGACCCGGGCGGGTCGTTTTTTTAATTTAGTTATTGTTTTCTACTGCGTCTGAGTTTTCTACCTTTGTTCTTGCTGAATGGTTGGCAAGCAATCTTTCTTCTGGAATTGGCTCGCCGTCTACTTCATCGATTCCATATGTCCCATCTTCTATTTTTTTGAGTGCGCGCTTTACGTTGTTGAATTGAATCTCCAGGTCTTTTAATAGTGCTGTATTCTCTTCAAAATCGATAATAGCGTCTGCCGCATCGTTTCTGTCTGGTAGCGGTGTGGGATCATTGTATTCTGGTTGTGGTTCCCAGTCGTTAGGATTATCTGGATTTTTGTGTCCAACAGTAGCAAGCTCTTTTTCTAATCTAGCAAGATCCTGCTCTAATTCTTCTTTTATTTTTTCTAAATCTAATGCCATATATGAGCATTATACCAGAGAGTTTTTTTGATACAAACATATTTAAATCCGACCCCAGAACCAGAAATAAGTTTCGGTACAGGGCAAGAATCCGAAACTCGTACGAATCCAGTCCGACAGAATCCACGCCAGAATGACTCTGTCGGGCTGGATTCAGGTGGGTTGTAAATTGGAAATTTTTTATCTACTATCGGGTAAACTGTATCCTCTCCACCCTTCCGATAATATCCTTTAGCGTTCCCTCATTAGTTGTCATTACTATTGTTTCTGAGTTGATAAATGAGTAAAGCATCATTAATTCACCGTTGTCGTCTAGCATTACACGCGTATCTCTGTTTAATATTACCTTGTCTTTAAATGGGTGTTTCTTTAAAAGATCGGCTGTTGTGGTTGCTGTTCCCTCTATACTTGGATTATTCAATATTAGTATACCCTTCATATCTTTTTCCAGTGTTTTTTCCCACTCCAACATTCCAGCAAAAGAGTTTCCATAAGAATTGCTCTTTAAAACTATAAAAGGCTGATTTCCGTCATATACATGCATCCCGAATACAAAATCCGAACTTATGTTTCTTGTCAAAATGCTTGGTGCGGTGATGCTGAAAAGATCAAGAAAGTTTGTAAAATTTAATATTGTTTTTGCATCAGAAACTTTTTTTGTGAAATAGAATTGTGTTGCGGTGCCTAATTGTCCTAATGTGCTCCCCCGCAATTCTTTTAATTTCCCGAAGAAAATACTTTTAGTCCCGTCGTCCGTTGGTATTTCAACCGATTTTTCTACAAGGAAAAATGATTCTGGTTTTAAATCATCACCCGAAACAGCGACAGCAACAGTTTCTATTTCTGATGATGGCCAAAAAGAAACTAAAACAACCGATCCACCCAAAATAAAAAGAAGAATAAGCAAACCAATAAAGACTTTGCTCCAGTTTATGACACTTCTTGGCTTGTTCGGCAGTTCGTATTTTGATTCGTTTGTTTTACCAGTTGCTATATTTTTTCTTTCAATTTCTTTTTTCTTTATTTCCGCGCTTCTTATTGAAGACACAGATGCACGGCTACCACGAAGAACTCTCGCAATGTCATCTTCGTATGTTCGTAGCGTTGAAAAAGACTTTTCATCGGGTTTCATTTTTGGTTTTTCTGGTGTTGTGTCTACTGGGGTTGTTTCTTGTTGTTTTTGTTCATTCGGTTTTGTGTTATTGACAGGGTTAGCTATAACGGCATCATTTTTGTTTTTTACATCTTCTTTTGTTGGCACAACTTCTTCTGCTGTTTTTTGTGGTGCCACAAAATTATTTATTTTTGTGACAACATCTTTTTTGATAGGCACTTTAATATCTACTTGTGGAAGGATTTTATGTGAATGTTCACTTAAATCAACAAAATCATCCTTTGGTGGTTTGTTGTCTAAAAACTCAGGAGCATTACCGTCATTTGGCAAGTTTTGTGGTGGTTGTGGTGTCTTGTTATTTTCTTCCATAGCAAAATCGCTGTTATATATTTAAATTATACAACACTAATTATTTTTCTTCCTTATATAGTGTGAAGAAATATTTTTTTATCGCATTTCTTTCAATGCTTTTTTTGCTTCTGCCCACTTCGGATCTCGAGCTTTTATAGACAGCCCAACTTTTCCATTTTCAATTTTGGAAATTTTTACTGGCACTATCTCTCCTTCTGATAGATAGTCGCCAACCTTTTCTACTCTAAATGGTGCAATTTCTGATATGTGTATCAACCCTTCTGTTTGTCCGCCAATAGACGCAAATGCCCCAAACTCTACTATCTTTACAACTGTCGCGTCCGCCTCCTCGCCAATCTTCCACTCTTTCACAAGGTCCTCTATAATAGCTCTCGCTTTTTCTGTACTATCACCTACTCCGGTGAGATAAACAGTCCCATCATCTTCTATTGTTATTTCAGCGCTACTTCTTTCCTTTATGTCTTTAATTGTTTTTCCTCCCCCGCCGATTACGAGTCCAATCTGGTCTTGTTTAATTGTCATTAAAAGAATTTTCGGTGCGTTTTTGTTTATTTCTGTTCTTGGTGAGCTGATTTCTTTTTCAATTACATCAAGAATTTGTATACGAGCTTTTTTTGCAGCATATAATGCCTCACTCAAGATTTTTACAGGCACACCATCAACCTTAACATCCATCTGAATTGCTGTTATTCCTTCTCTTGTTCCTGCAACCTTGAAGTCCATATCTCCGTGGTGATCTTCTGGACCCTGTATATCAGTCAAGAGCTTGTAATTTCCTTTATCGTCCATCATAAGACCAGAGGCAATACCCGCAACAGGTCTTTTTATGGGTACTCCAGCGTCCATTAGGGCAAGAGTTGAGCCACAAACTGAAGCCATAGAGGTAGAACCGTTTGACGCGAATGCCTCAGATACTATTCTTATAGTATAAGGAAACTCCTCTTTCGTTGGTATAACCCCCAATAGCGCTTTTTCTGCCAAGGCTCCGTGCCCGATTTCTCGTCTTCCTGGATTTCCCACCCTGCCGGTTTCTCCTACAGAGAAAGGTGGAAAGTTGTAATGATGAATAAATTTCTTATCGCTCTTTTCTTCCATTCCGTTTATCATTAACGCGTCGTCTGGCCCTCCAAGGGTAAGTACAGAAAGGACGTGGGTGCCTCCTCTATAGAAAAGTCCTGAGCCATGTAGTTTTCCAGAAATTCCTCCAGCCTTTGCCATAAGTGGTCTTATTTCGTCAAAACCACGGCCGTCTGCTCGTTTGTCGTCTTCTATTGCTCCCCGGTGAAGTTCTTTGTCCATCATTTCTTCTAGGTAATCAGAAGCAAGTGAATGATTTTCGTCTGGAAGGTTTTCTTTTAGTGTGGCTTTCCAGTCTTCGTGTAATTTCTTTATGCCTTCTTTGCCGGGCTTTCCTATAAATAAACCTTCGTTGAGTTTTGGAGCGATATCTTTTTCAAACAAAGCAATAATCTCAGGAGAAACCTCCTCAATCTCCACCTCTCTTTTGGTTCTTCCAACTTCTTTAACTATTTGTTTCTGCCAATTTTGTAGTTTATCAAGTTCTTTTACGGCCTCTTCTAGACCTTGTGTTACCAAGTCCTCAGAAATTTCTGATGAACCATCTTCTATCATGTTTACATTTCCATCCTTACCACAAACAAAAAGGTCCATTTCAAAATCAGTGCTGTTTCTGTATTCATAATTCGGATTTAGTCGTAGAGTATTATCGCCTTTGATTTTTCCAATTCTTACGGCGCTAACTGGCCCATTCCAAGGGATATCGGATGTTGCAAGAGCAAGAGATACTGCGTTTACTGCAAGCACATCCGGATCAGCCTCGTCTATAGAAAGTACTGTTGTAACAACCTGCACGTCATATCTCATTTTTTGGTTAAATAGTGGTCTTATTGTGCGATCTACCACTCTTCCAGTAAGCACAGCTTCGTCAGAAGGTTTTCCTTCTCTTCTCATAAATCTGCTACCGAGTATTTCGCCAGATGCGTAAAACCTTTCTTCATAATCTACCTTTAAGGGGAAATAGTCAGTTCCTGTGTTTGGCTTGTCCCCCATTACAACAGTTGCAAGTACAGCAGTATCCCCACAGCGCAAAATAACAGAACCATGGGCTTGGTTTGCTATGTCGTTGAACTCAGCTGTGAAGGTCTTCCCCCCTAGTTCAAGTGTATATTCTCTTTTTTCCATAATGTATTTTGAGTAGTTCTCAGATTTCAGAGCTCAATATAGTCATTTTTTGACCATTCAACCCTGTATATCTGCGAACTACAGTTAACCTCTAATACATACAAAATACACCCAAAGACAAGGTATGTCGAGAATATGTTTTATAAAAAAGTCTCAATCCTTTGCAGATTAATGGAAAAGGTGCATTTTATTAAAGAAAATGTACAAAACAAACCAAGGTTTATAAACATGGGACAACCAAACGTTTTGGATGTAGTTGAGCAGGTTTCGTGGTTTAATGATCATGTGGTTGCACCAAGGGCTCTTGATGATGAAGAGCTTCGCGATCGTAATATTATTCTGAAAGAATTGAAACAAGCCGTATGTGAAGAGCAAGATATTTCGTTTCGGGATGATGTTTTTGATTTTATACCAAGTAGCATCACTTTGGGAAGAAAATCTTCTAAAATTTTTGAATATTTGGTAGAGGTTCAGGAAAGGATACTATCCCTTGGTGTTTGGTAGTTTTATCGATAAGGCCCAGGTATCTGTTGGAGACCTGGGCCTTGATGATTTCTGTGGATAATTAGTCTTGCTTGTAAAGACAAAGTTTTCTATACTTTCTATATAAATTCTAATATTTTAGAAAAATATTAGAATAGAATTATGAATAAAGAATTATGAATTATGAACAATTTATCAATTTATTTAAACCAAGTTTTATTTAACCATTAATTTATGGATACTTTAACAAAAAAACAAAAGAAAGTATTGGATTATATAGAAGATTACACAGAGCACAATGGCTATGCTCCCTCTTTAGATGAGATAAGAGAAGAATTCAACCTGGCGTCTGTTTCTACTTCTCATTATTATATAGAGCGCTTAAGGAAAACAGGATTTCTTTCAAAGGATGCAAACACACCAAGAGGATTGCGTGTTCACAAAACAGATAAGCCATCTGACGGGTCTCTTCTCCTTCCTATTCTTGGGTCTGCCAACTGTGGTGAAGCTCTAACTCTTGCAATAGAGAATCCAGAAGGATATTTGAAAATTCCTTTTACATTTGTGCGAAAGAGAGACGATATTTTTGTGTTAAAAGCAGAGGGAGACTCTATGAATATGGCCAAGATTGGTGAGGCAAGAAAAAATATTGAACCAGGAGATTTTGTGATTGTGGACTCTGATGTGAGAGGAATACAGCATGGAGACTATGTGCTTTCAATAATAGATGGTTGTGCGAATATAAAGAAACTTGGAGTTCATGATGGGTATCTAAGGCTTATTTCTGAGTCCTCAAATCCTATTCATAAACCAATTTATCTATCTTCTGAAGATGATTTTATGATAAGCGGAAAGGTGTTGGCGGTGGTGAAAAAATAATCGCAGAGCGATTATTTTTGAATTAAGAATTACGAATAAAACGAAAAACGTAATCAAAAAAGAAAAGCTGGTAGTCTTGGGGATGCTTGCTTTTGACTTTTTAACCTTATAAGTGTAGTGTCTTAAACAGATTGTCTAAACTCGAACAACAAGAGGTTTATATCATGGACGAGAAAAAAATACCGTTTAGATATCTTGTGTCCGAGATTACAAAAGATCCAAAAACAAGAGATGAATTTTATTCTGGTGTGAGCAAGGGTGTCCCTTTTGTGATAGAACACAAAGGCAAGAAATATTTGTTTAGAAGCCCTAAATCCCTCAGTGCTTTTATTAGGGATAAAGAAACACAAAAGATTAAGCACAAGTCACTTTTAAATTTTTTGGAAAGAATTAAGCATTTCAAAACAAAAGAGGGCAGAAATATCTTCGTCGCTATTTTGGCAGCTTCATTTTTGGGTGTAGTTCGTGGTGAGGAAATGTATGCTGATTTTCCGTGTCATTGTTCTTACTGTTCCTCTAGCCGAAGTGTTGAGGTGGTTTCATAAAATGGAATTATTATAAATAGCGCCCCGGCTTAGGTCGGGACGCTATTTCTGTTTACATTTTTGGATTTTGGTCTTGTTTTATTTCTGCCAAGGTTTTCTAAACCCTCCACCAATCAAATATTTTTTAGGATCTTCATCCATGTCCACAAACTCATCCGCAACTTCTTTTAGTCTTGCTGAACTTGAGCGACCAAAAGATGTAACCTCCACTTGGCAACCACCATTCATTTGTAGATATTCTACAAGTGGCACAAAGTCACCATCTCCTGTCACAAGCACCACCACATCTAATTTTGGTGATTGCACAATTGCGTCTACTGCAATTCCAACATCCCAATCGGCCTTTTTTGCACCGCCAGAAAAAACCTGTAAATCTTTTGTTTTTGTTTCTATTCCAACTTTTTCAAGTGCATCAAAGAAGCCAGTTTCTTCACCTGACTCTGTTGATATAACGTACGCAACCGCTCTAATAAGTGATCGTCCTGCTAGTGCATGCTTTAGCACTTCGCCGAAATTTACTTTTGAATTGTAAAGATTTTTTGCGCTGTGGTATAGATTTTGTGCATCTATAAATATACCAACCCTTTGTCCTTTGTGTTTTATAACTGTCATATATAAATTAGGTTATAGGGTTTAGCCATTAGAGTATAGGTTATACCCGAAGACCACACCCTTTAATGTTATGTATAAAAATTCGACCAACTGCTTACAGTATAACAGAAGATAGTCCATCAAGTTCTTAAGGTCTATAAAGCCTAAAAGTAATAAATAAAAAGGCCGCCTATTCCCGCCATCTCCGCAAGCTTTGCTTGCGGAGTATTGGCGAGGCGGCACCGTGGCTTTTATGTTGGAAGTGGAGTCGTCCACCGACGACGCTTTTTATAGTGTTACCCTGCAGCAGAGCTGCGAGGTAACGACGCCAATAAAAATCAGACGTATATTAAAAAGTAAAACTCGCACTTGGCGAGTATACTTTATAGACTTTTGACTTTATGGACTTTCGACTACTTAGCCTCTTTTAGTCCGAGAGTCTTTGCAAGTTTGTTGTATCCTGTTGGATTTTTTTTCTTTAAATAAATGATGTGTTTTCTTCTATCTGCAACCATTTTCAAAAGACCACGTCTTGAGTGATTGTCCTTTTTATTTTTCTTTAAATGTAATGCGAGCTCATCAATTTTTTTTGATAAAAGAGAAACCTGCACCTCTGGAGATCCTGTGTCGGTGTCGTGTTTCTTGGCTTTATTGATTGCCCTAACCTTTTTCTGTTTTGTAAGCATGCGGGAACTATAACATAATTCGCTATTTTATGCAACAACACACAAAAAATTGCGAATAAATCCCAAAAATCAAAAACGGCGGGTGCGTAAAGGTCTGACTTTGGTACGAATACCAAAGTCAGACCTTCTTAACCACGTCGTTTTCATTGAAAATTATAACCTCCTTTCCTACTTCTCCCTTCACCTTTCTTTTCTAAAAACTATTAAACGACAAAGACGTACACAAGACTAGATATATAGCGAGGAGAGAGTTCTCGTGCATTAGCACAACCATATATCTAGTTTTCTATACACATTTTTTATTAATACATCTTTAATTATAGGTAGATATTTTTATATCAAATATTAAACCTTTTTCGCTCTTTTGAGCTCATCAGTCGGAACACACATTCCGAGAAAGCAAGGGCGCTCTGGCTTACAAAACCAGGCGCCCCCCTATTTAGTGATGGCGGTCGCACCCTTCTGCGACCGCCATCACGATACCGACGGCGCCCAATGTGAGCGCCAGGACCGCGTTAAGCGCGATCACTGGCGCCCAGGCGGGGTTCTGTGGCGCCATCGCGAGGATGAGCGCCCGACCGACTGTGTCGGCCGCCACGACGGGGACAATCCCCACCGCGACGACCGACAAAACAATGAAGAAAACTAACAAAAAAGCTCTTTTCATACCTCCCCACCTCCGTGGGAGGCCTGTTTTTCAACAGGCCTTTTTGTGGTTGTTATACCAATCCATTTATCTAAACAAACTGATATAACAACCACAAACAACTCCCTCACTTCAAACACTCCATTTGGCCATGCTCATGGCAAGCAAATGAAATGCTTGAAAAAGGGGAGGAGCACAAGCGACCAAGCAAGCGCTCCTCCGTTGGCAGTCAGTTTTTTGTTCGTTTTTTTATCCCAAGAAAGATTGTGTACCTGCGTTAATGCCGAGCTTTGCTAATCGCTCTACCGCAAGCCTGGCCCAATACTTATTGGGATAAACGGACCATATATTAAGGCCCGCAAACGATTGAGCCACATCTTCATCAATGGGAATTCCATCGATTAGGATATGCTGTGGTTTATTGACCCGGTCTATGATGCTCCGAGCCAATGGCAACTGGTTTGGTAACCAGTTGATATTATCCCACCAGCTATGAGGGAAGCCAGACTCTCTTACCTGTCTGGTTATTTCCGGATGGCTCATTTCTCGTTCAAAGACGAGCTCTGTTGCCATCAATAACCTCAGAGTGGAATCGGGCTCGGGCTCGGGCTCCAGATTATTAATGATAAAGGCATCCACCAGAGCGACGTCCTGCGCCAACTCTTCTGGCGAACCTATCGCTAGGAAAGACCGGGCCTCTGCCCGGTCAACCAGGCTTTTTACGTAGTAGCCTGGTAAAAAAGGTCTCGCGACCTCTTTCGTTAAACTACGCCTAACACCTTCTTCATTGACGACTCTGTCGCCAAATACAGAGGGTATGTATTCCCAACCTGGTGTTGGGGAATTTTCGACGTAAGAGTAATTGAAATTGAGTTCAATTACTCTTAGCCCAAGGCCGCTTAGAAGTTCTTTCCCCTTACGAAGGAGAGCTTTCTCCTGTCGGCTAGGGCCCTCATCGTACCTATCGCCCCAATCTCTTGTACCCATAATCTCCACCTCCCAGTGGATGTGTCGGTTGGCAGTTTTGCTCAACCGACTAAGTTTAGTTGGCCAACACGGCGTATTCGTGTGGCCAATTTTGGCCGCTTCGGTCGTGGCAGTTTTCTCTGCCACATTTTTCAGCAGACAGCATATTGTATATCAAATTTCTTGATATACAATATGCTATCTACTGAAGTTATTTATTTTTCAAAAAACTAATCCCAATGAATCCACTAGCTAATGCTGATGAACTCAATAAGGATGCCGAGCTACAACCAAGTCGCTCGGCAAAACCAACCATGTGCTCGCGGAGAAAACTCTCCGCGAGCAGTTTTGCACCCTCTGTATTTATATTCCGCCGGATGCCGTGGCGGCTGACTATTCTCTCTAGCGAGAGTCAGGTGGTCACCCCGCCTCGTTAAGAATAACGCTCTTGAGAAGCTTTAGGATGCTTCTCTCCACGTGAGGCCGCGACTAGCTCTTCTGCCTAGTCGCCCACCAGGAGCTAAGCTCCTGGTGGGCAAGTCGGAGGCTTTTCGCCTCCGACTTGCTAATGATGGTGGGGGGGGTGGACCCCCCCCACCATCCCCGTAGGTGGGCGTATGCCGAGACAAGCTCGGCACACGCCCTATTATTATCCTCCCACACCAGCCCACCGAGGTAGTGGGCTGCTATTACCAGACGGCCCGTTGGCCGTCTGGTATAAAGTACGTACTCGATTTCCTCGAGTACGTGCCTTACACGCAGTACTTCCTTTCTCGCCCTTCGACGAGAAAGGAAGTCGCTAAAAAATTTCAACATCTTCTATTGCCCGAAATTATACTCCCTCG
>PCTT01000026.1:12953-13033 GCA_002771585.1 Candidatus Campbellbacteria bacterium CG22_combo_CG10-13_8_21_14_all_36_13 | reverse complement strand
AATCTATTAATTCTAACTGTCCTAATTCAAAGGTTAACTGGAGACCCAATAAATACAATGAAAACCGATATCATGTGGGG
>PCTT01000026.1:11915-12930 GCA_002771585.1 Candidatus Campbellbacteria bacterium CG22_combo_CG10-13_8_21_14_all_36_13 | reverse complement strand
TCATTATTTTAGGCACTTGGCTCACGCAGACACGTTGTTCTAGATGCAGCAGCCGTCTCACAAGGACGACATACGGAGACGCTATAAGAAAGTTCGGCAATCCTTCCAGAAACGTAACTCCATACACAAGAAAGTGCTTTAGGTGTGGGCATCGAGAAGACAGCTTCACGGTTGAGCCAAAACCATGAACCCATTCATAACCGCACATCACGAGATGTGCGGTTTTTTAAAATAGAAAGATTATATATCTTCGGTCTTCCCATCCCCTATTATCGCAAGTGAGAATGTCGCAAGTACCAAACCAAAATCACGCACTCCACTTGGACTTATTCCCAAACTAAACGAGATAAGCGCAAGATGAAGACCTAAAAGTAGGGCAACTATACGTGTCCAAATACCCATCGCAAGAAGTGCTCCTAATACTACTTCAACAAGCCCATTTGCGAGCACAAGCATTGCGGGTGGTAATTGTAGAGTATTGACTGCCCAGTCAGGCACTAAATATACCCAGTTGATACCGTCAAGAAGCTGTGAAAATCCAAACCAAAGAAAAACAGCGGATAAACCAAATCGTAATATGGTAAGACCTATTTGTGTCCGTGACATATAATTAAATTATTGAGCACCTATCATAAACCCGCTAAGAACAAAGAGTGGTTTTTTTGCTGTGCCGTGTTGTCCATTGAATCCCGCTGAACCATCTACACCACATAGACTTAGAATCGCCTCTTCGCCTCCTGGGTGATTTGGTATCCAACTTGTAAGGTCATAAACCTTTCCATTAATCATGGACCAACAACTATTTCGACTATTGTGTGTAGCAACTTCTGCAAGAGTAATACCTCCTTCGGGTGTCACGGTAAGAGTTATATCTGACCCTATGTCAGGTATTTCTGAATTTGATGGAACCGTAGAGTCTGGATTAGAAGAAACTAGCTCGTCCGTGGGTATTACTGATGTACTATTTTTCTGTAAGAAAACAATACCACCGATCACAATAACAAATACGAGTCCA
>PCTT01000026.1:0-11883 GCA_002771585.1 Candidatus Campbellbacteria bacterium CG22_combo_CG10-13_8_21_14_all_36_13 | reverse complement strand
ATAACAAATACGAGTCCAATAATTATTGATGTAATTTTATTATTCAACATAATGAAAAATAATAACATTAAATAATATTTATATCAAAATGGGCCGCAAGCAAAGCTTGCGGCCCCAAAGGTGTTCAATCATGTACCAGTGGACTCAACTGGTTCCAGATACCTTTTCCAGCTCTTTGGTATTGGTGCCTTTTGTGGACGAGATATAATTAGTGTTAGTGTATTTGGCTTACGGGGAGTATAAATGAGCGACATACCAGCCTCCTCTGGAGTTCGAGCTCCCTTTTTTCTGTTACACTCTTCGCAAGCTGTAACAAGATTTTCCCAAGACCTTATGCCTCCTCTTGATTTGGGAAGTATATGATCTCTCGTATAGCCAGTCCCGCCACAATACGCACATATATTCTCATCTCTGAGCAACACATTACGTCTTGTTGGACCAAGAGACCTATACATAATAAATCTCACGGGCTCCCTCCAACGCACCACCTCAGGTACTCTATGACGTCGGTGTGAAGACCTTATATATACACCATGCCTATACTCCAATACGTCCATTTCGTCTCTAAAAATTGAGACAAAAACACCTCGAACACTGGTGGTGCCCATCAATACATTTCTACAATCCAAAACCAAAACCCGATCATATAGATGAGATTGCATAAAAACCTCTTTATGCTGATTATAAGAACAGGCTTATTCTATGTGATTATACACCCGAATTTAGAATTAATGGAAGTATTATAAAATACACTGAACACAGTGTTTGAGAGTGTTAATAAGTTAATTAGTAATATCTTATATTAATACCTTATAATACAAATTATGAGTGATGTAGAATTTGAAAATCAAATAAGGTATAACATACCAACGCAAGAAGAGTCTGGGATAACAGGATGGATAATAAAAAAAGGTATATCGTCTACAAAAAGCGGTGCTAATAAAATTTTACTTGGAGTTTTTGTTTTTTTAATAATTTTTGCACTTTTTGTCATTTTTTCATCTGGCGGAAATAAAGCTGATGACCCATATAAATATATAGAAAATATTGATCAAAGTATTTATGAAGTACGAAGAAGATAAAAAAAGAAACAGTGGTTTTACTTTGATTGAACTTCTTGTTGTAATTGCAATAATTGGAGTCCTGTCTTCTGTTGTTTTGGCTTCACTTAACACAGCAAGAGCAAAAGCAAGAGACACAAAAAGAATTGCAGACTTCAGAGAAGTATCTTTGGCACTACAACTATACTACGACAAGTTTGGAACAATACCCGTATATAATAATGGAAACTGTTGTAATGGAGATCACGGAACAAAGTTTAATAATATGGCACAAGACCTAGTTAATGCTGGATTCCTAGCTTCCATACCACAAAACCCATCAGGAAGTAATTATAGTTACTATTATTATGGTGGGTCTGTTATAGGGGGGATACTTGTCACATCACTAGAAACAATGAGTGCGACAACCGAGGCAAAACCTCCTTCATGTAGACCATTCGGGAATAATTGGTGCAATAATACCATACCATAAACTTTGTATTGTATCTGCAATCCATTTTAATTAAATAAACAAAAGTGCAAATCTTATTTGATCAAAAGAATATTGCCCATTAAGTGCGTTAAAAATTGGAGTAAGCTTAATTTCTTCCAGTTTTTCCGCCTCTTGCCTAACCTCTTCAATAATCATATCAAACTCATCATCCCCAGGCTTCAAGTATAGAATATCCTCTTTTGTAATACTTCCATCTTCTAAAAGCTTCTCCAAATGAGACAGTATTGTTGCAGACTTCAATCCCCTATCTTTCACAATCTCCTCCAAACTTTTTTCTTCTTTTAGAAGCTCTACCGTCATTTGATAAGTACTTAGTTTTTGCCCTTTACTATCTTTTACCTTCACTTTAGATGCACCAATGGTTTTCAAAAATCTTTCGTGTTGTTTTTCAAAATCTTTTTGTTTAAGTTTTTTAATCTGCTTAAATATCATATCTGAAAGACCGCGAAGCTCAATGTCCATGCGCCTTACTTCATCATGAACAGAAAGTGCCATCCTATTAAAACCCTTCAAAAAAAGTCCCTCCAATCTTTTTACTCTTGAAAGTGCCACATACCCCTGCCCCTCCACAAAAGATCCAGACAAATCTATAACCGCCTTATCAAGCGTCATACCTTGACTCTTATGAATAGTAACAGCCCATGCAAGCTTCAATGGAACTTGCGCAAGTTCTACCAACACCTTTGAACCCTCTTCTATAGACCAAACTTGTGGAGATGCGGTATATCTTTTTCCGTATTTATCTTCCACCACAGGATAAGCACCATCACAATCAACCACTTCTCCCACAGTACCATTTACATAACCCTCAGATGGATTATTTTTTACAAACATAACTAAAGCTCCTTTTTTAAGAACCAAATTTTCTGGAACCAAACAACCTCTCTTAAGCGCTTCAATAAGGGCGGGTTTGCCTTTGGTGGTCATGCTGTATACATATTCTCTACTGTTTATCGCCTGTAGCTGACGATCATTAAAACTGTCCACATTAATATTGTGTGTATGGAGTTTTGTAATTTCATCATAATCCTCTTCCACGATTCGTTCATTTAATATCGCTGTAGACTCTTCACTAATCTCACCGTCTCTAATTTCCGATAATAATCTCATAAGGACATCATCATCTTGTCTAAACTGCTCACTCAAATAACAAACATGTAATTTTGCATTTGCCCAAGCTTTTGATTTGAATGCAAATGGAGTACTTGAAACTTCTTCTGAATCCAGAAAAATAGTTTGCTCTTGATATGGTCTCCTCTTTTCTATCGGTGGTAATTGAAAAAAATCACCTGAAAAGATGACCTGCATTCCCCCAAAAGGAAGTTCGTTCCTCTTAAAGAATTTACAAACCCGATCCACCGTGTCTAGGGTTGATGCACTGAGCATTGAAATCTCATCTATTATCAAAACTTTTGTCTTTTCAAACCTCTTCCATAAATATGATTTTTCTTCCATCATTTCCAAATCATAGTCTGTTAGATGATCTTTTATACCAATTCCAGACCATGAGTGAATTGTCATTCCTTTTAAGTGTGTCGCAGCAATGCCGGTAGAAGCAGTTACTGCAACTTCCACACCATAATCTTTTAAGAAATTAATATACTCATTTAATACATAAGTCTTACCAGAACCAGCGGCTCCAGTAAGAAATACGTTGTGTCCCATCTTTAATACTTTTAATGCTTCGCTCTGCGGTATCATCCTAGTATTTTAGCACAGGACATGTAATACGATACCTGGCGCATCCGCCGCTTCGGATTTTGATATTTAGATTTTAGGTTTATTTAGAGTTTAGGATTTAGTGTTTAAGATTTAACTTTTTGGATTTAATAGAACAACGTTACATGTTACATATTACATTTTATATATTACATGCCATATCGTTGACATTAAAACTAACTACTGTATGATAATATCATATTATAATTTAATACATCTAATTATTATGTCTACAATATCAGTCCCCCTAACCCCAGAGTTAGAAGAAAAAATTGAGTCTTTAGTAAAAAGTGGAGTAGGAGCAAATAAAGCCGATGTTATGAGAAAAGCTCTTTCAAGACTATCAGAAGAAGAGGCTATTAATGCTGTTCTCCAAGCAGAAAAAGAGCTTAGCGAAGGAAAAGTCTTACGAGGAGATCTAAGAGAGATAGCTAAAAAGTTTATATAAATATGGAAGTAAGTTACCTTCCACAATTTATAAAAATGTTTAATTCCCTACCGAAAGAACTGCAAGACGAAGCCTTAGAAAAAATAATTTTGTTTAAAAACAAAATCAACCATAAACAGCTCAAGGTTCATAAACTCAATGGGCCTCTCAAAGACAGGCATAGTTTTTCTGTGAATTATAAAACCAGAATAGTTTTTAAGTACATATCCAAAAAAGAAGCCGTGCTGCTCGCAATCGGCAACCATAATGTCTACAAAAACTAATGCCAAGAAATCAAAGCAGAGAAGAATACGATCTGATAGTAATAGGAGGAGGTGCGTCGGGTATGATGGCTGCCGGTGTTGCTGGTGAAAATGGTAAAAAAGTACTCCTTATTGAAAAAAACAGAAAACTGGGAGAAAAGCTAAAAATCACAGGTGGAGGAAGGTGCAACATCACAAATGCAACATTCGACCAACGAAAACTCTTATCAAAGTTTGGAGATGCTGATAAGTTTTTATACTCAGCTTTTTCGCAATTTGGAGTAGAAGATACTTTTAAATTTTTTGAATCACGAGGTCTTCCTTTGGTGGTTGAGGCAAGAGACAGAGTCTTCCCAAAATCACAAAAAGCTCTGGATGTTTTCAAAGTGATGGAAAAGTATATAAGCAACAAAAATATAGAAATACTTAGAAACAGTCCCGTAAAAAGAATAAATATAAATAAAAAAGAAAAAAAGATAATTTCAGTTGAAACAAAAGACTCAATACACAAGGCAAAAAACTACATCTTGGCAACTGGCGGTTCATCACACCCAGAAACAGGTTCTACAGGGGACGGATTCCAGTGGCTACAAGACATAGGGCACAGCGTGGAAAAACCGTCACCAAATATTGTACCTATAAAAATATCAGAAAAATGGGTAAAAGAATTAGCGGGAACGAGTCTTTCATTTATGAAAATAATATTTTATGTAAACGACAAAAAAGCATTTTCCGCAACAGGTAAAATACTATTCACACACTTTGGTCTCTCTGGGCCACTTATACTCAACTCTGCACACAAAATTGCCGACCTATTACACGAAGGACAAGTAACTGCAAAAATTGACTGTTATCCGGACACAGACATGGGTGCTCTTGAAAAAAGAATACTAAAAGTGTTTGATAATAATAAAAATAAATCCTTTAAAAATATTGTAAAAGAAATAGTCCCACAAGGGCTTTCAAAAACTTTTCTTGATTTCAAGATAATCGCAGATGAAAACACAAAAGTTCATAGTATATCAAAAGAGGAAAGAAAAAAAATCGTATCTATATTAAAAGCATTACCACTTACAGTAGAAGAGCTTATGGGTATGGATCGGGCTGTTATTTCAGATGGAGGCGTATCTCTAAAGGAGGTTGATACAAAAACAATGAAATCAAAACTATTCAACAACTTGTACCTGACAGGTGACATTTTGCATGTAAATCGCCCATCTGGAGGATATTCCCTACAACTATGCTGGACTACTGGATATGTTGCCGGATTGTTAAAATAATCATTTAAGAGTTATACTTAACATATTATGATTATTACAACAGGAGAAAAAATACCTGGTAGAGAAATTATTGAGGTTCTTGGTGTATCAAGAGGAAGTACTGTGCGTGCTCGAAATATCGGTCGAGATATTTTTGCTGGTTTAAAAAGCATGGTCGGTGGTGAGATAATTGAATACACAAAATTACAAGCTGAGGCTCGAGAACAAGCTCTACAGAGAATGCTAGAGGATGCAAAAAAGATTGGGGCTGATGCCGTAATCGGTGTACGAATGAACACATCAATGATTATGCAAGGCGCTGCGGAAATGCTTGTATATGGAACAGCAGTAAAACTAAAATAATATATATGCCTGAAGATATAATCTCATGGGTAATAATAAGTGCAATTGTTTTGATTATTATTTATTTAATATTTCAAAGGATTAAAGAGAAAGAGAAAGAAGACTTTGAAGACAGAGATAATTAGTATTTAAACAAAAAACCCCGTTTTGGGCTTTTTTGTTTTAGCTTGAACTTACTTGTTTCCACCAAATAATTGATATGTATATAGCTGTGACAACAAATATTGCTAAAATTTCTATTATATTTTTTTCAAAATAATCATACCAACGAACACCAATAACTATACCGAATGCTAGTAAGGAAATTTTAAGAATAGAAACTTGCCACCATTTAAAGACAACATTTGATAGGATTTTCATATTTTTTAAAATAGATTATTGATAATGACCATATTATAAACCCAATTTAAATAAATAAACATAAAAACAAAAATTAAATAGCGAGCACAAGTCTGATATTATACAGCCATGGACTTTAATCAAATAAAACAATTTATACTAAAGCACGAAAGTAGGATTTCTTGGGCCGCTATGCTTGGCGGCTTTGTATTAGACAATCTCACGCTCACCAGAATAGATTTGTTGTTTGATGATTTAATACTGCTTTCATATCTAATAATTGCTGCTATCAGCATAATTTTGTTTAACTATTTAGATGAAAACTCAAAAATAAGACTTTTTGTCCCATACACACTCCAATTTGCATTTGGAGGACTATTTAGTGGATTTTTAATTTTCTATTCCAGAAGTGGTTCATTACTTCAAAGTTGGCCCTTTTTGGCAATACTACTTTTTCTAATGATAGGAAACGAAGTTTTTAAAGAAAGGTATGAAAAGTATGTTTTCAGAATAAGTATATATTTTATAGCTCTATACTCTTTTTTTACTTTTTATATACCCATACTTTTGGGGAAAATGGGTGCACTGCCTTTTATACTTAGTGGTATTGCAAGTATATTGGTGCTTGCCCTCCTTGTATACTTCGTTGAAAGGTCAAAAAGAAGCAGAGCGAAAGAAAAAAGACACAAAATCTACATATCCGTAATCACAATATGTGTAATTTTTAACACGCTATACTTTGGAAATATAATTCCACCAATTCCATTATCATTAAAAGACATAGGAATTTATAATCAATTAGAAAAGCGTGGAAATGATTATGTTATGCAAAAAGAGAACGTGTCGTGGTATAAATTTAAAGAAAAAAATATCCTAGACATCACTACCGGATCAAATGTGTATGCTTACACCGCGGTGTTTGCACCAACCAAGATAAGCCAAAAAATATCTCATGTGTGGTTATACAAAAATGACGGTAAATGGGAAGAAAAAAGCCGTATTCCATTTCCAATAAATGGCGGACGTGGCGAAGGATATCGTGGCTATACATATAAAAACACACTTGAGGAGGGCCTGTGGAGGGTTGAAGTTCGTACAGATAGAGACCAGGTTATAGGCAGAAAAACATTTACAATAAACTTTGTGGATGAACTACCTAAGCAAGAAATATACATTAAATAGAAGTGTTCAAAATAGATATAATCGTGTATAATATAAGCAACTTAAGACACCTCGGTTTCATTTTTGGGGCTAGTGTTTTAAATTATTTTATTTAAAAATAAACAATAAAACGTGGGGAAATACTTGTCCAGTAGTGCAAAATAGCATCACAAAGGACACATATTATTAATTAACCATAGGATTAGCAAAGAAACTACGAATTAAGTATCACCACAAAGTGATACGAAGTATCAATGCTATTTTCTACTATCTGGATGGCAAAAAGAAGCACAGGAGTTGGCACAATGAAAACTTCTCGTTCAAAAAAAACAAAGAAAAGAATGGCTATAAAAAGCGCAATGATTACTGCTCGAAAAGCAAAGGCAAAACGCAAATAGCAATATTTTTAAAAATTGTGTAAAAAAATGCCCTAAGCCGAGCTTAGGGCATTTTTTATAATTGATTAAATTCTAAAATAATTATTTATTACGATATATCGTAATAAATAACTTAATATGTTTAATACCAATATCTACATTCAATATTACGATATATCGTAGTATTAAATTTATCGTAATTTATATTTTAAAGTAATTTGTGTAAAAAAAATTATTACGATACCTGTCCGACCTCTGGCAGATATCGTAATAATTTAATTGTTATTTATTAAAGAAATAATAAGCATCTTTTCTATTTTAAATAATTTATTTTCTCAATATTATCTTTTGTTCTTAACACGTGCATTTTCTGTAAGGTATTGTTTACGTAAACGAACAGCATCAGGAGTAACTTCTAGAAATTCGTCAGCATTCATAAAACCAAGTGCTTTTTCAAGTGTAAGGTCTAGAGGTGGCGCGAGTCGAATATTTTCATCAGATCCAGATGCTCGCATATTTGTAAGTTGTTTCCCTTTTGTTGGGTTCACTGTCATATCTTCACCCTTAGATGTATTTCCTATCACCATACCTTCATATACTTCTATGTTTGGATTTATATAAAGAGTTCCACGGTCTTGCAGATTAGCAAGAGAAAACGCAAGTGTTTTGCCTGTAGCCATCGATATCATTGAGCCAAGCTCTGTCTTCTGCACCTCTCCGGCATAAAGTCCAAAATGACTAAAAATAGAAGTGAGTATACCCTCCCCTTTTGTGTCAATTATAAATTCATTTCTATAACCCAAAAGCCCTCTCGTTGGAACCTCAAAACTAATACGTACTTCTCCATGCTCCTGACCCATTCCGGTCATCACACCCCTGCGTTTGCTGAGTTTCTCTATTACAATTCCAGAAAACTCCTCTGGTACAAGCACATTAACCTCTTCATATGGCTCGAGTTTTTTCCCGTCTTCTTCTTTAAAAATTACCTCTGGCTGTGATACGGCAAGCTCAAACCCTTCACGTCTCATATTCTCTATTAAAACAGCAAGATGAAGCTCGCCTCTTCCATACACCTTCATCCTTGAGCCATCACCAAAATCCACACGAAGGCCAACATTTACCTCAAGCTCTTTTCGGAGACGGTCTTGTATTTGTCTCCCTGTAACATACTTACCCACACGCCCAGCAAATGGAGAATCGTTTACAAACATAAAAAAAGATACTGTTGGCTCATCTACAGCAATGGCTGGAAGTGTTTCTCCTTCTTCGTTGTCAAGTAATGTTTGGCCAATAAAAATATCTGGCAGACCGGCAAGCATCACTATATCACCCGCACTTGATTCATTTATTTCTTTTCTATTGAGGCCTTCAAACGTAAATAGTTTTGTTATTTTTCCTTTAAACTCTTTACCATCAGCATCCTTTACAAAAATCTCTTGTCTATCTTTAATTGTTCCTTCATAAATACGAGCAATTCCCATACGTCCAAGAAAATTATCATATGCCAAGTTAAACACCTGAGCTCGTAGTGGCTTTCCAGCCAAATCTTTACCAGAGACTGGCTCAACTTTTTCTATGATTGTATCTAGTATTGGTGAAAGGTCTATTGCATGATCATCCATATCACGTTTTGCAACCCCATCTCGCCCTATCGCATATAGTGTTGTGAAATCAAGTTGTTCATCTGTTGCGCCTAAGTTTAGGAATAGTTCATATACCGCCTCTTGTGCTAATTCTACATTTGCTGCTGGTTTATCAATTTTATTTAGTATCAAAATCGGCTTCAAACCAAGCTCAAGAGACTTCTTTAATACAAATTTTGTTTGTGGCATTGGCCCTTCTGCGGCATCTACCACAAGTAATACAGAATCAATTGAGCGCAACACACGCTCCACTTCAGATCCAAAATCGGCGTGTCCTGGTGTGTCCAAAATATTTATTTTTGTCCCCTTGTAGAACACACTCGTATTTTTTGCATAAATAGTAATACCGCGCTCTTTTTCAAGCTCATTTGAATCCATAGACACACCTTCCTTTCCGGCACCCGTTTGCGCCAAAATAGCATCAGTCAGAGTAGTCTTGCCGTGGTCTACGTGGGCTATTATTGCAATATTTCTAATTTCCATCCCGATTAGAAATAAAACGCAGACTGAAACAGCCTTTGCTCTAATATTAGATTCATTATTAAATTCGACTCTATCTTCATGTTTATTATATTTGTCCGCTATTTCTAACGGGATTTATCCCGTTAGAGAACGCCCTGTCCAAAAGGACAGTGTTTTAGTCACCTTGGGGCGACTTTTCTCTAACGGGATAAAAAAATCCGCTACAGCGGTTTACTAGGCTACAACTATATACTAAATATTGTTATTTTTCAAGCTATTTAGAAAATAAAAACAAATATATACTTGACAAATACATATACAATATGGTATCATGGGGGGGGTAATCAAATCATCTCTGTAAGAGGATCAAGTCGGGTTTTTTCGTACAGTGTTTTGCATTTGAATATTTTATTAAAGTAATTTCTCTTACAGAAATGCAAAAAGGAACAATAGCTCGTCTAACTGATCGTGGCTTTGGTTTCATCACTCGTGAAGGTGAAGAAAAAGATCTTTTCTTTCACTCAAACGAGCTAAAGGATGTCCAATTCAACGAACTTAGCGAAGGCGATGAGCTTACTTTTGAAGTAGCAGAAGGTCCAAAAGGACTTAATGCTGTGAACATAACAAGAGCTTAAAGCAAAATAAAAAAGTCCCCTCTCGGGGACTTTTTTATTTTGCTTTAAAGATATCCTCAAAAAACATATATGTAGGTAAACTTATACAAGTTTACTGTGGTTAACTGTAGTAAACTCCAAAAATATAAACTTAATACACATCAGTGTTGGTAAATATAATCATATACAAAAATCTGATATACTTATTCTCACAACAATGAATATTATAGAGAAAATAATAAAAGTTCTAAAAAAGATCAATCCATTTTATTGGATTCTTGCTTTTATTTTTGTTTGTATAATTTCGGGAATAATATATTTAACACTATACGTTAAAAAAGGTGATGAGATTCTGTCACAAAAAATTGACATACTTGTAGACCATATCGCGGTGCTTGAAACACAATTTGCGTCCACGACAGAATCACTTGAAGAAAATATAAGAAATACTGAAAGTTCTCTTTCTAGTGCTCTACAAAAAGAAAAACAAAACGTCGTGGCAATAAAAGAACAATTTGGTAATGTTGAGCAAAAGGTTGGTAGTATAACTGGCACAGTAACTAACCTAGAAAAATTGAGCAAAACTGACCCAGAGCTACTACAAAAATACTCTAAGGTATTTTTCTTAAACGAACACTATGCTCCGGCACGATTGTCAGAAATACCGGACGCAAATAAATACAATGAATATAAAGATTTAAAAATTAGTTCAGCTGTGTGGCCTTATTTGAAAAATCTTTTAGCAAGCGCGAAAAGCGATGGAATTGAACTTTATGTATACTCGGCTTATAGGTCTTTTGATGAACAGAGTGCCCTTAAGGGAATATATAGTGTTACATATGGAGTTGGTACAGCAAATCAATTCTCTGCTGACCAAGGCTATTCTGAGCACCAGCTTGGTACAACGGTAGACCTCATCACCACAGGAATTGGTGGCACACTAGACGGATTTGGTAATACCAGTGCATATAATTGGCTTTTGGCTAATGCGTATAAATATGGGTTTATACTTTCCTATCCAAAAAATAATACATTTTATGTATTTGAGCCTTGGCATTGGAGGTTTGTGGGAGTAAAACTCGCAACAGATATGCACAACACTGGTAAAAATTTTTATGATTTGGATCAAAGATATATAGATGACTTTTTGGTAAATATTTTTGATTAATTTAAGTAACTATCAAAATATATAGCGTGACATGTATAACCACCAGGGTTTTTTACTAGATAATCCTGATGATAATCTTCTGCTTTATAAAACTCCTTAAATTCTTCTAGTGTAGTAACAACAGGATCTTTCCACCTTCCTGATTTATTAACTATATCTATAAAATTTTCAGCCTCTTTTTTCTCTTCCTCGTTCCTATAGAAAATAGCAGACATATAAGAAGTGCCCATGTCATTTCCTTGTTGATTTAGTGTTGTTGGGTTGTGTATTTGAAAAAAGAAGTCTAACAGTTTTTTGTATGATGTTTTCTCTGGATCATACTCTATTTCAACAGCTTCAGCATGACCTGGATGGTTTTCGTATGTAGGATCTTGTCCGCCTCCGCCAGAATGGGCGGATGGCGGAAGACCACCAGTATAACCAACTTCTGTATTTATAACTCCCGGAACTTTTCTTACAAGGTCTTCAAGCCCCCAAAAACACCCACCTGCAAATGTTGCTTTTTTACTCATTGTTGAATTATACAATATGTAA
>PCTT01000002.1:400-12699 GCA_002771585.1 Candidatus Campbellbacteria bacterium CG22_combo_CG10-13_8_21_14_all_36_13 | reverse complement strand
CAAAAATAGGGTATCGCCAGTAACTGTGGAGAACTATACGGCTAATCAAAAAGCTTTATTAGATATGGGTCTATCTGGCGCTGATCTAGGTCATAAAAATACTTGTTTTCTTTATGCAAAAAGTCTGCCAAAGCCACCCCCACAAATCGCCAGTGCCATGGTTCAAATTTATAATAAGTGTTGTCTTTAGGGTAAGAAAGTACAAAGCCATATTTGTAAGCATTACTCAAAAGCCAATCATAAGCTGGATCATCTTTAAAATCAGAGAAGTTTCCCCCGACTTTAGAAGTGGTGAAATCCAAAGATGTTCCAAGTTGATGTTCCGAGTAACCCTGATCAGCAGAAAATTGATTAGCAGTGCCAGCACCATATGTCACCTTGTAACCTGCTTTCAATGAAGCTTGCGTATCAAAAGAACGAAAGGCAGATGCTGTTAAAAGATCAATATCATCTTTATGAGCTGCTTTTAATAATTTCTCAAGATATGGCCAAACATCTGCATGTATAAGATAGTTAGTAGAGTCTTTATATCTATATTCTTCTGGTATCTCTGCTAGTTTGGCTGGAACATAATTTTCATTTAAGAAATATATTTTTGAATACTTTCTCAACAACTCTTCATCTGTTTGTGAAAGTTTCTCCAAATTTCCTACCGTGCTACTAATATTTTGTATCTGACCTTGGAATGAATTAATGACCTCTCTTTGATCTATATTCTGTTGAAATAAATCATAATTCTTTTCTCTAGCTTCTCTAAGATCAGTGAGAATATTAATCTTCTCTTGTTCTAAAGACGAGTAACCCGAGATGCTATACCATACTACTCCAGCCAAAAATAACACCCCAATAGAGGCAATAGCATAAAAAGCAACAGGAGGGGCGTTTTTTAACCTATCTATAAAGCTTTGATTCATGCCAAATTATTCTAACACAATGGGTTTGATAAGAGAGAATTTTCTGATATTATTTGCCATATTCCGCGATACCTGCCGGCAGGCAGGGCTCATCCGCCAACTGGCGGAGGTAGAGCGTCAAGGTCTATAATGGTTTAATGTTCATTGTCTACGCTATATACAATCAAAAGCACAATAAAATTTATATAGGTCAGACAAAAGATATTGAGGATAGACTAGACTTACATAAATCTAAAGTATTTCATAAGAGTTATACTTCTAGATTTGACGGTCAGTGGAAGTTAATCTATAAAGAACAAGTTCCTGATAGGCAAACAGCCTTAAGACGAGAAAAAGAATTAAAAAGTTTTAGAGGTAGAGAGTTTATTAAAAAATATATTCCGCGATAGCTCAGTCGGTAGAGCGCCTCCCTGTTAAGGAGGATGTCCCAGGTTCGAGCCCTGGTCGCGGAGCCAGTTAGGAAGAGAAGTCGCAAAAACGGCTTCTTTTTCTTTTGTATAGCCACGCTTTCCACGTTCTAACCTTTCGTAGAGCTTCTTTTGGTCCCTCAACTCGTTTTCTATGAGCAAATATGGATGTAGCTTGTCGATAAAGAGCTTTTTGTCCTGAAGACAAAGGTTCGAGCCGATGGTGCTAAAAATCTCTCTTTTCTTTGTAAGATTGTCCGTATTGAACTCTTTTTTTGCGAATGCGCAGAAGTTAAATACTCTTTCTGTCATTTCCATTCCCTTATCAAACTTCTCTTTCGCTAAATCAAGTTCCATTTCTAGTCCGTCCCTTTCCGCCAAAATCTCTGCCTTTTGTTTACTGAATTCCTCTGGAGTGTAGAGCTGGTAGTTTTTATTTTGTGGAGAGATGTATTCCCTATGCAGTTGAGATAGTCTAGCCTGACAACTATCAAAGCTTGCCTGAAGAGAAGCTCTGGTTGTTTTCTCTTCGCTCTCGCCATTCTTCTGCTTATCAGCTAAGTAGTCCAGGGCCACATTGAGATAATCTTCATCTATTGTTATTCCATCTAGAATTTCATTAAACTGTCTCTCTAACTCCTCAACCCTTATTGAACCTTGTGAGCAAGCTCGATTCTTCTTTTTAGTGCAATGGTAGTAGACATACTTAAGGAGAGTGGGGTTCTCCATCTCTGAAATATCAGTCCCACATTTAGGACAGTCGGTCCTGTTTTCATAGGAAAACTTGTGTTTACATTCAGTGCAAATAGCCTGATTCTTCTCTTCTGCAGTAATAGATGAATGACACTCGCCACACTCCATCATTCCTGTGAAAGGAAACTCTCGTGTTTTTGGCCGAGCTGTTCCTTTCTTACCGAGAAGTGTTTGTGCACGATTAAATTCATTTTCGGTAATCATCGGTTCATGGCTTCCTTTAAACATTCTTTTCTCTCCCGTCCCATAATCCTCCCATTCAAAGTAGCCGTAATAAAAAGGCTGATTAAAAATCGAATACATATGACTCATAGTCAGAGGATTCCCGCCTATTTTTCTTCTAGGAAGAGTGCGTAGACCCCATTCTTTTGTTGCTATATCTAGGATTTTTGAGACAGGGTAAGTTCCTGTAAGAAAGAGGTCCCACATCTTGCGAACCAGCTCAAAACGTTCTGGGTCCTTGATGATTGTCCTACTTCCTTTCTCTCCAACATTAAGATACCCGATTGGGGCGGGAGATGGTCTCCAGCCGTTTCTGACTTTGCCAGCCAAACCCCTTTTTACATTCTTTGAAAGTCTGATTACAAAATCAGTGGCTCTACCGCCTTCAATACTCATGAGCAAACCTGCATCCTCTGGATAGTATTCTCTAGAAGGAGTTTTAATAACTTTTATCACACCGTTTTGAAGCATCCATTGAATTCTTCCGTTATCAATAGGGTTTCTCGATAGCCTGTCATTATCCCAACAGAGAATAGCGTTGGCCTCGCCTTTTTCTATTCTGGTGAGCATTTCATTGAACACTGGTCGTCCTGGTTCTTTTGCGCTTTTTTCCTCAGTTAATGGGGGTACTACTAAAAGAAGCCTCTCATTGGCAACCATACGATTAAGAGTTTCTATTTGGTCAGCAATGGATGCCACTTGCTTGTGGCTATCCTCCGAACTTTTCCTACTGTAGATGAAGAATTTTAAATCAGACGCGTTTTTCATAGAATTTTCTTTCATTATCAATTATCCCATCTTTATTCTGGTAGTGGTAGACGTACTCGACTAACTGGTCGAATTTTTCTCCCCTTACCAGTTTCTGTACTTCCTTGAGCTTATCCCACTCGGACCTCCATAAGTCGCCATAATCCGTCCTTAGACAGGCTTGTACGGCCTTGTAGGACTGCTTACCGATGAACAGGCATAGGCAGTCTCTGCATTGAATCACCCCAAAATCACTTACGCTGACATTGCAAGGTAGGCAGGAGGAATAATCAGACCTATCCCACTGAGTAATAATGTGAACCACTGAATCATAATCTTTTTCCATTTTGGTAATTAATTTAGTTATTGTAATAAGAACTTGCCACATACCAACTTGGAGCCTTAAGGAGGAAAGAGGAACTTTGTAATTTGGTAGCGCATTTATAGTTAGGGTTAAATGAAATTTTAATTTTCTGGAGAGATTAAGGGTCCTCCTTCGATTTCTAGCCATTTCTCCTCTTTAGGAAGCGAGTAATAATTCTGCCTACTCATTTTGCTCTTAAGGACCAAACTCTCCTTTACTAGCTCATCCAGAGCAATTCTGACGTTTTTACTGCCGAAGCCCTCCTTCTTGAGAGCTGACAGCACCTCGTTGGTTAAGAGCCCTTCTACTGATTCCAAAAGGCCGAGTATCGCTTCTTTAGCTAAATCCTTTTTGTATGAGTCTCCGTCAATCTCTCCGATATATTCGAACTTCATTATTTCTTTCCCTTCATCATTCACAGTGTCTTTAATGCTGACTGTGAATGGCTTCATCTCCACTCCAATTCGATTTTTACGCTGGTACACATTGATGTGACCGTCCTCTTCTCCTTTGCTTATCATCAAGAGAACCTCCATGTTTGCCGTCTTGTCCTGACTTCCAAGCAACTGCTCCTTCTTTGGAACCTTTCCCTCAAAGTTATTCGGTTTTCTGCGGTGTTCGGAGAAGATTACTGATATTCCTGAATTCTTAAGAATCTGGAATCTTTGGAAAAAGGCTCGAACCTCTTCCGCCTTGTCCTCCTTTAGGCCTCCCGCTGTGGCCCTAAAGGTGTCGATGATTACTACCTGTATGTTGTTTTTGTAGATATATTCGAGTAGCCATAGATAATTGATATCATCGTCTTTCAAACCTTTTGGCGCACTTAAATTGAAGTCATCCTCTGTCAAAATAATCAGGTCGTTATTGTCTCTGCTATATCACATTTTTCTTCCACGTCTTTGGATTTCACTTCTGGACATTTCTAGGTTTATATACAACACCCTGCCTTTTTCTACGCTAAGTTCAGGATTATCAAACCATGCAGTGCCTTCGGAAATACATTTAGCTAAGTGCATTAGAAGAATAGATTTACCCTCTCCTGATATTGAGGCAACGATGGAAAGCCCTTCTTTCGGGAAAAGGCCGTTCACAAGCCAGCGATTTGCAGGAAATTCAGCATCATCAATTTCTTTCCATAGTTCTGGTCGTGGTTCGGGTCGCTTGTCAGGGTCATAGTTAGGAGTGATGCCGAAATATTTTTCTTCCATCTCCCGCATGTATTCCTGCCAATCATGTAGATTATTAAAGTCTGAAGGTTTTGCATCCATGTTGTTCGATGAAAGATTTAGGAGTAATAGCGCTGACAAGTAAGACCAGATTCTCAAAAAGTTCTAGAGCTTCTGCATCAGAAATAGAGCAGTGATTTTTCTGCTCATACAACTCTTTGAATCTCTTGAAATACGCTGACTTGTCAGTCATGCACTGAAGCGTAGCAGTGAAAGTTTTCCTTAATCAATGAAAAATAAAAGTCGCTTTTAAATGTTGATTTAACTTAATATTTAACCAACATTAATTCAGTATTAACTTTTGTTTCAAAAAATCTTTAAAGAAGTTTTAAACTAAATTTCTGACACTTTTAGTATCAAGTTAGTACTAAATTACCAACAAGTCAGTGTTAACTTGCGAGACAGTCGTTATCCACAGGAAAATTGAAAATTTACATACTTGTACAACCGAATATTCTAAAAGGCAAGACCACATGCTAATATGTAGCAGTACAATTGAATAGCCTTAGGGCAGTGCCTAAACCAGCTAATCCTGGCATGGCATCAAATCCGTTGAAGATAAAAACCCATCATCAGGGTTCCTTCAACGGTCGTGTCGGGAAACTGGCACGTTCTGGCCGAAAGGCTAGAGCTCCTGGTGGTGGGCTTTTTGCTATCTAAACAAAATTATGACATCCATACTTCATTTCTTGGAAATCGTAGGAATGTACTTTCTGCTCAATAAGATTCCTTTTTATTTATGGAATGTGTTTGCTGTTACTTTAGTTGTTCTATATTTGATGGGAAAAACTTACTACAACACCTCCCTTGAGAAAGATGATTTCCATGTCATTAAATTCTGGTACAATGTCAGGTCCTTTGTTTTTATTGCTGACATTTTGATTGTCATAGGCATGTATCTATATATCTTTATTAAATAAGATGCTTTCAATCAAAGAATGCCGAAAGCTTCTTGATGGGGATGAAAGATATTCTGACGAGCAGATAGAGAAAATTAGAGACGATATACATTCTCTAGTAGAAATTATTCTGGATGACTATATTGAAAAAGTAATGTCTGGGAAAATCAATGCTAAACAAGAACAGTGAATTCGTATTACTTGATTTTTTGTCAAGTAGGCGTATCTTAAAGTTTAAGCATTAGACCATATGAACTGGATTAAGAAAAATTGGTATATATTACTTGCCGTAGCCCTTTTGCTCGGGTCTTTCGGAGACCATCCATATAGTTATTATCAGCTACTGCGTTGGGTAGTTGCTATTGTAGCTTTCTACAGTGCCTACATCGCGTCTCAGAAAGGTAACTCAATCTGGATGTGGGTTCTTATTGCTTTAGGTATTCTTTTCAATCCAATTAAACCTTTTTATCTTGAAAGGGAGACCTGGCAGATTATGGATGTTTTGGGCGCTCTTATTCTAGCTATTTTTTCATTTTCAAAAAAGAGATGACTATGCATTGCGCACATTGTGGTAAGCAAATAGATAAATCGGCTAATTTTTGCAGATTTTGTGGAGGCAAGGCAGAAGCCGTTTCCTCTTCCCGTCAATGTCCGTTCTGTAAATTTGAAATCAAAAAGGATACAGAAAAATGTTCAAACTGTAACCGTACCTTAATAGAGAAAATACCCACTAGAGAGAATCACAATACCCACAGTGCGCATACTACTAAAAAGAGTACTAACGAAGCCGATTATTCATTCTCTAGTCCTTTAAACAAGGAAATAGATTGGTCTAAACTTATCTTTAATAAGTATGCTGGAATTCTGGTGGGTGTGATTTTAGTAACTTGGGCACTTTCTGGTGAAGATACATCCAGCGGAACAAAAGCACCCCTGCCTGCTCCTATACAACAGCCTTCTGGTGAAGCTTTTAAATCAACCATAGATACTTCCGCTCTTATATCGCTAAATAACGGCACAGTTCTTAAGAAAAACAGCACTTACTTTTATGGAAATGGGGAGCTTCGTATAAAAAATGGTTCAAATTTAGACACTATTGCAAAACTCATTAGAGGAGGAACTTCAGTTTTTACAGTCTATATTAAAGCCAACAGTAATTACACAATTACTGGTATTTCAGACGGAGTGTACTGGCTTGCTTTTGCTCAGGGGCGGGACTGGGACTCGGTTAACCAGGGATTTAGACGTGATATCCAGTACTCGTCCTTTGACGAGACTTTTGATTTCACAACAACTAGTGATTACTCTTATGAGTACTACACGATAAATGAGGTGACCTTACACCCTGTGGTCGGCGGGACAGCAGAAACTAGCTCGGTTGACCCTGCTCAATTTAACGCCTACTAACTTAAATTTATGATTATGTACTGTGAAAATTGCGGAAATAAACTAGATACATCTCACAGGTTTTGTACCTCTTGTGGACATACGGCAGAGACCACAAAAACTTCGAGTAAGCAGAAAACAAATCACAAGGAGGTTTTATCTGGTGAGAGATGGTGGCATCGTTTACTAAAAGTGGCTTACCTTTTTATATATCTTCAGGTTCTTTGGATTGTTCCGACAGTATGGTCAGTAAATAGTTCTGGATACAATATTTATTCACGCAGATATGAAGATACCTATGGAGAAGCATTTTGGTATGCATTATTGGCCCTTGTCATTTGCGTTGTGATAATCAGACTTGTAAAAATCACAACCTTGTACGTTGCTTTTGGGATTAGCCCTAAATGGAGGGAGGAATTTAGAAAACTATTTTAATTATAAAAACATGATTATTTTTGGCTGGGGGCATCAAAAAATAAATAACGTAGGACCAACATTCAAACAGCAATGTAGCCATTGCAACAATTCAGAATACTGGCTATTAAACAAAATATCTACATGGTTCACCCTATTCTTTATTCCTGTTTTCCCATATGAAAATAAGCATTTTTTAAGCTGTCCTATATGTCAGTACGGAGTTGAATTAAAATCCGCACAGGCCGATGAAATAAAACCTTTTGCTGAGGCTAATCAACTACTGATTGATGGAAAGATTACCGAAAATGAATACAAAACAAGATTATCTCTTTTACCTAACAGAGAAAGTGAAATTGTTGAGGCAGAAGTAGAACAAAGTATTAAATCAGATGATTCTCCCTTAACTTTTTGTTCCAACTGCGGTACTGGATTAACTGGGGAAATAAAATTTTGTGGGAATTGCGGAGCTAAAAATATGATTGAATAGTCATGCAATGCGATAAGTGCAACAAAGAAATTAAGGATGGGAATAAGTTCTGTAATTACTGCGGAGAAAAAATTGTAGAAAACATGCAAAAAGAAAAGCAGGTTTCTGTGGACAAACCTCTGGTTTTTAAAATTATTGCAGGAGGTCTAATTGTCCTGGTGTTCTACATAATATTTGCAGATAGGCCCTTTTCCTTTGTATCAGGTGATAGACAGGTTGATAATCGAGTGATTACTAGTTCAGTGGTGAATGTGTTGTGTGATAGCGAATATACTGATGCTAGTGGCGGGTCAGGAACAGTTATTACCCCTGAAGGAATAATACTTACAAACTCGCATATTATTCCTCAAGATGAGGAATACATCCTGACTGGAGATGAAGGATGTCTAGTCATTCTCCCTAATCAACAGACAGGCGAACCAGATGAGGTATATTGGGCACAACCAATAGTTATTCCTGGGTTAAGCGATGAATATGATTTAGCATATCTTGAGATATATGATGTGTTCACAGATGAAGATGGAGTAGTCTATGGTAGGTATCCGAAAAAGTTCGTATCAATTTTTGATGAACAATATAAACATGACGATATTTGTCAGTTTAAGACAAATAAACTTGGAGATTCAATAAGAATATTGGGCTACCCTCAAACAAGCGGAGGATATTACCTAACAATCACCGAGGGAGTTCTTAGTAGTTTCTCCGACGAGGGTGTCATTCTCACCTCAGCTAAAATAGATGAGGGAAACTCTGGAGGATTAGCTGTAGATGAGTCAGGCTGTATGGTGGGTGTACCTGTTGCGATTAGTGAGGGTACATACCAAAACCTTGGCGTGATTATCTCTACCGAGTTGATTCTGGAATTTTCTGATAAACTAAGTACAGCATTAAACGAACAATAATATGTTTTGTAAACACTGCGGAACAGCAATAAATGATAGAGCAAAATTCTGCACTAAGTGTGGTGAGGCTGTTTCGGACCCTGTTTCAGCAGTAGGTGCTATCCAAGCAGTTGAATTCAAATTCTCCAGAACCTGGTTACGTTCTTCTGTTGTTATTGCTGTAATTCTCACAATATTTTTTGGGTTAATTGATGGATACGGAGATGGATTCGCGGATGCTTTTATCGGAGTCGTATTTTTGTCAGCCATACTTGCGGTCTTAGTAACTTTTGTAATTAAATGGCGTAGAGAAGGTTTTGCATTAGAAAGGTCATTTAATTTGACCGAGGAAGAAATGAATAAATTCAAAGGATTAAATGGATGGTTGGCGGTTGTTGGGCTAGCTCTTTTTATCAGTGTTGGCTTCTCGATTTACGGTATAGCTGAGAGCGTATCGTTATTTACAAGTGGCGCAGTGGAATATGTAAGCAATCCTACTTCTGATGTTTATATTCCAGGATACGCAGGATTATTAAAATTTGAGTTGATTTTAGATATGTTATTCCTGCTTGCTGGCTTCTATTTAATTTATCTTTACTTTAAGAGGAATAAATTATTTCCAAAGTATTACATACTCTTCTTAGTATCTGGTGCAATTTATATGATTATAGATTATCTGATATTTACCTCCTTTAATTTTCCATTCGAAGTGAGAGAAGAAATGAATCAGCTTATTTCTGAACAAGGCTCTGAAGTGGCTAGGACTGTTATCGGGGCTATAATTTGGGGCACCTACATGGTTAAATCTAAGCGTGTAAAAGCAACCTTTATTGAATCTTAAATCAAACTACATGAAAACAGCTAGTAATTTTTGGAATTCTCAACCAAACAAAAATAAAGCTTTTGTAATTATAGTCGCGGGGTTGGTTGTGGCCTCGACTTTTTACAGTGGTTTATTTCAGAAAAGTTCTGCAGTAAGGGCGTTTGAAAAAGCGACAACTCACCGTATTGTAGGAAACTGTGATGCCTTCGTTCAATATGTTGCATCTGATACTGATGTGTGGCGCCAGAGGTGTGTGAGCGAGAAAGAACGCCATCTTAGAGTGTTGCCTATAAAGGAGTTTGAGGTTCTGCGTAGTCAATATGAACGTCAAAGTGGAAAAGCGTTTTTACAAGTAGAGTTAACACGTGAGAAAGAATCATACGTAGTAAATTATGAAATGATTAAAATGGGCTCAGGGTGGAAAATCGCAAATGAAATAAAGTAAATAGCATGGGATTTTTCAATAAATACAATCAAATAGAGCAAGAACTACTTGAAATGTATTCCAGTATTCTTGGTTCAAGAGAAATAGCGCAAAGTTTATTGGACACTGCAATAGAATTAGATAAACAAAACAAAATGCCTCCAATGGCTGGGGACCTTATTATTGAAAAAGCCAAGACTGATGAAAAGGCTCATGCTTCACTTGAAAAAAAGAGGAAAGAAGGTGTCAGAGATGAAGATATTAGGGCATGGTGGAACTTACATGGGGTGGAAAGAATGATGATGTTAAAGGTTGATGAAATGTCCAAAACAACTCTTTATCTGGCCTTGTTAGAACAAGGAAAGCCTGTCGAAGAAGCGCTAAACATGGTGGCAAAACATCATCCTGTTTTTGGTAATCCTGAAGACACTTCTCATGGAGAGGGAGATGACCGACCCTTGCCTGAAGAATTAAAGGACAGAATAAATATTTTTGTGGAAAAACAAGGATTGGGAAATCCAGAATACAAGAAAAAGGTTGATTCCTTCTCGACATTTAATGCCTTAGTGAGACATGAGATAAGAAATGGAAATATATGATTGATTTCTTTAAAAAGCATAAGGCGGTCATCGCAGTTGGTATATTAGCTCTAATTTGGGACATGATGATGGGAGGTATTTTTTTCATTCTATTATTTATATATGGCCTTTTTATTAAACTTCTGCTGTCTGATATTCTGACAGGAAAACTCAGGAAAGTTACCACGGCCACGATATGGATTCTTCTGGTAGTGGGGGCTGGATTAACTTTTTATGTTAATCGTTACATGCCACATGGTCCCAGCTATCCAACTGGAGAAATAGTCTGCCAGAATGATGGGAGAGGGCCTTGCGCCGAGCAATATATTGAAGACACAAGGGATTTAGACATTCCTGAGTGGGCTAAGTTTGCAAGAACCTCGGCTAATAACTTGTTGCTAATGGGCCTACTTTTTGCGGGTATAGTTTCTGGAACCAAAAAAGACATTGAGTAAACACAACTACTAACTACCTGCAGTCTTTTTTCTTGCCTCTCTTCTGTAAGCAATTAATCCTTTGTAATGATTGAGACTTTGTTTAAAAGTAATTAATCCAACCTTTTTTAAGCTATCTTCTGGTGTTATCTTTTTAGAGAACTCGTAGCCACTGTTAATAAACATCTGTCGCACCACTATTTCTAAATGTTTATCTAGTCCAGCATATAGTGCTTTATCGTAATCAGTATAATGATAATTAGCTCCCCACCTTTCAACTATGGACTTGAGATAATTAAGCCTACCAATTAAATTGAAATCCTCTGGATTCTTGGCCTGCATTTTGATTTTACTCACAACTTTTTCAAATTTGCTGGGTGCAGGATATATTTTAGAGCCCTGAAAACGTATTCCCAGGAACTCAAACTCTTTAGCTGGCATGATATGGCTGTTTTTCTCCTTACCTCTTGGTTTACCTATTTTAGTCGGATGAATCTTCAGTTTCAGGTCTTTTTCAATTATTCTTCTTGCTAAGGCATCTGCATTTTTTGCTTCGCTCTCGTCTTTACATAGAACAATTAGGTCATCTGCGTATCTGACAAGCTTGTAGTCATTTCCAAGCATCTCCATGTCAAAGGGATTTAAATACACATTTGCAAATAGAGGAGAAAGAGTTCCTCCTTGAGGTATGCCTGAGCCAGGAAAGATATCGTAAACTTTAGCTTTTTCTAGTGCTTCGACATTACCAAGTTCAATAGTCAGAGCATCTTTTATTATTTGGTTTAGACTGTCATCTGGTAGGCATGGATAAATTAATTCATTTAGGAGTAAATTAACATCAACTGTATCAAAAAACTTTTCAATGTCTGCTTTATATACCCACCCGTAACCCTCTTTGCGAAATTGAATAATTTTCTTAATTGCGTCCTCAACAGAGCGATTTCTTATGTAAGCAAAGCTAGCAGGGTTTTCAATTTTGTACTTACGTTTTATAAAGGGCCTAATAACTAATTCAATCGATTTTTGAATAACCCTATCTCTAACGGCTGGTACTTTCAGCGGTCTTTTGCCCGCACCACTTTCCTTATCGATAGCCACGCCTTTAAGTGGAGTAAACTTATATCTTCCAGATAGTAGATTTTGTCTTAGACGACTTAGTTCATCACTTAAATTAGATTCAAAT
The DNA here is from genome assembly GCA_002771585.1 of Candidatus Campbellbacteria bacterium CG22_combo_CG10-13_8_21_14_all_36_13. GTDB lineage: Bacteria > Patescibacteriota > Minisyncoccia > Phycocordibacterales > PCTT01 > 21-14-all-36-13. Next base: position 554 of record PCTT01000002.1, on the reverse strand, counting down.
TCATCAATAGTTACTCCGTCAAGGCCTCTTGAGTCTGGTCTGTGTTTAATATTAAACCAAGCCTTTTTGAGACTTGAATTTCTAGATACTTTGGTAATTAAATTACTCATTTTGATACAATAAAACCCGAACTCCTCCAGCTATCGGGTGTATT
>PCTT01000002.1:163-332 GCA_002771585.1 Candidatus Campbellbacteria bacterium CG22_combo_CG10-13_8_21_14_all_36_13 | reverse complement strand
AACAGTCAAGCCTAGTCCACAAGAAATCATTCCGCAGATGAACGCAATCGTAGCAGTGACCTTAATTTTACCATGCCGTGAAGGCGAGGGTGCGGTTCAGGAACCGATAAGGTAATACGAGTGCGGTTTCTTTGGTCATTGTTTGGCGGGCCGACTTGACATCAGCCGA
>PCTT01000002.1:0-147 GCA_002771585.1 Candidatus Campbellbacteria bacterium CG22_combo_CG10-13_8_21_14_all_36_13 | reverse complement strand
CTGCCACAGACCTGGATTTGCGGTCTCCAGCTTACCTTCAAGGAAAATGCCTGTTCCGCCAATCTGGAGGTAAGGGTCTGGCTACTGGCGGTAGCATGCTCCAATAAGCTGTCGGTCATCACAGAGTTGATGCTTGTTTGAGTAGTC
>PCTT01000007.1:3400-4462 GCA_002771585.1 Candidatus Campbellbacteria bacterium CG22_combo_CG10-13_8_21_14_all_36_13 | reverse complement strand
TTAGAAATTTGCCTTAAAAGAAAAACGCCGAGGTAGCTCAGTTGGTAGAGCGCTTCCCTGAAGAGGAAGATGTCACCAGTTCGACTCTGGTCCTCGGCACTACTTATGAATTGCAGTGTGTACTTAATACAAAGTAAGACCTACTTTCTAGGAAGACCTAGCAAGTTGCAATAAGTTACTCCAGAGTATCGTCATAGCTTAGCCACTCAACTATTTCTTCTTGAAAATTCTTTATCGATGAAAAATAGTTCGGGTAAGGTTTTCTATCTATAATTTTACTTTGCTTTCTTCCCACCCCAAGATACTCGAAATAACTTGAATACTCATAGTCTTTTAAATATTTAAGAACAGCCTTGTTGTTTCTAATACCTATTTCTTTCCAATCTTTTTGTATTAACTTTACCGGATTCAAGTGGATGTAAGAGAAGATATATTTCAAATAGCGGTCTTCGAATAAATACTCGGACTTAAATTTCCCCTCAAAAAGTCCGCCCGTTCTTCCATACTTCTGATTGTAATACATAACATAAGCGGTAGAGAGTTTTTGCATGAACTTGCTTATACCACCCTTCTCTTTTTCTGCAATAAGAATGTGAAAGTGGTTCGGCATTAGGCAGTATGCACCGATATAGACAATTGGGTTTCCTCTGTCCCAAAGATACGGATCTTTGTCTGAAGTACTTTCGACTAGAAACATTTTGAAATTGTTTTCCGAATTGCAGGTGTAAAGAAGGGTAATGAAGCGCCGATAATCTTGTGCGTCACGGAAAATCTGCTGCTTACTGTTACCTCGATTATAAAGATGATAATACTCACCGGGTACAAATGGTCTTTTGCGTATGGACATGAATCTATCTTAACTTGCTAGGCAAGACCTAGCAAGGTGCCTTGGAACAAACACCAGAAGAAACGATTAAGTTTATTTTATTTCGGGGTTTCGGGTTTCGTTCGGTCTTGCCTAGCGGGCGGAATTAACTGGAAATTCCTAGTAGGCTAGACAGGGTCTTTTTGTCAAAGCCGACAACTATATCCTTATCGTCAATAATTATCACGGGCACGCCC
>PCTT01000007.1:658-3387 GCA_002771585.1 Candidatus Campbellbacteria bacterium CG22_combo_CG10-13_8_21_14_all_36_13 | reverse complement strand
AAAGCCGACAACTATATCCTTATCGTCAATAATTATCACGGGCACGCCCATTTGTCCGCTTTTTTCCACCATCTCCGCCCTCTTATCCGTATCGGCACCGACATTGTAATCAGTAAAAGGAATATTATTGGCGAGAAAAAATTCTTTAGCCATATGGCAAAAGTGGCAACTTTCGGTGCTATAAATCTCTACTTTTTTGTGATTATCATTCATATAAATTCATTATAGCATTCAATAATCTCATATACCAAGGTGACTTCAGGTTGTCGTCTGAACTTGACGCGCTCTCGTCATCGACAATAAGAGCGACATGCTCGCCCTCTTCTGTAACATTGAATCTTTCTCTTATCTCTCCCTTTATCCCTTCTTCGGTTTCCAGACGAGCGATACCTTCCCTTAGTTCCCTTTCTCTGTTCGCCATGGCGATCACCTCCTCTTCCAAATTATTCAAACGCTCTGTGCTTGCCCACTTTTTATTTATCATGCCGACAGCTCCTTTAACAAGAAAAAAAGCGATAATTGCTAAGATAATAATGTCGGGTATAGAGTAGATTGCGCGCCTGATGCCTTTTTTTCTGCCTAATTCTCTCATGATAGAAATTTATCTAATTAAACAGAGCTCCCCGCTTGGAGGTTTAGCCTCCAGGTTGGCCACTATTAGAGTCCTGCCCGATTTATGGTAACATAACAGACATGTTATTCGATAAGAGACACAGAAAAAAAGTTAAAATAATCTGGATGGCACTCTCCATACTTATCATCATAAGCATGGTTCTTCTCTTCTCACCATTCTTTTAAAGTGCCCATCTGCAAATATCTACGAATAGAATTCATTTGTAGCCATTTGTAGAATTCGTATCATTCGTTGATTGGAACTTTTCAACCACGCCTGATCATCTTGAGAAAAACATCTTGGGGTATGTTGACTTTCCCGTGCCCTTTCATCTTCTTCTTGCCTTTCTTCTGCTTCTCTCGAAGCTTCATTTTACGGGTGATGTCGCCTCCGTACATATGCTGGGTAACATCTTTTTTCATACCGCTTAATGTACGGGAAGATATGATACGACCTAATGCTTTGGCCTGAATTTTGAGCGTAAACATCTGTCTGGGCAAAATAGCGACCAGTTTATCCACATCAGCTTCGGATTCTGTCTCAACCTGCCTTTTGGACACCACTTTAGCCAAAGAGGGTACGATTTCGTCCGCTATCAAAATATCCAGACGAGTAACATCCGCCAGCCTTTCTCCGGAAATAGAGTAAGACATGGAGCCAAAGCCTGAAGTCACGCTCTTCAGCTTATCAAAGAAACCCCTCATCAACTCTCGAAGCGGCATTTCTAAATTAAGAGATGTCCTGGCCTCACCAAAATCTTTTGTCTCACCAAGTTCCGCTTCAAATTCGTATAAAAGTTGAATAACCGTGCTGATAAATTTGGGTGGAACAATAATAGTGGCATTCACCCACGGCTCCCAAACAGAATTTATAAGATGATCTTCTGGAAAAAGCGACGGTGTATATATTTTACCTTCGTGTCCATCTTTATATACAATTCTATATGTGATGCTCGGGAGAGTAATAACTAAAGGCAGATCAAATTCTCTCTTTAATCTTTCGGTAATAATTTCTAAATGAAGCATGCCTAAAAATCCGGCCCGAAAACCCCTGCCAAGCACCCCCGAAGATTCTTCTTCAAAAGAAAAAGCCGAATCCGATAAACGCAGTTTCAAAAGAGCCTGGCGCAATAAAGTGAAATCATCCTGACTTTCCGGATAAACAGAGGCCCACACTACGCCGGGAGGTTTATCGTAACCGGCCATAGCAGGACCAGTATCTTCTACAGATGTAACGGTATCACCTACTGAAGCTATACCCGGTTCCTTGATGCCCGTGACTATATAGCCAATCTCCCCCGCCCTAAGTTCCGACACCTTACTTTCTCCCGGAGACAATATGCCCACCTCTAGGGATTGGAAAACCTTGTCTGCCACCTTGAATTTCAACTTATCGCCTTGTTTAACGGATCCCTCAAATACACGGACAAAAACAGTCACCCCGCGGTGATTGGAATATTTGAAATCAAACACTAATGCCCTAAAGGCATTCGCAGACTCACGCTGACTAGACGCAGACTGACGCTGAATTAATTCCGCGTTCTTCTGCGTACCGTCTGCGATGTTCTGCGCCGAGCGAAGCGAGGATTCTGCATCAGTCGGCGGAGGAACTTTTTTTATAATCGTATTTAAAAGTTCCTCAACGCCTTCCCCTGTCTTCCCGGAAACCAGCAATATTTCTTCTTTTTCCACTTTCAAAAGATTTTTAATCTCATCCAGAACTTCATCTATCCGCGCAAGAGGAGAATCTATTTTAGAAATTACAGGGATGATCATTAAGCCGACAGATTGCGCCATACCCAAAGTGGTCAATGTTTGAGCTTGCACCCCCTGTGTCGCATCGACCAAAAGCAAGGAACCCTCCACTGCGCGAAGGGCGCGGGATACTTCGTAAGAAAAATCTATATGGCCTGGTGTGTCAATCAAATTCAGAATGTATTCTGAATTTGAATTTTCATTTTTCAATTTTGCAATTTTCATTGAATTTTCAATGTTTGAATTTTCATTGGAAATTGGCTCATTTATTGGAAATTGAGAATTGGAAATTGGAAATTTTTGTCGATAGACCATTCTCACTGGCTGCATTTTTATGGTTATACCGCGTTCCCGCTCCAGAT
>PCTT01000007.1:0-593 GCA_002771585.1 Candidatus Campbellbacteria bacterium CG22_combo_CG10-13_8_21_14_all_36_13 | reverse complement strand
CAAGGTAGACTTACCATGATCAATGTGAGCTATGATGGAAAAATTGCGGATATTCATAAAGTTCTAATCTGCGAATATATACCAATCTACAAATCACTGCAAATGTTTGTCTCCAATGCGAAGAATGCGCTTGGGACGAAGATATTTATCGCTAAAGTTTATAAGAATACCTAATTTAATATGAGATTGCTGAAGATAATTTTGTATTTGGTGAAAATGTGCTCTGCCAAGAATACGAGCAGTCTTTAATTCCAATAAAATTTCTTCTTCTCCGACAATAAAATCGGCAATATTACCGGAATCTCCCATAATAAGTTCCCGTCTGTATTTTATATTCTCAGCTTTAAACTTTTCCTCCAATAGGTCTGCGTATTGCTTCTCCCTCGCGAATTGACCTAATTCATTGTGTACATCAAATGCCAAACCAACAATCTTATAAGATAGTTCTGGGTAAAGCACTTTCGTATCTTTCTTTGTTTTATTCGTTTCCATTCGTAATATTTGAATCATTCGTTGATTGGCACTTTATACTATCTCTGGGTCGGTAGCAATTATTTTTGTTTTCCAGAATTTGCCGCGTATTACATTCCAAA
>PCTT01000020.1:2903-5771 GCA_002771585.1 Candidatus Campbellbacteria bacterium CG22_combo_CG10-13_8_21_14_all_36_13 | reverse complement strand
TTGTATTAAACGGGTCAAAACTATATATAATGTTATCATTATCAAAATATGAATATTTTTCAACCCAAAAAACAAGATATTATAGATGACATAAACGGCATCAAAGTAGCTGATCCGTATCGCTGGCTGGAAGATTCAAATGATTCTGAGGTTAAGGAATGGATTAATCTCCAAAATGAGCAAACTGATAAGATTTTAAAAAAAGATTCTTTTGAATCTTTTTCAAAAGAGCTCACGAATAATTTTAAGGTTGTTAACTTTTCAAACCCTATCCCTGTTAAAGGAAGATACTTTTTTACCGAGCGTCAGCCTGATGAGGATCAGTCCGTCTTATATGTAAAGAATAGGCTAGATGGTGTGCCTGTAAAGCTTTTTGATCCGAATAATAAAAGAGAGGGTAATACCGTATCAATTGATTTTTGGTCTCCATCTTATTCTGGAAAGTATATCGCTTATGGGATCTCAGAAGGTGGAGATGAGATGGCAACATTATATATAAAAGATATTGAGACAAACGAAGAACTATCCGAAAGAATAATTCATTGTCGCCATTCTTCGGTGCGATGGCTACCTGATGATTCCGCTTTCTTTTATACTCGTAATCCTCGTCCCGGAACTGTTCCAAAAAATGAAGAGCATCTCCACACAAAAGTTTATCTACATAAACTAGGTGATAATCCCAATAATGATGAATTAATCTTTGGTGCAGATCGTCCCAAAGATGACATGATTGGTATTGGTCTTTCTCCAGATGGCAAACTTTTGAGTATAGAGGTTTCTCAAACATGGGCTGAAAATGAGGTTTATATTTATAACAGAGAAACAAAGGTAACCAAGCCTCTTATTGTTGGTATACCATCAAAATTCTCAGTACGCTTCCTTAGAGATAAGGTCTTACTTAAAACCAATTACAAAGCAAATAATTATCGGGTGCTCTGGTCTACTTATGAAGACCTCTATAAACCTCTTGATGAATGGGAAGATTTCATCTCTGAGAGAGAATATTTACTTGAGTCGTTAAAGGTCACCAAAAGTAAAATTCTTGTCGGGTATCTTGTTAATGTGTGTTCAGAAGTTTTTGTATTTGATTATGAAGGAATAGAAGTTGGGAAAATACCTTTACCTAAATATTCGAGTCTTGCAGGTATATCTGGGCGAAGAGATGAGGAAGAGTTTTTTTATGGGGTAGTTTCTTTTGTCTTTCCAAAAATTACCTATCAATATGACCCCTCTACATCTTCGTATAAAGAATATAGAAAGACTGATAATCCTATCAATCCAGATGATTATGAAGTAAAGCAAGAGTGGTATATATCAAATGATGGTACGAGTGTTCCAATGTTTATTTTTCATAAAAAGGATCTTTTGCGGGATGGGACAAATCCAACAATTCTTTATGGATACGGTGGTTTTAACAAAACTAACACACCAGTATTCATGAGAAATTGGATACCATGGATAGAAAGAGGTGGTATTTTTGTAGTAGCTAATATTCGAGGAGGTGGTGAATTTGGTGACAAGTGGCACAAAGGAGGGATTAAGGAAAATAAACAAAATTCTTTTGATGACTTTATTTCTGCTGGAGAGTATTTAATCTCTCAAAAATATACAAGTAAAGAACATCTTGGAATTGTTGGTGGTAGTAATGGAGGTCTTCTTGTTTCAGCTGTGGGCGTACAGAGACCTGACTTATTTAATGCTGTTTGTTCTAAGGTTCCTCTAACTGATATGGCTCGTTTTCCAAAATTTGGTATTGCTATCCGATGGGTTCATGAATATGGAAACCCTGACATAAAAGAAGAGCTAGAAAGAATACTTAAATGGAGTCCATATCACAATGTGAAAGAGGGAGAAAGATATCCAGATTTTTTCTTTAACACAGCCGAGAAAGACACTAGAGTTGACCCGCTTCATGCTCGTAAGATGGCTGCAATATTACAAGGGGTAAACAAAGAAAATAAAGTCCTCGTATTTACTGAAATAGAAGCAGGACACGGTCCCGGGAAGCCGGTTATAAAGATAGTTGAAAATCAAGCACTCACCTTGTCTTTCTTTGCTATGAAGTTGGCTTTATTTAAATAAAGCCGTCCTAGAGCGTCCGAGTATACTCGGAGTAGCTGGGTTTCCCAATTCTGTATGTCCCGCAGTCGGTTTGAAGTAAGTCGCTCAGACTCGAAGAGTTATCGCGCCCGAGATGCTTTCATTTAACTCTTTTTAAGCTCTACATAGGGTTGACAGAAAATATGTATCTGATACGATACATACATAACTAGAGGTTCGGGACAAATCCCAGTGGGAAAGGGCGTAAGCTCTACCGACCACCTCTGACCACCCCCTCACGGGGGTGGTTTCAATTTATCTGGCTTACTACGATAGTCTTTTTCTCAAGGCGTTCGTAATACTTCTCAACCTTTTGATTTCTACCATCAAAGTGAGCTCTAGATAGTCCAGCTACAAGATCAGCTAAACGAACACCCGGATATTGGCGACTATTTACCGTATGGAGTTTCCTGATAGACATACCCTTATCTCGAAGCACCTTCTTGATCTTTCGCTCATACCATTTAGGTTTCTTGCCATCGATAAACACCCTGGTTACATCACGCTCAACCAGAAGATGTATAAGTGCTTTCTCTAACTCTTCCGAAGAATTAATTGGATTCTTAATTACTGCGATCTTAGCTTTGAAATCCAGTTTTAAAACCTTACCAATGAACTGCTCTTTAATTTTCCAAACAACTTCTGACCAATGAAAGTGATCTATATTAAAATGTTTCTCTAATTCTTCAAATTTTGAGATCACTTCATCATGATCCTTGATTTCTATATAGACCAAAACGAAGGTAGAGTGCTCGACGGCTTTATGGA
>PCTT01000020.1:2233-2873 GCA_002771585.1 Candidatus Campbellbacteria bacterium CG22_combo_CG10-13_8_21_14_all_36_13 | reverse complement strand
ACTCATCGATAAATACAAACATAGGATTATTCTATAGCATTACCGCATTCTAACCAAAGCAAATTGTGTTGTATTTGTAGCCATTAACGAGGTTCTAACTGCGTTTAAGTCCCGCAGCCAACTCGTTATAGGTCATTCAGACTCTGATGAGTCTTCAGATTCGAAGAGTTATTGTGATCGAGAAGCATATTTTTCATGCTCTGGTATACTTTTGTTATGACCTCGTATTTCATTAAGGGTATAAACCTCAATTCGTAAGAGAGGAGGGCCGAGAAAGGGTGCCTGACCCCATTTCCCCTATGTTAGTACAAAAATTCGACAAATTTTTACAATCAGTTGACCTTAGATCCTACCGTGATAAATATAGGCCTATTAAAATTGTAGAAATGGACATGCCTAAAGATGTTCAAGCAATTAAGGCGCTTTACAAGGTATATTGGGATCAAAAGAAATTTTTGTCTTTTGAAGATTTTTACCAAGAGTATTTAAATGCACAAAAAACAGAGATAGAATCTTTTAGAGAACGAACAACTATGTGTAAAGATTGTTTTTATCGTGGACTTCCCGCAAGAATTTATAGGACGTGGGCAAGTATAATTACTCAAATACATGCTGGGTATGTGGCAGAGTCAGTTTTTGG
>PCTT01000020.1:1708-2165 GCA_002771585.1 Candidatus Campbellbacteria bacterium CG22_combo_CG10-13_8_21_14_all_36_13 | reverse complement strand
GAAAAATTTTGAACTATCAAGTTAAAAAGAAATCGTTTAGTGGGGAAGTGAGACGTGGTAAGGGTGGGGTTAAAATTAAAATAGAAGGACGATTTATTGATATTAATTACGAAGTTCCAAGCGGTGATTATTTCGAAAATCCAAAGAAAAAAGATGGTACAGATAAATTGCCATATGCGAGGTTTATGGCTAATAAAGATCTAAAACGTTTTCCGAATGGCTTTGTTGTGTTTACTCCCCATGCCTTTGAAAAAGAAAAGGCGGAAATAGACGCTAAAATAATTTAGCAATTAATTTTTTATCACCTACCATTTTTTCTGCCAATCTCACATAATCAGGGTTAATCTCAAAACCAATATACGATTGACCTAATTCTTTTGCTGCCGCACACTCCGAACCGGTACCAACAAAAGGTACCAATACAACACCATCTTTTTGGGGCATAGCAGACTTTATT
>PCTT01000020.1:1363-1510 GCA_002771585.1 Candidatus Campbellbacteria bacterium CG22_combo_CG10-13_8_21_14_all_36_13 | reverse complement strand
TAAATAGTTTCTAAACCACTACTACTAAATCTCCCCATTGTTCCTTTTCGCATTTTTCCAGCGGCTCCGTTTAAAAAACCCTCTGTATATGGCTCTCTAACCTCATCTCTATTGAAAACAGGTTTCTCTTTCCAAGCACAGATTATG
>PCTT01000020.1:246-1355 GCA_002771585.1 Candidatus Campbellbacteria bacterium CG22_combo_CG10-13_8_21_14_all_36_13 | reverse complement strand
ACTTCTTTGCCAGAAATTAAGGGAAGCAACATTTTTATTCGTGTAATGCCAAATAAGCCATCTTTTCTGTATAGGAATTTCAACAGAGAGATACGCCAAAATCTCACTAAAACCGTAAATAAACATCGTGCCATTCGGCTTTAGAATTCTTATACTTTCATTTATCCAACTTTTACACCACTTCACATATTCCCCAAGTTCTCTTTTATCTATATTATTTCCAAAATCCTTACCAATATTATAAGGTGGATCAATTATAACTACGTCGCAACTTTCATCAGGGAGTTTTCTTAACTCTTGAATTGCGTCTCCCAAAATGATCTGATTGAGAGGTAGTTTCCCCACCTTTTTTATTTCTTTCGTTATTGTTATTTTCTCCGCCTGTAATTCTTCATCATTTTTAATAACATCAATAACAATTCCTTGAATTTTAATATCTTGATGTTTTCTTATAATAATCGGCTCAAAAGTTTTATTCGCAGGTTGTAGACGGATATATCCTCGTTCTTTATAAAATTTCTTTAGTGTTGCTTCGTGATTATCTATTAGTGCAACAACTCTCTCGCCATTTTCTGCAACATTTTGTTGTTTTACTAAAACAATATCTCCGTCTTTTATATTTTCATCAATCATGCTGTTACCCTCTACACGCAAAGCATAAAGATTTCCATCGCTGGGTAGTTTTGTTTTAGGAAAAGCAATAAATTCATTTTGCTGAATTGCTTCTATTGGTTCTCCGGCGGCTATTATTCCTAAAAGAGGAATTTTTACCATCGGTTCTTTAGACGCCACACTAATAGATCGAGCTTTATTTCCTGTTTTTCCTAAATAGTCACCCTCTTTGAGTTTTGAAATATGGAAATGAACAGTTGAAACTGAAGCGAGCTTTAGCTGTTTTCTGATTTCTTCAAAAGAAGGGGCATATCCTTTCTTGTGTGAGTATTTTTCTACGAAGTCGAGAACTTCTTTTTGGCGTTTTGTGAGCATAAAAATTTGGCTTGTTTACTACATATTAATTATAATAGAACAAAAATAGAAAATCAAAGTTGATTTATCCACAGTTGGTTTTGTTTAAATAAAACCGTCCGAGTCCGCTCGGAGTAGCTGGG
>PCTT01000020.1:0-147 GCA_002771585.1 Candidatus Campbellbacteria bacterium CG22_combo_CG10-13_8_21_14_all_36_13 | reverse complement strand
GAAGTTTCTTAAAAATAACTTGTGGTTGTTTCTGGTTTTGATTGCCGTTTCGTTTCTTCTCGTGGTGCAGGTTGAGGCGCCTGATCTTATTACCACAATAGTAAACAAAAAGTATCCAAAGGTGCTTAACTTTGGAGATGTGATGTT
>PCTT01000035.1:19323-23651 GCA_002771585.1 Candidatus Campbellbacteria bacterium CG22_combo_CG10-13_8_21_14_all_36_13 | reverse complement strand
AAAGCTCGTCGTCTAGGTTTCAAGTCCTGGTGAGGTTCTTCGTTTACCATCGAATTAAACCACATGATCCACCGCTTGTGCGAGCCCCCGTCTATTCCTTTGAGTTTTAGCCTTGCGGCCGTACTGCCCAGGCGGTCCGCTTAATGCGTTAGCTTCGCCTCTTAGAGGGTCGATACTCCAAAAAGCTAGCGGACAACGTTTACGGCCAGGACTACAGGGGTCATAATTATATTATGCTTTATGTCACCATAAAGATTGGACTATATCATTATCTGAATGCTTTCCATCTTTTCTTTTTCTTTTCTAACTCTGCCACAATGATAGATTCAGGAAAAATACTAAGTGAAGCTACTTCAGATATCCAGCGTTGTTGAATTTGAGAATCTTTATATAATAGAAGGACTTTTCGTAACATATCCTTAGAGGATATGTGTGGAATAATAATTTTAAGAAATTTTTGTAATTCCTCAGACGACTGTATCCACAATCTCCAATATTGCTCATTTTTATCACCTCTTTTGCGATAAATTGGAGCTACTTTGGTATGTATGTGCCATACAGTATCCATATACTTTGCAAGTATTTTGACAGACTCTTTATCAAAACCATCCGTACAAAACACTCCCTTCCTTCCTCCTTCTCCTATTAACGAACCATCATCACACCACCATACAGCAAGTGACAACGGTGTCATATTATTGAGCCATGTCCTTTGTATTTTAAGTGTGTTTTTTGTATGAGTGAGTTCGTATAGTTCGGTCAATGCAGGTAAGGCCTTACTCAAAAACCGTAATTTATTATTTTTTGAATAACCATCAGGTTTTTGAAGATTGACGCTTTTATCTCCTGCTATTTCTCGTAACTGATCTGCTTTCCAGAAAAAATATTCTTTATCTTGTTCGCTATGCCTAAATTGCAAACGAACATTTTTATAATTTTTCTGTTTTTTGAGAGAACCATCTCCCAATAATGTACCGAGGATTACCTCCTTGGTACGATCCGACAAAGGCACTTGATAATATATTTTCATAACTTTTATGATTTTACATTAAGCACCTCCTATCTTTGCTCAAATTCATAGTCTCTACGGGGTATCCTGCCAAATATGGCCGATACTTCCCTCGGAATTCTCTCAAATCGAGCTGTAGTAACTCATTTTAATTTGAGAATTTCTCCGATACAGCTGAATGCACACCCAAATCTCACGATTTGGGGGGACACCTTCGGTACTATTATAATGCGGTACCGGGATCTATCTAATCCCTTTCGCTACCCTGGCTTTCGTGTTTCAGTGTCAGGAATGCGCCAGTATATTGCCTTCGCATTTGGTGTTCCTCATAATATCAACGGATTTCACCCCTACACTATGAGTTCCATATACCTCTCACACCCTCTAGTATTGCCGTTTCTCTTGCGGTTCTTGGGTTGAGCCCAAGGCTTTAACAAAAGACTAACAATACCACCTACACACCCTTTACGCCCAGTAATTCCGGATAACGCTTGGGGCACTCGTATTACCGCTCCTGCTGGCACGAGTTTAGGAGCCCCTTATTCATGAAGTAACATCAATAAACTTTCTCCTCCATAAAAGGTATTTACACGCCGAAGCGCTTCATCTACCACGCGACGTCGCTCCGTCAGACTTTCGTCCATTGCGGAAGATTCTCGACTGCGGCCACCCGTAGGTGTATGGACCGTATCTCAGTTCCATCGGTGGGGGTCAGGCTCTCACCTCCCCTAAGCGTCATAGCCTTGGTAGTCTATTACACTACCAACAAGCTGATGCTCCGCGGGCCGTTCCTATAGCGATAAATCTTTACCGATCAACACAAAATCAACGATTTTGTTAAAACTCTAAATCCGAATATCGAAATTCCTACCTACGGTAGGCAGGCGAAACAAATTAGAAATTTTAAATCCGAATGCTCAAAACATTTATTTTGAACTTTGTTCATTAAAATTTAGATATTGTTTCGTATTTAGGATTTCGTAATTAGTGCTTTCAACACAAAGTCACGAACTTTGTGTTGACCGGACTATCAAGTATTACCCACGATTTCTCGTAGCTATCCTTGACTATAGGGTACGTAACCCACGTGTTACTACCTCGTCTGCCACTCGGCTCTAGGCCTCGTTCGACTTGCATGCCTTATCCACGTCGCCAGCGTTCATCCTGAGCTAGGATCAAACTCTAAATTAAGACGGGAATTTCTTCTCGAAAGAAGAATTTTCCCTAAGAATTGGACAGAACAAAAGAAACAACTTTTATTCTGTAAAACGTATTATTTTTTTGCACAAACGTATTCTGTTTTCAAAGAAAAATACATTTTTGGCGATAGAGTTAATTCGCGCTCCAAGCGAATTGATAAAAAAACACCTCAATCCAAAGATGTAGGTTGTATTGTATATGATTAAAAGGCCGTGTCAAGCCGGTATTCCGAATTACGAATTACGAATTAAGAATTAAGAATATTAAAAACTTATTGTGGCGACAGCTCCCAAAACGGCTCAATGAAGCCATTGTCGCAAGTTGAACCTAGGTTGGAATTAAAGAAACTCAAATTCTTCAAAAACATTTTGATAAAGCCCTATTACACGCCTTGCTTCATGTTGACTAATCTTGAAAGACGAACCTTCATGAGCAATCCTGTTTCTTATTTTGTGAGCCTCCCAAGCTTTTTCGATGGTGTTGAAATCACTCTTTTCAACTGCTTTGAGTTTCTCTCCTAATGCCTCTTGGTGGTAACCAAGATGTGTCATCATCTCTTCTAGAATCAAGTCTGCTTCAATTATCGCAAGCCTCCAATCATTTTCATTATGAGAATCTAGGTGTTCCAAAATTTTCAACCATCTAGCATTTGTCGGTTCGGATTTTTTACTCATTGCCTCTTCTGTAAGAGTTTGCAAAATTTGATTTTCTTCTTTTCTTATCCTATTTATCCTGATTAATGAATAGACTATACCTATAATAAAAAATAGCGTTAATAAATAACCAACTATCATTAAAATATTCCATATTGGCTCAAGAAACTCAATATTTTTATCACCTGTAATTAGGTAATAAATTAATTGATATATGTATTCAAAATTAAAAAATGTGATTGAATTTTGCATGTTCAGTATTTAGTATATCGTATTTAGTATTTAGTATACAGTGATTATTAAACGACACTTAGTTGAAAATTCACAACTTATATTTATTATTATATTTTATCTACAGCAGATTTTTGTAACCCGTACAACAACATAGAGACCTTGGCCATTAATTCTCTAAGTTGTATATAATCCTGATCGGAAACATATCCTAAATCCTTAGAAAGAATTAACTGACTTTCTACTTCTTTTAAAGAGCCAATTGATATAAGGTAGAAATGTTCCTTATCTTTTTTTGTCTTTCTTGAAAAACCCTCTGCAATATTGGAAGTAATAGAAACACCAGCTCTGCGTAGCTGTGACACAAGGCCAAAAATTTCTTCTTTAGGGAAAGTTTTTGTGACTTTATAAATACACAACACCAGTCTATGCGAAGTCTTCCAAGCCTCTAAATCTGTAAAAGTCTTTATCTTATTATAAGAAGTCATACTATATGATTATAATATACTTTATACTGTATACCGCATACTAAATACCTTCTTATTTTTCAAAGTCTTTTCCAACTGTGAACAAAAGACTCTCGTGCATATGAGGCGCCATGAATTGTACGCCAAGAGGCATGTCATCAAAGCCTCCATCTTTGTTTTTGTTAGATGGCACAGTAAGCGCTGGTATGCCAGTATGGTTTGCTGGTACTGTAAAAATGTCTTCAAGATACATGGCAACTGGATCATTTACTTTTTCACCTAATTTAAAAGCCGAAGACGCTGTTGTTGGTGTCATTATTATATCAACAGATTTAAAGGCTTCTCTAAAATCTTGTGAAATTAATTCCCTTACCTTTAGTGCCTTCTTGTAATATTCATCACTATAGCCAGCAGAAAGAACATACGTGCCTATAATAATTCTGCGTCTCACCTCTTTGCCAAAACCAGCTCCTTTAGTCTTTTTAAAATCATCAATACCATTTTCACCATCAACGCTCAGTCCATATCTCACCCCATCAAAACGAGCAAGATTCGATGATGCTTCGGCTGGTAATATTACATAATATGTTGGAACAGCATATTTTATATTCTTTAAACTTATCTCTTCTACAGAATAACCCAAATCACGCATCTTATTTACAGATGCATTGAAATTATCATAAGACTCTATTTTCGCACCAACCCCGGCAAGCTCATCTAGATTAAAAATACCAATTCTAGGCTTCCCAGATATTTCCTTTTTTGGAA
>PCTT01000035.1:14313-19261 GCA_002771585.1 Candidatus Campbellbacteria bacterium CG22_combo_CG10-13_8_21_14_all_36_13 | reverse complement strand
ATTTCAGCATCTCCAACGGTTTTTGTCATTGGACCAATCACATCCAGAGACGAACCAAGCGCGATAAGCCCATGTCTAGAAACAGAACCATATGTTGGCTTTAGACCCACAAGTCCACAAAAAGATGCTGGCTGTCTTATAGATCCAGCGGTATCAGAACCAAGCGCACCTAATGCGCCACCCATAGCAATAGCGGCGGCAGAACCACCAGAAGACCCACCAGGAACCCTGGTCGTATCGAGTGGATTCTTTGTTGATCCATAAGCTGAATTTTCTGTAGAAGCGCCCATGGCAAACTCATCAAGATTTGTTCTACCAATAAAAACAGATCCTTTTGTTTTTAACTTACTTATTACTGTTGCGTCGTACACAGCTCTATAGCCTTCAAGTATTTTTGACGCAGCCGTCACTCTTCTGTCTTTGATTAAAATATTATCTTTTATTGCAATTGGTACACCGCAAAGTGCCTCTGTATTACCGTTAGATCTTAATTTGTCTGCTTCTTCCGCTTGCTCCAAACAATCATCGAAAATTTCAAGGTAGGCATTTATGTCTCCGTTCTTTTCTTCTGCAACATCAAGAACCATTTCTGTAAGATCTTTTGAACTAAGTTCTTTTTTTTCTAACAAGACTGATGCTTCTTTTATTGTTAGTTCTGGATATTTTTTCATTATAGTATCTTTTTTACCCTGACGTAGTTTCCATCCTTATCTGGAGCCTCTCTTATTAAATCTTTTGTATATAAAGATTTATTGTGCTCGTTATCGTCCTTTCTCATCACGTTGTACGATTGAGTATTTTTAAAATTATCACTTTCTACAGACGATGCTTCTTGTATGCTTTCTACAAACTCTAAAATATGCTCAACTTCTCCAGTGAGCTCTTTTTCTTCCTCTTCTGTCATATTAATCCTAGCAAGATTGGCTAGTTCATGAATTTTTTCTTTATCTATCATGTAGATAATACTATCACCTGAAGGAGTTTCTACAAAACTTGACCTCTGTACTTATACGTGATTATATAAAGGTTAGATTAACAATGGGGTACAAAATGAGACACTGGATTCTATGGTTCTTGGTTGGTTGTGTTCTTATGCTATTGGTAAATCCGCTTTACCGTTTTATGCACATGTCTGATGGTGGTAAAACAGCATTTATATTCCTGTTTTCCGTGCCTTTGTTCTTGATTGTATTTCCTACTTTTGTGTCAGATTGGGTAGAAACCTGGTGGCACAAAAAAAGGGCCGGGTCATAAGACCAGGCCCTTTCTTATTATATAAAATTACTTGCTCTTAAACCAAACAAGAAGCACTAAGAATAGTGTTCCTATTTGCAAAAGACCATTTGTTGTAAGACCTGTGTCACCAAAGGCATCTACAACAAGCAGAAGTGAACCTAGTGAATACAGAACAAGAAAAGATGGTTGGATTTGCTTTTGATTCTTCAAGGATGCAAAAAACTGCACAGACCAAGCAAGAATTATAAGTACCAAACCCCAAAGCATTGCTGACATATAATAGTTATTGTTTACTTGTAATATATATATTATAAGTTGTAAGTAGAATAAATGTTGTTGCGCATGTGGATAACGGAAGAAGTTTGTAAGGCCCGTAAAGTCGAAAGTCTTTAAAGTCTATGAAGAATGAAGCACGAAATTCGAATATCGAAATCCTAAACAAATTCCAAGCCCCTAAACAAAAACTCCTCGATATTTTTGTCGGGCGAACCACACGGGATTATTTTAATACAAAATAATCCCGTGTGGTTTTAGCCAAATATTTAAACACGTTTTGAATTTTGAACATTTGTTCGCCGGCTGGCGAATTAGATATTGTTTAGTATTTCGATATTAGGATTTAGTATTTTGTATCATTGGACATTCAAAATTAAATCCCTGGCCGACTGCGTCAGCGGGCTAGGCAAAATTCGAAATTAAAAATTTAAAATTCTAAACTCTTAGCTATTATCTCTATATTCAGCTGCACACCCTCCACCCTCTACATTCTACTCTCAACTAAGCATTTTTATAAACTCTTCTTCTGTGAGAATTTTTACACCAAGCCTATTTGCTTCATCTGCTTTAGACCCTGGGTTAGCACCAGCCACTACATAATCTGTTTTTGAGGAAACAGAACTTGATACAGAACCACTGGCTTTGCGGATTAGTTCTTTTGCCTCATCTCTTGTCATTGTTGATAATGTACCAGTAAGTACAAAAGTTTTTTGATAGATATTAGGGTTTAGTATATGGGGTATAGTGTTTTTAACCTTAATCTCTTTAAGAAGGTCAATAATAATTCTTATATTATTTTTTGACGCAAACCAATCAATAATTGACTTTGCCACAACATCCCCGATGCCATGTATTCTCTCCAGCTCGTCTTGTTTTGCGTTTATCAATGATTCAATATTTCTAAAATTATCCGCAAGAATGATGGCAGTCTCCTCGCCTACTTGGTCTATAGACAATGACGCTATTAATCTTGCAAGAGTCACCTTTCTGGCTTTGTTTATAGATTCAAGTAAATTATCAACAGATTTTTCTTTAAATCTTGGAAGAGACAGCAAATCTCCTCTTTGTAGTTTGAAAATATCCGCATATTCATTTATCAAATTATTCTCCATTAGAAGCTCTACAATCTGAGGACCCATGCCCTCAATATTGAAATTTGCTTTTGATACAAAATATGAAAATTTACGCTTTTGTAATTCGAAAGAATTTTTATCTATACACCTGTGCGCAGATTGTCCGGGAATCCTTTCTATACTTCCATCTCCTCCACAACCAGAAACTTTATCTGGAAAAATAAATTTCTTTTCTTTACCCGTACGAAGCTCTTTTAATACACTCACAATATCCGGTATTACGTCCCCTGCTTTTTGAAGTATAACAGTGTCTCCAATCCTTACATCAAGTCTTTCTATTTCATCTTCATTATGTAGGGTAGCCCTTGATACTGTTGATCCAGCAACCTCCACGGGCTCCAGTATTGCAACTGGCGTAATGACTCCCGTGCGTCCAACTTGGAGAACAATATCAATAACTTTTGTGGTTACTTGTTCTGCTTCAAATTTATAAGCAACACCAAAACGCGGAGACTTTGCTGTGTAACCCAAAGATTCTTGTAAGAAGATATCATTTATTTTAATCACCACACCATCCACACCATATTCTTGTTTTTCTTTTTGGGCTTGTAATTTTTTATAATAACTCTCTACCCCTGATATGCCGTTACATAATTTATTAAGAGAGTTGGTCTTGAATCCAAGATGTTCAAGTAGTTTTAATTCTTCAATTTGTGTCTTGGGTTTATTCACTGAAATATAGTCAATATCGTATATAAAACAATCTAGATTTCTTGATGATGCTATTTTAGGATCAAGCTGTCTAAGTGTACCGGCAGCTGCATTTCTTGGGTTTGCAAATAAGTCCTTGCCAGCATGTTTTCTTTCTTTATTTATTCTCTCAAACTCATCTACCGGAAGCCAACATTCTCCAACAGCCACAATGTTTATTTTTTCTTTTAATAGTAATGGTACGCTTTTTATCGTGCGGACATTGTGTGTCACATCTTCACCTGTTGTGCCATCTCCACGTGTAGCAGCTAATACAAGCCCGCCATCTTCATATGTAAGTATTATTTTCAAACCGTCTATTTTGGGCTCACATACATAGGAAACATTTTCACCAAAAGATTCCCCTGCTTTTTCGATAAATCTTTTTGTTTTTTTATCCCACTCTACAAGTTCTTTTTCGTTAAAAATATTATCAAAAGACCATTGAGAAACTTGGTGTTTTACTTTTTTAAAAGAGTCTATAACATCACCACCAATCCTTGAGGTTGGGCTATTTTTTACTCTGTATTCTGGAAACCTATTCTCCAATTCAAAAAGTTCCCTCATGAGAGCGTCATATGCTTCATCAGAAATCTCAGGAGCATCCTTCACGTGATAGAGATAGTTGTGTTTCTCTATCAACAAACGAAGTTTTTGTATTCTATCTTTTGCTTCACCTTTAGTCATACGTTATTCTAATCGCCCTCTCTACCCTCTTTGGATCACCGCTGGTGCAAGTATTATATCCTCTGGATTCTATTGTGGTATATGGCGAACTATCAGATTTTTTTACAGCAACAATAGCGCAGTATGAATTTGGAAAATCTAAGCGAAACGTAGTAAGAGCTCCGTTTGCAGTACGATTAGATATCGTCCATATGGTCCTTATATCGGCACTACCTGCGCAATTTTTTACAGGGGGGCTCATATCAACTGGCTCTGTTGATGTGGCAAAAATTTCTCCTTTTATATCCCAATAAAGAGCACACTCAAGACCAGAGTCAGCGGCATAAAATGCAAACTGGGAGTTTCTTACCAAAATTGAAAGCTCAAAACCTTTTAAAGTTGAATTTAAAATTGCCATACCAATAGAAAGCAATAAAGATGAAATAACCACAGCTATAAGTAAAGTAAAACCTTTCTGTTTTTTAGAAACAGAAAGGAAATTCGAAATTCGAAATTCGAAATTCGAAATTTTCTTTAATGTATTCTTAATTCTTAATTCATAATTCATAATTCAGAAACTATTGCCAATTAAACAAAGTCTCGTGTATTTTTATATTTTTTGAGGTACCACCTGATGTGATCCATGATAACGTTACATCTACATTTATTTCTCTATCAGCAATAACGGTATTAATAACAACCTCTCTTGTAAATATTGTCTCTGTCCAACCATTCTTGTGGCCATAAAAACCTTCCGGAGAAGTTTTTACAGCATCACATGTTCCGGTACCGCAAAGTTTTATCTCATTGTTTGGAACATCTATGGTACAAGGCTTACCTTTATCAATACACTGAGATAGGCCGTGTATCCAAGACTTTTCATCTAATATATTTGAATCTCTAATATATCTTATATACTCTACAGCCTCTTGTCCTAGATAAAATGC
>PCTT01000035.1:0-14171 GCA_002771585.1 Candidatus Campbellbacteria bacterium CG22_combo_CG10-13_8_21_14_all_36_13 | reverse complement strand
AGGTGGACTTTGTAAACTTTATAGGCTTTCGACTTTATGGAATTTATGGACTTCTTTTAAAAATCAATCAATCTTTCTGTTATGGTCGTCTGTATATGAAAATCTGTTGCAATTTTGGTTCCAACACCTATAGTACCCTTAACCAATAAGGTAATTCTTGGTTGTTTAGTGTCCCCTGTAGCACTAGCACTTGATGAACCGAGAACATACAAATCAAAAGTTTCTATCTTTATGCTGGGAGATGTTATTGAGGTTCCACCCGCCAAAGTACCGTTGGTTGATTTTTTTATACTATTAGTCGCGGTGTCAAACCAGTATATATATTGATCGCTAGATGATATCTTGTTGCCGCTGAATGGCTCAAATGCTAATAGATGCCCGGGATCATTTAAAAGGCTTGAGGTGCCACAGTCATTTGTTGTTGTAATTGTACCAGGGGCTGCTGGGTTTGTGGCACAATGAAAATTTGAACCAACCCTCGCGTTACGAGAAATATCATCTATTACAAAGTTTATATTAGTCATTAATGTCTCTATGGCTTGTGCCTTTTTGTTTGAGTCAATTAGTGTCATAAGAGCCCCAAAAGCAACAGTAACAACAACAGAAAAAAGTGATAGTGCAACCATCATTTCAATGAGAGTAAAACCTTGATTAGTTTTTAGCTTATAGCTTTTAGCTTTTAGCATACGCCCCAAAAACGACGACTTGCTTTCATTGTTTATTATTCTTTTGTTGTTAGTGTTCGTATTCATAATTCATAATTCCCGCCAAAGGCGGGCAGGCATAATTCATAATTCTTTATTGTTCTACATAAATCTGACCACTTGAATCAACACGCACCACCCTCTGTCCTCCAGCATTAGACGTTAGAATTACTCTTGCAGATTTGTAACCCCCGCCAAGATTCGTAGAAATTATCGCGTCTTGTTTAGGCCTCTTGAACACAATATTTAATTCTTTTGTTGTTCCTGATGTACTACTACAGGTTTCCAACCCGGAATTATTTATTACACAAAATTTTTCCATTTTAAACTCACCAGCAATAGACAATGAATCCACTGTTTCTGTAGTGCTTGGTCCATATTTATAATTTCCACTAAAATCACCAAAAAATATAAATGTTGTTGGCGAGTCTTGTGAAAAATAAACACCATAACCAAGATCAAAATTACCTGCACCAAACTCTCTTACGCTAACACCATAAGTCTGTGCCTCACGCACCTTTAACGCCACTTCGTAAGCAAGGTTTGTAAGTTTGATTGAAGAATTAAAGTCTGACTGATTTGTAAACACAATACTGGTTATCATTCCAAAAATACCAATTGTTACAAGGAGCTCCACAAGAGAGAATCCTTTCTGTTTTTTAGAAACAGAAAGGAAATCCGAAATCCGAAATCCGAAATCCCTGCCTGCGCCGAGGCTTCGGCAGGCAGGCGAAATTTTCTTTAATGTATTCTTAATTCGTAATTCGTAATTCATAATTCTGAATTTAAAACAAACTTATGTTGAAAAAAAATACAAGCCATGTGCCAATTAACAAAAACGGTGCAAATGGTATTTCCGTCTTCATCCCCAGAGAATTATTTCTACGTATAACTTTTTCATAAAACATAATTCCAAGCCCAACCAAAGCCCCAAGCCAAAATCCTAAAACAATTGCAGATACACCATTAATTGGCCCGAGAATCAATCCTATTGCAAAAGCAAGTTTGGCATCCCCTAGACCCATCCACGTTCCTTTAGAAAAAAACCAAAACGCACCAAAGAATAGAAACAGTCCTATCGCAGTATAAACACTATATATATCAAAATAGTTTATAGAAGACGTATTCCCTATTACAAAAATTTTTAGGAAGGATAAAAATATTAGTGGATAAACAAATTGGTTTAGAATGATTTTGTGATGATAATCATATACAAAAATAAAAACCATTAGAGCAAAAAGGATAAATAGGATTATCGATTCTATAGTAATGCCATAGATTGAATATATACCAGCAAATAAAACACCTGTTAGTATCTCTACTATTGGATATTGTATAGATATCCTGCTTTCGCATGAACGACACTTGCCTTCAAGTAGTATGAAGCTTATACCGGGAATTAGGTCATACCATTTGATTTCTGTATTACACACCATGCAAGAGGACCTTGTCATCATTGATTTTCCTGTATTAAACCTAAAAGACAAGGCGTTTAAGAAACTACCTACTATTGTTCCAAATAAGAATGAAAATAATATAAACAAATACTCCATAATATACATACAGTATACTATATATATTTATGAAAAACCCTATGGATTTACACAAAAAACCCACTTTTCTTAAAAGATTTGCGGGTTTTTTGCCTTTGATTAAGAACTATATTGCTTTATCGTACATTGGTTCATCTCCATCAAAGTCTGCTCCACTACCAGTACAAGCAGTACCAGCAACAGCATCAGAGTCGCTATTGAACGCTGGGTTGTTTATATCCTCAAGAGCTATTCCTAGGTGATAGCCATCACATACAGCGCCTGTACCGAGCGCAGCATAACTGAATGGTCCGCCGGTTTGCGGATCTGTTGGCACAACAGAGATATATCCTGGTGCAATCAGATCATCTAAAGCGGTAGGATATGTTCCACCATTTGCATCAGAATATAGTTGTAATGCTTTTTCTATACTATCAAGCTCGGCAATTCTTTTTGCATCACGCGCTTTTAGTCGAGCGGTATTTAGCGATGCAAGCACAACAGAGGAAAGAATTCCGATGATTGCGATTACAACTAGAAGCTCGATAAGTGTGAAACCTTTATTTCTTTTCATAATATATATAATTTATTAATTTTTAAATCGACCTAGTAAAATATTCATTGGTTTGAATATAATTATTATATCAAATATATAAACAAAAACACCCCAACCCATGTAGGAGTGTTTGTGTTTAAAAACCTAATAAAAGGATTACGGACAATTTGGTGCACCATCTGCTAATGCAGTATACTGCGCTGTAGTAATACCTTTTGCTGTACCACTATCATCCACACACCAGTGTGTTGATGTGCCTTCTGCTGTCTTCAACTGACCAGCCGCTGACCAGTCTGTAGATGTGTCAATACATTTTGCCGCACCACCAGCACTTTGAGCAGCAGCAATTGCTTTCACAACTGTACCATCGGTACATACAGCAGCATAACTACCTGAGTTATCATCATATACAAGCTCAGCTTGTGGACGAATGTTCGCAAGATTAGATTTAACTGCCGCATTTGCACCCTTACCTCTTGCAGTATTCAAAGAAGCAAGCACAACAGAGGAAAGAATCCCAATGATTGCGATTACAACTAGAAGTTCAATAAGTGTGAAACCTTTATTTCTTTTCATAATAAAATTAAATTAATTAACAAAAATTTTTGCAAATTTCTATTTGAAACGACGTGTCCACCTATGGTGGATTCGACCATGCCGTTTTAAACGCATATTTTAAGCGTATTCCTATTATATACCCACTCTTATATAAAAATTTTATAAAATTGTGGATAAATCCGAACACTAACATTAGTTTCATCCTGCTTTTACAACAAAGATTATGTTGTTTAATAGACAAAAATCAAAAAGTTTTTGTGTTTTATAAATACCAGCAAAGCTAATGTTAGTGTGCGGATAAATCACTACGCCCCACCAGAAATATTATAAATAGGTATAAGAACTGAAGCAAGCAAGAAACCTACACCAAGACCAAGCATCACCATCATAAGTGGTTCTATAAGACTCACTAGAGTATCAACTGCATTAGTCACCTCTCTTCTGTAGAAGTTTGATAGTGTCTTTAAAATATTACCAAGTTCCCCAGTCTCTTCACCCACCCTCATCATTTGAATCATAATCTTAGGAATCTGTGGAAATTCACTTAAAGAGTCTGAAACACTTTTTCCTCCTTTTATATTTTCTGCAGATTTCATAAGCAACCTTCTATATACTTCATTATCCACAACCTCTGCCGTCACCTCTATAGCACGAAGCATTGGAATACCAGAAAGAAGCATTGTGTTCATATTGTCAGCAAGTCTCGATAAATAAAGTTTTTGATATAAATTACCTATATAGGGTATACGTAATTTTAAATCTGCAAAAAACTCCTTACCAGAAGGTTGTCTTGACCATCTAAACACCAAAAAACCTGCGATAAACAAAGCTATCAGGACAAAAAGTCCATAATCTGTTAGAAGCTTGCTCATTCCTATAACAATTTTTGTATATATTGGCACCTCTTGTCCTGATTCTTCTAGAATAGAAGTAATACGTGGAATAACCATTGTAAGCATGAGTACCATGACCGCTATGAAAGTGAATATAACAAATACAGGATAAACAAGTGCATTTTTTGCTTTTGATGTAAGCTCATAGTTTCTATCCAAGTAATCTGCAAGGAATGAAAAAGTTTCGTCTAGTTTTCCAGTCTCTTCTCCGGCTTTCACCATGTTTATATAAAAAGAAGAAAATACGTCTGTATGCTTTGCTAAAGATTTTGATATCGAACTACCAGACTGAAGCTCTGTTGTGATTTGCCCTAATTTTTCTCTCAAAAGAGGGTTAGGGGTTTCAGACGCAAGCATTGTAAACACACGAAGGGCAGAAACCTGTGCCTGGAAAAGGGTTGAAATTTGCCTTGAAAGAATTACAACATCTTTATTTGATACTTTTTGAAAAATTGTGATTTTTCTGTCAAAAAATCCTGTTTTATTTGCTGGTTGTATTCCAAGTATAGTAAAACCTCTTTTTTGAAGAGATGACACGGCAATATCAATATTTAAGGCCTCTATTGTACCTTCTTTATTTGAATTATTTTGGTCTACTGCTTTGTATTTGAATAACATATTAAATGAATTATGAATTATGAATTATGAATCGTGAATACAGAAAGCAAAACGACGTATGTGACGTGAATATGTCTTGCGTATAACATCTATAATTTTTATACATATAAAATTAACTCACTGTTATTTTCTAAATAAGTCTGTCTAACACTTGTGGCTTCAGTGAATACATTCTGGCTGTCTCTATTGTGATCTCTCCTTTTTGCA
Source organism: Candidatus Campbellbacteria bacterium CG22_combo_CG10-13_8_21_14_all_36_13 (assembly GCA_002771585.1). GTDB lineage: Bacteria > Patescibacteriota > Minisyncoccia > Phycocordibacterales > PCTT01 > 21-14-all-36-13. The sequence continues at coordinate 9,103 of PCTT01000035.1, read as the reverse complement.
CCAAATCCGCAAGACATCTATTCAAATCAATCATTCCTTGTTCCATACTTGTTTGGATTACAGAATCTATTTCATGCGTCCTTCCCTCTCTTATTAGATTTGCAACAGCGTTATTATTTATTAAAAGCTCATATGCAGGCACTACACCTCCAGACACCCTTGGCAACAATCTTTGAGAAAAAATTCCAGACAAAGTATTTGATAACTGTGCCCTTATTTGTGGTTGCTGATCAGCAGAAAACGAGTCTAAAATTCTATCTATTGTTTGAGGTGCATTGTTTGTGTGTAGGGTCGCAAAAACCAAATGTCCAGTCTCAGCTGCCGTAACAGCTGTTGCTATTGTTTCGGGCTCTCTCATCTCGCCAACCATAATCACATCAACGTCTTGCCTAAAAGTGCCACGAAGTGCTGTATGAAAATCTGGAGAATCTAAACCTATCTCCCTCTGATCTATTATTGATTGTTTTTGTTCATAAATATACTCTATCGGATCTTCTATTGTGATTATATGCTCAGCTCTCTCTTGATTTATTAACTCGATCATCGCTGAAAGGGTCGTGGTTTTGCCTTGACCGACAGGGCCAACCAATAAAAAGAACCCTTGCTGTCTTCTCGTAAAATCTGCCAACGATGGTGGCAAATTCAACTCTTCCAGTGTGCTTATTTTTTTAGGGATAAGTCTCATTGCAACCCCCGCAGAACCAGAAGCAAAAAAAGCATTACACCTGAAACGAGCTTTTTCTTTATAACTATATGAAAAGTCTAATTCTTTTTTTGCAAAAAACTCATCTCTTTTTTCTTTCGTTGGAAATAATACTTCAACAAGACCAAGAGTATCTTCTGGAGTTAAGATGGGCTTTTTTACAAGAGGAACAAGCGTGCCTAATACCCTTATACTTGGATGTCTTCCCACAGAAATATGAAGGTCTGAACCACCTTCATTTATTACAATTTCTATAAGTTCTTCTAACTCTTTTTTATATTCTGACATTATCCTAATTTTTTATCTACTATTTGTTTTACTTCAGCCAAAACTTCAGAAGGTATGGAAGTTGCTTTCACAATATATCCATCTACATCATATTCTTGTGCTTTTTTTATATCTTCTGGTTGTCCTTGATTGGTAAGTACAATTATAACCAGACCATCGTCCAATTTTTGTTTTTTGACTTCTGCAAGCAACTCAAGTCCACCCATTATTGGCATTACCATATCTAACAATAAAACATTAAATTTCTTAGCACCTGCTTTTAGTTTATCTAAAGCTTCTTGGCCACTCATTGCGGTATCTATATCAAAACCAAACTCTCTAAATTTGACAGTATATATATCAAGTAAAAACTTATCATCATCTACAATAAGAATTTTGTATTTTTCTCCGGTCATATTATTTATATTATATCAGAATAAATTTTACTTTGTTGTGTAAAGATATTAAAGCTTATTTATCTCTTCAAAAGGAACCTTGTGGTCAAAAGCCTTCAAAAGAGCATCTTCTTTTAGGGTAAGCATACCCTTTTCTCTTGCTTTATTAAAAATATCCACTTCGTTTGGTTTTTTGAGAATAATTTCCTCAATATCTCTATCAATACTCAAAACTTCAAAGACTGGCGTTCTGCCCCTTGTACCGTTTGGACAATCTGGAGTTCCTTCGCTTGCAAGTACATATTCTGGTATTAAGATATCTTTCCTATACTTTTCTGGTAAGTCCTGAAAAGAATTATCCAGTATAGCTTTTATACTCCCTTCTATTGGCATCTTTCTACCAGAGTTGGGACATATTGTCTTTACAAGTCTTTGTGCCATAGCGATAATCAACGTTGGAGCAATCAAATAAGGATCAACTCCCATGTCGATCAGACGCGGTATAACACCAATTGAAGAGTTTGTGTGAATGGTCGACAACACAAGGTGCCCGGTAAGGGCGGCTTGTATTGCAAGACCGGCTGTTTCTTTGTCTCTGATCTCACCCACCATGATTATGTCTGGGTCCTGTCTAAGTGTGGTACGCAGACCATTAGCAAATGTATAACCAATTTCTGGATGAATCTGAGACTGACTAATACCGGAAACGTTATATTCGACCGGATCCTCTAGAGAAAGTACGTTTTTTGTATCTCTATCTACTTCGTTTAGCATAGAATAAAGTGTTGTAGTCTTACCAGAACCAGTTGGACCAGATATAAGCACAAGACCAAATGGTCTCTTTATAGCATCTTTTATCAATTTCAAATTATCTGGCCTTATACCCATTTCATCCAATTTTGGAACACCTCTCTCAGAATCAAGTAATCGCATTACGACTTTTTCTCCATAATATGTCGGGAAAGTAGACACACGAAAATCAATCTTTCTATTGTCTATATGAGCAGAAAAACGACCGTCTTGAGGTTTTCTTTTTTCATCAAGTTTTAATTTTGCTAAAATTTTTATCCTTGCAACGACAGCATCCAAAACCTTTGATGGAAGTATCAAAGAAGTATTCATTGTTCCATCTACCCTAAAACGAACTCGCACCTTGCCATCCAATGGCTCTATGTGTATATCTGAAGCCCTACCCTCTGCAGCATAGCGTAATACAGTAGCAACAATTTTAGTTACAGGAGCGTCTTCTATTATTCTCGTACCTTCAATTTTTTTTGATTTAACTTTACTCAACTCTTCTGATAATTGTTCTTCTTCAGAAGAAAGCTCTGTCTCAAGTTCAGACAAGGCCTCACCAACTTCACCCGTAATGCCAGAGTACGAATTTAAAATCTTCTCAAAATCTCCTTCTGATATAAGAAAAATCTTGTATGGTATATTATTTTTTGATGCAATAAATTGGACGGCGTCTTTTGCTTCTAGATTATCTGGGTCTACAAAACCAACCTCCAATACACCATCTGTAATACCTATTGGAGCAATTTTGTAATATTTTACAGACTTCTCTGGAATATACTTTAAAACGTCAAAAGACATGGAGGCATTTTCTATTTCCTTTGTTGGTATATTATAAAACTCACCTTTTGCAGAAAGTATATCGCTAGAAGAAATACCGCGCATTGCAAGTACTTCTTCAATACTTTTAGAACCGTCTTCAGTCAGTCTTTCTATAGACGGAATATCCGCCTCATTAATAAGACCTTTTTTTGTCAGTATTTCTAGTACATCCATAAAACAACTTTTTGAAACTTATTTGCCATTAGGTCTATGTGTCTGGGGTGTCTAGATCTATGTCGTCTACCCCGTCTGTATTTGTTTCAGAATTACCTCCTGTCGACAAATCCTGTCCTATTGGTGCAAAAGGATTAGTCCTACCAACCGGCTCCTTGTCCAATTTCACACTGAAATCTTTAAGAGATTTAAAAGAATCGGATGCGAATAGTTCGCCATCTAATTTTAATGCCCTTAATTCAAGCAATAATGAAATTATTTCTTGCTCGGTATCTCCTGTAATTTGTCCACTATCCTTAGCTGAAACCAATGAACCGTCTTCTTGTGCAAAAATTAAATTACTCACTCCAAAACCAGTAATTATTAGAGTTAGTATTATAAGTAATGTTTTTGTAATTGTGTTTTTTTTCATAAGCTATAATGTTGGATTTAACCAATATGTTGTTATTACAATTTCATATTCATATAAATCTTTTTCAGACGCAGTGAAAGAAACAGATTCTATATCAACAATCCTAAGGTTCTTCTCAAGGTCTTTCAAAAAACTTATAAAACTGTTATATGGTGCGACAACAGAAAAACTTAGTTGCATTTTTTGTTTATCATCTTGTTGTATTTCAAAAATACTCTCTGTGTCGTCTCCTTGAGTTGTGTTTTCTTGCACAGCAACAGATGCATCTTTTACTGTCATACCATACTGCAAAGCGATGGCGTCTATTTCTATAATCAGTCTTACATTATCCACGTGATCAGGAAGCATTTTTTTAAGTCTTTCCACATCGGAAGCAGAAAAATTGTTGTAAGTTGTCAACAAACTCTCCCTTAGAGCGATTAGCTCTTTTGATTTATCAAGGACCTGATTATAACTTGCTGACGTCTCTTTTAATTCCTTACTGCGTAGATAAGTAGGATTCGTAAAAAACACAAAAAGTCCTACGGACAAAAGAATTAAAAATATTGGTGTGATTAATTTGCTCATAATATTTTAAAAACTATTAGAATACGCTAGAAAGTCTTTAGAAATCGTAAATCCAACTTTAAACGTTACGTTCCCAGAATCATCCAAAATAAAATCAGAAAAGACAGGCCCTTGTATGTGTTCGTTATCCCCAAAAGTTTCTGATTGTAGAGCAATAGACCTATAACTTTCTGCTGTACCATCCATCACCACACTTAATGTACCATCTACTCCTCTAGAAAAATCAAAGTTATTAAACTTCACTGTTTTGAGGGTCATTGTACTTAATAAATCAAAAAACGGAGAGACTGTGACATGTTCTTCCAAAAGCTTACTTGCGACATCAAGCCTTAGATCTGTTCTTGATAGTGTTGATATTGTACGCGGTTCAAAAGATTCTTTTACTCGATCAAGGGATGCCTGCAATCTTGTAAGTTCTGATTGTGATATTCTCTCATACATAAAAGCCGCCCCAGCACCAACAAGCGATATTACAAAAATAATTCCTGCAATAAGCATGAAAATATTGATCTGTTTTGGTGCAGACCCCGATGATGTATTTATTAATGTCTTCTTTGGTATAAATGAAGACGGTTGAAAATCTCCTGGCATATAAATTTTTGGGAATGTCCACAACACTCCACTTATATATAAAGTATACTATATTTCAAAGCAACTGAGTTATCAAAAAGTATAAAAAGTGTTGATAGCCAAACAGCTTATAGGATTTAGGGGTTAGGGTTTAGATTAAGAACTTTCGACTTTATAGACTTTATAGACTTTATCATCCTAATTCCTCAAGTTTTCTAAGTGCTGTGCCTATCGCAACAGCAAACTCTGGGCCCGCTTCACTTAATACCGCCTCTAAAAACGCTGGAGTTTCAACTTTTTTAAAAGGATCCGCTATCTTGACCTCAACATTAAATCTCTCAGATGCAAAATCCCCCAATCCTTTTAACAAAGACCCGCCACCAGCAAAGACAATCTTCGTTATCGGTCTTTGGTGTTTTCTTTCATATGCCAACATAACCCTTTTGGAATCAGAAATAATATACTCCAAAACAGCAAAAGACGCATTTGATAATTCTCCATTTTCTAATTTAACATTGATACCAACGTCTCTTTTTATTTGTTCCGCCTCTTTCGTGCCAATACCCATAGAGCTTGAAATCGCTAATGTTATATCTTGTGAACCTTTGTTTATTGAATGAGAATTTTTTACAACACCGGCCTCGACAACATATAACTTAGTTGTACTAACACCAAAATCTATGAGAAGTATAGGTGTTATGCCTCTGTCTAGAGAAGATCTTATCGTACTAAAAATCTCTATTTCAAAAAAAGAGGCCTGGAGACCCGCCTGTCGCACTATCTCTTGATATTTTCCTATCGTATCTTTGTGTATTGCAACAATTAAAACTTCCAATTTTTTACTATCTTCCCCATCTGGCCCAACATTTGGAATAACGTTCCAGTCAAGCATTACATCTTGAATAGCAACAGGAATATACTTTCTGGCTTCAAGCGGAACAACTGATGCAAGTTGTTTTTCATCCATTTTAGGTAACTCCATTACAGTAATAAGACTTGCGGATAGCGGTATTGCTACACCACAATTTACGGTTGTAACCTTTGCTTCTTTTAAAACATCTTTAAGACCCTCAGAAATTATTTCTGGAGGCAGATTTGTAGCTTGACCGGCTTCCATTTTTGCATATGGGCCAAGCGCAAGCTCACCATATGTTTCTAGTACCGCTCTACCACCTTTTTTTCTAAGTTGAACAACTTTGATAGATGATGATGATACATCAACACCAAGAACACTCTGCCCACCCGAGGCTTTGTTAAAAATACCAGAAATGACGTCCTTAAAGTTAGGCATAATATATAATATACAGTATATATCATATAATTTAATGTATAAAGGAAAATAATGTTTACTATACTAAAAACATTTTTATTGGACACACTATTTCCTAGAAACAGTTTTGAGAAAAAAATTAGTGAAATAGATTTGGATACTTTTATAAAAGAATCTGGCAGATTTTCAATAAAAGAATGGCGTGGTATAACTTATTTTTTTGATTATTCAAATATATTTGTAAGAAATTCTATCCATTCTTTAAAATATAAAAGAAACAAAAAAATAGCATTGTTGTACGGAGAAATTATATTTGATTATCTGATGGGAGAATTATATGAAGAAACACACACAACTAAAAACGACAAGACGATTATCACGATTATTCCTTCGTCAAAAAAAAGGCTGCAAAACCGAGGATGGAATCAATGCGAATTAATATTATCTGAAATAAAAAAATTAGACACGAATAATTATTTTGAATACAGCACACGCAACTTAATAAAAACCAAAAACACAGAGAGTCAGACCAGAATGCGTAATAAAAAAGAAAGAGAAAAAAATGTTTATGGAAGTTTTTCGATAATAAAGCCTGAGGTTTTTTTCAAAAAAACCGTTATTTTAATCGATGATGTAACAACTACCGGAAGCACAATCAAAGAAGCTGGAAAGATTATAAAAAACACAGGTGCAAAAGAAGTTAGGTTGATAACTTTTGCACACTAGCCCCTTAATAATAGAAATATAATATATAGAACATAAAAAACTATAAACAATATTCCGTGCCACCTTTCTAGCTTGTATTTTTTTCCTATAAATACAAAAGAAAGCAACAACATTGTGATAAATATCAAAAACAATATGTCTATATTAATCAGCTTCTGTATTTCTATTGGAGCTATTACAAAAGTTATTCCGAGCACACCAAAAATATTAAAAATATTTGAACCAATTACATTGCCAATAGCAAGGTCAGATTCTTTTCGCGTTGCAGCTTTTACTGAAGTAATCAGCTCTGGAAGAGACGTTCCAAGAGCAACTGCAGTAGAGGCGATTAGAAAATCACTCACGCCAAAAGAAAGGGCTATACTAGAAACACTTTCAACCGTCCATTTACTACCTAAATAAAGCCCTATAACACCAAAAATTATCACCCATATTTCTTTCCAGATATTATGTCTTTGTTTGAAACCCTCTGTTGGAATCTTGCTTGTTTTCTTCGGACTCATAAAATAAAAAAGAAATACTACAAAAAACAAAAGGAGGATAAGTCCGTCTATTCTTGTAAGAAACGAATCACTTGAGCCACCCAAAATAAAGTTATTTGAAATAAGTAATAAAACAATCGCTGCTAAAAGACTAAAAAGTATTTCTCTCAACGCTGTAGTCTTTTTAATGTTTAGAGGTTTAATTATTGCAATAACACCGAGTATTAATAAAATATTGGCAATATTGCTACCGATAACGTTACCAAATACTGTACCAACTTGACCATCAAGTGCCGCAACAATACTCACAACAAGATCAGGAACAGAGGTGCCAAAAGCAACAACAGTGAAACCAATAATCAGACTTGATACGCCGAATTTTTTTGCTATTGCAGACGAGCCTGAAACTAAATAATCCGCTCCTTTCAACAAAACAACTATTCCAAGAATTAAAAGTATATAGTCCATAATTTAGATAAGGTGTATTTTAAAGTGTTGATTTAAATTATAACCATTAAGTTGTTTATTAACTAATAATTTTCCACAAAAAATTAATTAATTGAATTGCGGAATACGGCTAGAGCTGATAATATCTAATATGTGAAAAAAATAAACAGAGAAAGTAGAGTTTTGTTTTCTTTTGGTGATCAAAAAAGATTTCTTGAAACAGTAAAGGAAAAATCCAATATGAAATGGGAAACAATTGCCAACGTGATAAATATACATGACAGGACATTAAGGGATTGGAGGAATGAAAAATATACAATGCCGTTGTCGGCGGTGAAAAAATTGTCACAAACATTCAGTATTTCTGTTCCAAAAAAAATTATTGTTAAAAATTGGGGTTCGCACCTGAGTGAAGCCGGGAAAAAGGGTGGCATCATAAGATATAAAAAATATGGTCATGTTACCCTAAATGAAAAAGAGCGAAAAAAGGCTTGGGAAAAGTGGTGGAATGAAAAAGGACGGTTTTCAAAAAATACCGTTATAGGAAAAGCGCTTCCGGTGACAAAGCCAGATTATTCTGAGAGCTTAGCTGAATTCATTGGTGTAGTTCTCGGGGATGGTTCTATATCTAAAAATCAAATTGTAATATACCTACACAAAGATGATGATAGAGAGTACGGGAAATTCGTATCTTCTCTTACAAAAGAATTATTTAAAATTCCTGTAGGTATTTATCAGCACAAAACATCTAATAATACTAATTATATTATTTCTCGAATAGGTCTTGTGAATTATTTTACAGAACATTTGGGAATGAGTATCGGGAATAAAGTAAAACAACAGGTAGATATTCCAGTCTGGATAAAATGCAATCCAAAATATGCCCGTGCATGTGTGCGTGGACTTATAGATACTGACGGATGCTTCTTCATTCATCAATACAATGTTGGTGGTAAAAAATATTCATATAATAAGATACTTTACACAAGCAGATCTAAACCGTTACTAAACTCTGTATTCGAAATTTTAAAAAGTAATAAAATCAAGGGACGCTTTTCCAAAAAGGACAACGTGTGGCTTGACAGTAAAGAAAGCGTTGAAAAATATTTAAGACTTTTTGGAACAAATAATCCTAAACATTTGAATAAATTCCAAAATTAAGGCATTATTACACAACCTAAGAAGCAACTTAGACAATTCTTTGGTTAAAAACAATACACATATGGAGAGGTGCGAGAGCGGTTTAATCGGCTTTCCTGCTAAGAAAGTGTACCCTTACCGGTACCGAGGGTTCGAATCCCTCCCTCTCCGCAGAAGGAAACTTCCGAATCCGAAAGGTGAGAAGAAGCCCGCGAGTGAAGCGAGCGGAAGGCCGCGCCGGGGTCGCGAGCACTTAGTCCGCGCAGCGTGCAAAGCACACGAACAGACTTAGTGACTTGTGACCGAATCCGCACCTTTCATGTGGGATTCCCT
>PCTT01000045.1 GCA_002771585.1 Candidatus Campbellbacteria bacterium CG22_combo_CG10-13_8_21_14_all_36_13 | reverse complement strand
AATTGAATTATTATTTATCAACAGTGTCACCCTTGAAGGTTAACTAAACAGGTATCGACGCCAATAAATCCAAACCCAAAACGGCGGTTGCGTAAAGGTCTGACCTTGGCGTTCGTGCCAAGGTCAGACCTTTTTTAACCACGTCGTTTTCACTTTCTCCCTTCTGGAGATCTCTCGTAGAGAGAAAAATTAAAACATTGGAAATTGTTTGTCTGCATACAGCAGATCTCCCATAAGGAGAAAAATTGAAAATTGAAACATTGAAAATTGTCTCCCTATCTGCCTACCGCAGGCAGGCGGGAGATCTACCGTAGGTAGAAAAATTGTAAATTGAAAATTCGTAGTCTACTTAGCTCTTATCTCTTAGCTCCTAGCTCTACACGGTCTACTGACTTTAAAGACTTTACAAACTTTATAAACTTTCAACTTATAAATATTGCTTATTTCGTCCTTTACGGCTAACATAGTAGATAATATGGAGAACAAAATGGATAAACTAACATCCTTGCTTAAAAGACGTGGTTTTATATACCAAGGCTCTGAAATATACGGTGGGCTCGGTGGTACGTGGGACTATGGTCCACTTGGAGTAGAGTTAAAAAATAAACTGAAACAAAGTTGGTGGAAAAAATTCGTGCAACAAAGAAGCAATATATATGGTATTGATGCCTCTATTTTAATGAACAAAGACGTTTGGGTTGCTACAGGACACGTTGATAATTTTAGTGATCCATTGGTGGAGTGCTCAAAATGTAAAAAGCGATTTCGTGTAGATCAAATAGAGGGTAGCATTTGCCCCGAATGTGAAGGAGAGCTTGGCGATGTGCGACAATTCAATATGATGTTTAAAACGCAAGTTGGATCTGTAGAAGATAGCGCCTCTACATCATACCTGCGCCCAGAAACTGCCCAGGGAATATTTGTTAATTTTAAAAATATTATTGATTCTTTCCATCCAGAAATACCTTTTGGTATGGCTCAGATTGGAAAAGCATTTAGAAATGAAATCACACCGAGAGATTTTCTTTTTCGCGCAAGAGAATTTGAACAAATGGAAGTAGAATATTTTGTTACGCCAGAATCTTGGGAAGAAAATTTTGAAACATGGCGAAAAGATATAATAGAATGGTTGCGTTCAGTTGGACTTACCCTCGATAGACTTCATGAGAAAGAGGTTGATGGTGATGAATTAGCACACTATTCAAAGAGAACAATTGATTTTGAATATGATTATCCGTTTGGAAGAAAAGAGCTTTTGGGGCTCGCTTATAGAACAGATTTTGATTTGTCTCGACACGCAAAAATGAGTGGCGTAAACCTAGAATATTTTGACCAAGTAAACAACGACCATTTCATACCGCATGTAATAGAGCCAAGTTTTGGGGTTGATAGACTTGTACTGGCTCTTTTGTTGGATGCATACCACGAAGAAGATGTTGCCGGAGAAAGCAGGGTGGTTATGAGACTAGATAAATCAATTGTACCAATACAAATAGCAATTCTGCCTTTAATGAAAAAAGATGGAATGTCAGAATATGCAAAAAATATATTTAAAAAATTATCAAACAATTTTGTTTGTCATTATGATGAAACAGCATCAATAGGGAAGAGGTATAGGAGACAAGATGAGATTGGTACACCATATGCAATCACTGTTGACTATGATTCTCTAGAAGACAATACCGTAACCGTGCGAGAAAGAGACACAATGGTACAAAAAAGAATTCCGGTAGACGAGCTACAAGGATATTTTGAAGAACAATATAAATTTCTGAATTAAGAATTAAGAATTACGAATTACGAATTTAAAAATAAAAAATGAAACGAATACTATCAGGGGTACAAGCAACTGGGAAAATACATATCGGCAACTATTTTGGTGCAATAAAGCAATTTGTTGATCTTGGAAAAGACAATGATGCCTATTATATGATTGCTGATTTGCACTCTATTACTACTGTTCAAGATAAAGAAGAATTGAAAGAAAACATTTTCGATGTGGCATTAGATTATCTAGCATTAGGAATTGACCCAGAAAAATCAGTAATATTTAGACAATCACAAATACCAGCACATACAGATCTAACTTGGATATTCAACTGTATTACAACAATGCCTTACCTTATGAGAGCGCATGCATTTAAAGACGCAGAAGCAAAAGCCAAGGAGGTAAATGTTGGGCTTTTTGATTATCCTGTTCTTATGGCCTCAGATATATTGCTTTATAGTCCAGATTTAGTGCCAGTCGGAAAAGATCAAAAACAACACGTGGAATACGCTAGAGACATAGCAGAAAAATTTAATCGTATTTACGGAGATACATTTAAACTGCCGGAAGAATATATCCTACAAGACGTTGCCATAGTAGCAGGTATAGATGGTAGAAAAATGAGTAAAAGTTATGGAAATCATATACCACTTTTTGCCGAAAGAAATGAAATAGAAAAACTTGTAATGAGCATAGTTACAGACTCAAAAACTCCAGAAGAAACAAAATCAACAGAAGGAGATACTTTGTTTACCCTCCATTCTCTTGTAAGCGATAAAGAAACACTAGATAAGGTGCGTACTGGTTATGAAAACGGAGGTCTTGGATATGGTGAGACCAAAAAAATGCTTGTTGAAAGTATGGATTCTTTTATTGCGCCACTCAGAGAAAAAAGAAGAGAACTAGTAAAAGATAGAGATTATGTGCTTGGCGTATTAGAAGAGGGTGCAAATAAAGCTCGTAATGTTGCTCGGCTTAAAATGCAAGAGGTTAAAGAAAAAATTGGTTTAATACTAGAGTAAAATCCGAAATTCGAAGCACTAAATCCGAAACAATATCTAAGTCCCAAACACTAAATTCCCTAGGCCGACCACTGACGTGGTCAGTGGGCTAGGCAAAAATTTTTACCATGAAAAAAACAAACAAAATCACAACTTTACTGGTTATACTTATTCTGCTTGCAGGAGCTTTTTACTTTTTGTTTTTAGGTGGTAACAAGGCGGATGACCCGATTGTTCATATGTCATTTGGCGAATATAAAGTATATCTTATTGATGCTTTGGTGAGAGAAACCTATGGAGAAAGTATAATGGGTTATACTCCTTCAATGCTAATAGAAACATTTTCCGGTCTTACAAATAGTGATTTTGATAATGTACCAACAGATTATGGTATGTACTCAGTAGTTGATGGTGGTATAGTGTTTAGGCCAAATGAGCCGGGAGTGAATGATTCAAAATTTTTGATTTCACCAGAAGGAACAGAAATATTTTTAAATAATGTAGCTAATCGGCTTGGTGAAAAAATAGATACGAGAGAACAATTTGAAGGATTACTAATGAAAATAAAATAAAGGTATGGAAAGAACATATATAAAAGACCTGCATGAGCACGTAAGCAAAGAGGTAAAAATAAAAGGATGGGTGCACGTAAGGCGTGACCATGGCAAGCTTATATTTATAGATTTGCGGGATATGACAGGCCTGGTGCAAATGGTCGCTTTGCCAAATCATGAAGATGCTCGTTCTATAGCCAACACTCTTCGTAATGAGTGGGTTATTTCTGTGACGGGGTTGGTAAACAAACGCCCAGATAAAATGGTGCAAGCAGATCAGCCAAATGGAGACATAGAGATAGAGATTACTGATATTGAGGTTTTAAATGATGCTGAAACACTTCCTTTTGATATTACAAATGACACACAAGACATAGATGAGAACGTGCGTTTACAATATAGATACTTAGATTTGCGAAGCGAAAGGATGCAAAAAAATATAAGACTCAGAAGCAAGTTTATTCAAACAGCTCGTGAGTTTTTGTTTAAAAATCAATTTACAGAGATAGAAACACCACTACTTACAGAATCCACACCAGAAGGATCAAGAGACTTCGTTGTGCCATCACGACTTCATAAGGGATTGTTTTATGCACTACCTCAATCCCCACAACAATACAAACAACTTCTTATGACAGGAGGTTTTGAGAGATATTTCCAGATTGCTCGCGCTATAAGGGATGAAGACCTACGAGCAGATAGAGGATTTGAGCATACTCAAATAGATATTGAAATGTCTTTTGTAAAACAAGAAGATGTGCTCAATATGATTGAAAGTATGATGATTCACACAGTGGAGAAAATGGGATTCACTATCAAAGAAAAACCATTTCCACGCATTAGCTATAAAGAAGCTTTAGAAAAATATGGAGCAGATAAATTTGACCTAAGAACAGAAAAAGAAAAAGAGGCTGGTGTGCTAGCATACGCATGGGTTGTTGATTTTCCTTTCTTTGAGAAAACTGAAGAAGGAGGTTGGACTTTTAGCCACAACCCATTTTCTATGCCAAAGGATGAGTATATTTATGATTTATTGAATGGCAAAAACATAGAAAACATTTTGACTACTCAATATGATCTTGTGTGTAATGGATACGAATCTGGTGGAGGAAGTGTTCGTGCTCACAGGAGAGATTTGCTAGAGGCGACATATAAAATAATGGGGTATAGCAGTGAGGAAATGATAGATAGTGTTGGACACATGCTTGATGCTTTTACATACGGCACACCACCACACGGAGGTATTGCTCTTGGTGTAGAAAGAAACATAATGAATCTAACAGGAGAAGTTTCGCTTAGAGAGGTGCAGGCGTTTCCCATGACAAGAGGGGGGCAGACAGCGGTGATGAATGCACCAAAACCCCTTGCTCAAAAACAATTAACTGAATTAGGGATTGAGATAAAGAAGAAATAGTCCAAAAAGTTAAAAGTTTATAAAGTTCGTAAAGTCGAAAGTTTGTAAAGTCACCTAAATACGAATTTTTAATTTTAAATTTCGAATTTTTAAAATTAAATCATTTGAAATTTATTCGAAATTTTGAATTCGAAATTCATAATTCAGAACCTTATATTCATAATTCCTTCCTACCGGCAGGCATAATTCAGAACAAAATGGTATTCGACATCAAAACACCAGCATATGAAGGTCCTTTGGATCTACTAGTATCTCTTATAGAAAAAAGGGAAATTTTTATTAGTGATATATCTATATCTCAAGTAACAGACGACTATATTGAGTATATAAACAACCTAGAGGAAAAAAACATAGACAATATGTCAGATTTTATACTTATTGCATCCACACTTGTTTTAATAAAATCAAAATCACTATTACCAACACTTTCTCTATCTCTCGAGGAGGAGGAAGACGTGGCAGATCTTGAAACAAGAATTGATATATATAAAATAATAAGAGAATGTGCTGAAGAAGTTAGAAATTTAATTGAAAAAGGAGCTTCTTATGAGCGTGGTGAAATTTCTAAAAAAGACATAGTTTTTGCTCCAAGTGGTGATATTAATATTGAAAATATTTTTGCTTCCATAAAAGACACTGTGAATAAAATTCCGGTGGAGGAGAAAAAATTACCAGAAGTAAGTGTGAAAAAAGTTGCTTCTCTAAAAGATACAATAGAATCTTTGAGAAAAAGAATACAACAAAATATTCAAACAAATTTCAAAGAATTTTCTGGCAAAGACAAGAATGAGAGGGTGCATGTTGTAATACATTTTCTAGCACTTCTAGAGCTTATCAAACAAGAGATGGTAAAAGCACATCAGGAAACTGATTTTGGTGATATTTTAATTGAATCTGATACACTAACTACACCAAAGTATGGAAACTAATTTATTATCACAAAAAATAGAGGCGATACTTTTTGCAAATGGAGATCCCATTTCTTATAAAAACTTATCAAATTTACTTGATGTAAATAAAAAAACTCTTGAAGAAGGAATGGATGAACTACAAAAAGTTTTGAATGGCCGTGGTCTTATTTTAATAAAAAATAATGACCTGGTTTCATTGGGCACATCGCCAGAGACATCAGAAGTGATTGAAAAATTAAAAAAAGAAGAGCTCGAAAGACCACTAGGAAAAGCTGGCTCGGAGACACTTTCAATAGTCCTATACATGGGTCCGGTTACAAAATCTGATGTAAACTATATACGCGGTGTGGATTCATCCTCTATACTTAGAAATTTGTTGGTAAGAGGGTTGGTAGAAAGAAATAGCTCGTCTGATACAAGGGGTTATGTATATTCGACAACAATAGACACACTTAGATATATGGGTATTTCTAATGTAGAAGAATTGCCAGACTATGAGAATATAAAAAATGTAATAAAATCAAAAATGAATCGATAATAAGTAGTATGTGTTATTATAGTTGTCATGGAAGAAAATTATTCAAGTATTGTATACACTAAAAATCAAATTGAGCCAGAAATGGAATCAAAACACGGAATAAGGGAAAATTTTGTGGCGATTTTTTTGCTACTGGCCCTGTTATCTACTGTTACTGTTTCTGCTTTTATTTTTAATAATTCTAAAGAAGGAGAAGTCGTTGCATTAGAAAAAATAATAAAAAAAGAAGAAGTTGCTAAAGAAGTATTTTCTAATATCGATGTAGAAGCAAATTCTTATGTCGTATATGATATAAACAATAAAACAGTTGTTGCATCAAAAAATAAAGACTCCCAATTACCTTTGGCATCTCTTTCGAAAATAATGACAGCATTGCTGGCTAGAGAAAATCTTGATGAAAATCAGATTATAACAATAAACAAAAACAATCTGGCTATCGATGGTGACAGTGGCTTATTAGAAGGGGAGAGGTGGAAAGCAAAAGATTTATTAAAATTTACTCTTATCGTGTCTTCAAATGACGGTGCAAACGCACTTGCTTCTGCGGTCTCTTCCTTAAAGACAAAAGATCCTGAAAACCAGATTGATTTCAAAAATTTAATGAATTCGAAAGCAAAAGAACTTGGTCTGGATCAGACATATTTTCTAAATGAATCTGGTCTTGATATAGATGAGCGTACACAGAGCGGTTCGTATGGATCTTCATATGATGTGGTTAGATTGTTTGCCTATTCGATAATAAAATATCCAGAACTTTTTGGTAGCACAATAGACAAAGAACTTGTTGTGACTTCGGAAGATTCTTATACTCATGATGCCCGAAACACAAACCAAGACACACTGTCTATACCTTGGATTCTCGCATCAAAAACTGGATATACCGATCTTGCTGGAGGTAATCTCGTTATTGCCTTTGACGCAGGCATGATGCAACCATATATAATTGCTGTGTTGGGGTCCTCCAAAGATGGCAGGTTCAGTGATGTAAACAAATTATACAAAGCAACTATTGATTATTTAGATAGACAAAATAAGACAAACTAAAACAAAGAATTTTTCTTGCAATAAAAAAAACTTGGGTGTAGTATAAATATTAGCTAAACCGATACCTTCAGACAAGAGAAGCAACCCTTCATTGAAGGGAATCGTTGGCAACTGTCAACGATTCAACAAGTTACAAATGCTACTCTTACTGTTTGTTGCTATTTCGGTCGGCCAAGGTCCCGCGATGACGGTGCAATGCACTAGAGCGGGATCTTTTTTTAAAAATATATTTTGATCAAGTGGTCACTAGCAATATAGGGTCTTTATCTATATAATTTAAAAAATAATGCTAGAACAAAGTTTTATAGATGTAATAAAAGTCTTTACTCCAGCAGCAATTGCTTTCTTTGTTGGTATTTTTACCACACCTATTTTGAGCTATTACTTGTACAAAAATGAAATGTGGAAGAAAAAAGCTGGTAAAAGGGGCCTCGGAGATGGTGGAAAAGATACGCCAATATTTAATGAATTACACAAAGGAAAGGAGGTTGGAACCCCTAAAATGGGTGGTGTGATAATATGGTTGTCTGCATTTTTGACTATTTTTATACTTTGGCTTATAGCAAACATATTTCCAACTCTTATTACAGAGAAGTTGAGTTTTCTAAGTAGGAGTCAGACTTGGTTGCCACTCTTTACTCTGTTGGTTGGAGCATTAATAGGTCTTGTGGATGACTATTTTGAGGTTACAGGGAAGTCGGATTATTTTTCTGGTGGATTGTCTTTGAAGAAAAGGCTAGGTGTAGTTTTCTTAGTTTCTATCGTTGGTGCGTGGTGGTTTTATGAAAAGCTAGAAGTTGCTAGTGTAATAGTCCCATTTGTTGGTAATTTTGACATTGGACTACTATTCATACCATTTTTCATATTTGTAATGTTGGCAGTATACTCAAGCGGAGTAATAGACGGCATAGATGGCCTTGCTGGGGGTGTATTTGCTGTAATATTTTCTGCTTATGGTGTGATTGCTTTCGCACAGGCACAAATAGACTTAGCGGCCTTTTGTTTCGTTATTGTTGGAGGACTACTTGCTTTTTTGTGGTTCAACATACCACCAGCACGTTTTTATATGTCAGAAACCGGCTCTATGGCACTCACAATGACTCTTGGGGTTGTGGCATTCCTAACAGAACAAGTAATACTACTTCCACTTATAGCGTTTCCACTATTGATAACCACATGTTCAAACATCATTCAAGTTGCATCCAAAAAAATTCGTGGCAAAAAGGTTTTTCTTGTCGCACCAGTACATCATCATTTTGAAGCTATTGGGTGGCCAGGATACAAGGTGACAATGCGATATTGGGTTATAAGCATAATAACGGCCATGATTGGTATTATTATAGCCCTTTTAGGCTCCTAATTTTTATTGTATAGTTGGTGTATGTACAAAAGACTGTAGCGGATTGGTGCTCGGCTGATCTGTCTTGTTGTACACACGGGGAGTCCTGTAAGATTCCCCGTTTTTTTGTCCACAGGGGGTATATATGACCTAAGGATGTATAATGGACGGGATGATCCCGTTAGAAACACGCGACCACAACAAATAAAATTAATATAAAAATTGAGATGTTAAAAATAATTATAAATAATAACAAGGGTCTGAATCGCGCTGGTCGTGGTCTGGCTCTAACGGGATGAAAAAAAGAGGTGTAGATTTAACTTTTTTAGGATTACTAACATCTTTGGTGTTGGTTGGTTTTATTATTTTTTACTCTGCATCACTTGGCCTTTATGCGAAAGAGGGTATCACTTTTTCCAGAACACTGTTTAGTCAAATATTTTTTGGTTTCATAATAGGTTCAACGCTACTTTGGATTACGTCTAGAACACCATTGGCATTTTGGCAAAAATATGCAATTCACGTTTTTGTATTTTGTGCTTCTGTAACAATGCTAGTGTTTATACCAGGTATTGGTATAGAGCACGGTGGTGCCAGACGTTGGCTTGCCGTTGGTTCAATTTCTTTTCAGCCAGCAGAGTTGCTTAAAATAGGGTCCGTAATACTTTTTGCTTCTTGGTTGGCGGTAATTAAACAAAAAGTACAGAGTATAAAGCTTGGACTAATACCAGTACTTGGATTAATGTCTGTTGTATCTGGTATTCTTTTACTTCAAAAAGATACAGGCACCACAATGGTGATTGTGGCGACACTTATCGGTATGTATTTTCTTGCTGGTGCAAAAATTAAACACGTAATATTTATCATTACAGTATGTTTAATTGGGGTTTATATACTTTCTTTGGTTCATCCATATATACAATCCAGAATAGATACATACCTACATCCAGACAGAGATCCTCAAGGAGAGTCTTATCAAATACAGCAGGCATTTATCGCTGTTGGGTCGGGTGGTCTTTTAGGAAAAGGTTTTGGTAAAAGCATACAAAAATTTGATTTCCTACCAGAGCCAACGGGGGACTCTATTTTTGCGATATATTCTGAAGAGTGGGGCTTTGTTGGTTCGGTCGTGCTTTTAATTTTGTTCTTGCTTTTAACTTTTCGTGGTTTTGCAATAGCATCAAAATCTCAAAATCTTTTTACTTTTTATATAGTCTCTGGCGTTGTTCTCTTGGTAATAAGTCAATCTCTAATAAATATAAGCGCTATGATAGGTGTTTTGCCTCTTACAGGCATGCCACTTATATTTGTAAGTAAGGGTGGCTCTGCTCTTTCTATAGCACTTGCCTCAATGGGTATAGTGCTTTCGGCATCAAGAAGTATGAAAACTTAGGTTCAGAGCTTAGAGATAAGAGCTAGGAGCTAAGAGTTTATTAATTTTAAATCCTAAATAAATCCAAAATACTAAACTCTAAACCTTAAACCTTTAAACTATGTGACTATGTGACTATAAACTAAACAATCCCCTGACACATTAACTCTAAAATGCTAAAATACTCTACATGCGTATAGGATTTACTGGCGGTGGAACGGGTGGACACTTTTATCCAATAATAGCTGTCGCCCAAGCAATAAATAAAATAGTCGCTGAAGAAAAATTACTTGAGCCGGAGCTTTATTATTTTGGTCCAACAAAATATGATGATAGAGCCCTGTTTGAAGAAAGAATTAATTTTAGACAAATTCCAGCTGGTAAATTGAGATTATATTTTTCTCTTGAAAACATAACAGATCTTTTTAAAACACTAATGGGTTTTATAAAATCGCTAACGACACTCTTTTCATTATTTCCTGATGTTATTTTTTCAAAAGGGGGATATGCAAGTTTTCCGATTCTTTTAGCCTCTAGAATTTTGGGCATACCTGTAGTAATACATGAATCAGACACTATTCCTGGCAGGGTTAATCTATGGTCTGCTAAGTTTGCAAAGGCAATAGCAATTTCTTATCCACAGGTGGCCAAATATTTCCCAAAAGAAAAGGTGGCATTGACTGGTAACCCAATAAGAACTGAACTTTTAAAGCCCGAGTATTCTGGGGCACATGAATTTTTAAAACTGGAAAAAGATATACCCGTAATTCTTGTTATCGGTGGCTCACAAGGTGCACTAAATATAAACGAAGTAATGATAAAAACAGTCCCAAGACTAATCGATAAATATCAAATAATTCATCAAACAGGGGAAGAGCATTATGAAAGTATTGTTCAAATAATGAATAGTGAGTTAGCAAATAATCCAAACAGAGATAGATATAAAATATTTCCATTTCTAAACAACCTAGCAATGAGAATGTCGGCCGGAGTATCTGATTTAATAATTTCAAGAGCAGGTTCATCAATTTTTGAAATAGCACTATGGGGTATACCAAGTATAATAATCCCGATACCTCAAACAATATCAAGGGATCAAAGAACTAACGCTTTTTCTTACGCAGAAACCGGTGCAGCCGTTGTAATAGAAGAGGCAAATTTAGATGACGACATACTTATATCTCAAATATCAAATATAATGGAGAGTAAAGACAAAATAGATAATATGAAAAAGAGCGCAATCGCATTCGCCAGGAAAGACGCGTCAGAAAAAATAGCAAAAAAAGTGCTAGCAATAGCGTTGGAACATCAGAAATAAGTAGAGAATTATTAATTTTAAATTTTGAATGAATTTTAAATGAACTAATTTAAAATTAAAACATTAAAAATTGTAAATTGATTGAAAATTGTAAATTGTAAATTGAAAATTTTTTATGAATACAGTGAATAAAAAGAAAGTAATAACAAGATTCCCACCATCACCAACTGGCGGTTTTCATGTTGGTAGCGCAAGAACTGCGCTTTTTAATTATTTGTTCACAAAACAAAATAATGGAATTATGTACCTCAGATTTGAAGATACTGACAAGGAAAGAAGTAAAAAAGAGTATGAGACAGATATAACAAATGCTCTCTCTTGGTTAGATATAGACTATCATGGCCCATTTAGACAATCCGAGAGAGGCCAAATATATGCGCAATATATAAATAAATTAATTGAAGATGGTCTTGCTTATGTATCTGATGAGAGGGGAGAAGGTGGTAAGGAGATTGGAGAAAATGTGAGGGACTCAGTAATAAGATTTAAAAATCCAAACAAAAAAGTTACATTTGATGATCTAATAAGGGGTGAAATTTCTTCTGACACAACAGATTTGGGTGATTTCGTTATAGCAAAAAGTATAGATGAACCCCTATACCATCTGGCTGTTGTAATTGATGATCATGAGATGGAAGTTACGCACATAATAAGAGGAGATGACCATATCTCTAATACAGCAAGGCAAATATTAATACAAGAGGCCATAGGAGCTTCTAGGCCCATATATGCACACATACCAATGATTTTAGGGCCAGACAAAAGCAAACTATCAAAAAGACATGGGGCAAAGGGTGTGATGGAATATAAAGAAGAAGGAATATTGCCGGTTGCAATGATCAATTACCTAGCGATGCTTGGCTGGAATCCTGGCACAGAACAAGAATTTTTTACAGTAGAAGAACTAATTTCGGCCTTTGATATCAGTGTGGTACAAAAAGCAGGTGCAATATTTTCTAACGAAAAATTACTTTGGGTTAATAAGCACCACATATCAAAAATGGAGAGAGAGGATTTTATAGAAAACGTAGAAAAATATATTCAAACAGAAATAAAAAACTTACCACAGTATAGCAAAGACAGGCTATTAAAAATGGCTGATACTTTAAAGGAGAGAATATCTTCTTTTGGTGAAATAACAATTATGTCAAAAGAGGGTGATTTAGAGTTTTATTTTGAGGCCCCGGAATATTTTGTACAATCTTTGATTTGGCACTCTAAAAAACTTGATGAGAACCATAAACATACAGAAACAGAAGCAATAAAAAATTTAGAGGAGCATATAAAATTTGCAATTGAAAATTTAGAAAAAATTGATGAGAAGAATTTTAATTCCAATGATGTAAAAAATACCCTTTGGGATTATGCCGAAAAAGAGGGGAGAGGTGAAGTGTTGTGGCCAATAAGGTTTGCTCTTTCCGGAAGAGACAAATCACCCGATCCGTTTACGCTAGCAGAGATTTTAGGAAAAGAAGAAACACTGTCTAGATTAAACAAAGCGTTGGATAAAATTTTAAAAACATAAAATTATGTTGCCTGATAAGTACAAAAAATATACTTATATATGCTTTTTACTGGCTTTGTTTTTTAGTATCAGTTCTTTTGCTTATGCTGATGTAATAGATGCAATAAGAAATAAAATGACTAGTGCAAGTGAGGAAATTAAAAAGATTGAAAAAGAAATAGAAAAATACGAAGAGGAGTTACAGGAAATAGGTGAACAAAAAAAGACATTAACCACAGAAGTGAGTCGTCTAAACACATCAGCAAAAAAGCTTAGTGCAGACCTAAACCTTACCCAAAGTAAAATTTATAATACAAACCTAACAATAGATGAGTTGGAGTTAAAAATAGAAGAGAAAGAAAAGAAAATAGAAAAGAATAAAAAAGCACTGGTGTCAAGTATTCGATCAATACAGCTAAATGATGATACTTCACTGATTGAAGCAATGCTCACACACACATCTCTAACTGATTTTTGGTCTAATGTAGACACTCTCGAGACATTCCAAAACGGATTGAGGATAAACATACAAGAATTACATGATCTTCGTGCTGGACTGCAAAACAACAAAGAGGATGAACTTGCTAAACGTATTGAACTTGGAAATTTGAGTAGCTCTATTCAGTATCAAAAACAGGTTGTGGATTACAACAAGAGAGAAAAAGACAAAATTTTATCAATTACAAAAAATGAAGAAAGTAAATACCAGGAATATTTAAATGATGCCCAAGCCAGGAGAGAAGAATTTGAACGGGAATTATCTCAACTAGAATCAGAATTAAAAATAGCAATTGATCCATCTTCTATCCCCAAGGTTGGAAAAGGTATATTGGCGTGGCCACTGGATAAAATTATAATTACACAAAAATTTGGAACTACCGCTTTTTCTAAAACCGGAGCTTATAATGGTAAAGGGCATAACGGTGTAGACTTTGGAATACCAACAGGAACCCCTGTAAAAACTGCTGGTAGTGGGGTAGTGCAGGCAACAGGAAATACGGACGAATCAAAGGGTTGTTATTCATATGGTAAGTGGGTTTTGATAAAACACGGAACTGGGCTTTCAACACTTTATGCCCATTTGTCTGTTATAAAAGTCTCCCCCGGACAAAATGTCGCGCTTGGTGATGTAATCGCCTACAGTGGTAATACTGGATATTCAACCGGTCCACACTTACACTTTACGTTATATGCAAGTCAAGGTGTACAGGTTAGAAAACTTGGTGAAGTGAAAGCTATTACCAACTGTGGAAATGTAACTATGCCAATTGCACCATTTGAAGCATATCTTAATCCACTTGATTATTTATAGTATTAGCTTATAGGCACTGCTCTTCGTTTTTAAACTTATCACTGTCAACAGCAGCCATATACAAAATACATAATATTATTGATATAATTTCATATATGAAATTTATGAACACACAGGGTGGTTTTGTAAGAATGATTGTATTGATTGTTGTAATAGTTCTTCTATTGAGTTATTTGGGTTTTGACCTTAAAACTTTTATAGAATCTGATCAGACTCAAGGAAATCTACGTTATGTATGGAGTGGTGTATTGTGGACATGGAATACAATATTAGAACCAATATGGACAAAATATCTAAGTCCTGTTCTTACCTATTTCTGGGGTTTTATAGGTGGAACTCTTGAAAACTTTGGGGACGGTTCATTAAACCCTTTTTCTGATAAAAACAATATAGAACCATTACAGGTTGAGTTTCAATAAATTTAGTGTAGAATACACTCTGTTCAGAATTAAGAATTAGGAATTAAGAATTAGGAATAAGAACGAATAAAAATGAGTTTATGGGCACAAAAATAAAAAACAAAAGAAAATCAGTAAAGAGAAGGCGCAGAGCAAAAATGCGTCGTGCTAATAGACACAAGAAGAAGTAGAAATATCTTCGAAAATTTCCACAAAAAAACTGACGCCCATTACGTCAGTTTTGTCTTTACAATCAACTTACAGGTTTGACTAATAAATATTTTAATTTATTCTGTCTTATAGAAAACAACCACAAGAGGAGTTCTTTATGGATACCTTTACTACGAGACTTGAAGAACACCCGCTTTCAACGCTTTTGAAAGAAGTAAGGTTTCCTTCTTCGTTAAGGGATAAAATCCCTTCTTCTGATGAAGTTGTTTCATATATTGTTATTAGCAATAACTTGGGCGTAGCTGCAAATTTAATAATACAATCTAGAAAATTTTCATTTAGGAGTTGTGAAATTGCATATAATTCTGGTCGTGGGAGTCTTGGTAAAACAATCGAAGCAATAACTATGTGGGTCAACGACGCAGAATTTGATGTCCACAAAACAATACAACAAATGTGATGTTCACATTTAGGTCTCAGCAGAAATTGCTGAGACCTTTTTGTTGTCACATTATCTTTTGCATATCTTGCTATGCTTTAGTTTGAATTTAGTTAACTCCAGTTAACCTTTGAATTAGGACAGTTAGAATTAATAGATTAGAAGAATTAATTTTAATTGTCATGAAGAAGAAA
>PCTT01000021.1 GCA_002771585.1 Candidatus Campbellbacteria bacterium CG22_combo_CG10-13_8_21_14_all_36_13 | reverse complement strand
ACGGGTGTATGTTTTGCACACAAAAATACGACAAAGAGCTTTGTTTTTAGCCAAATATTTGGTATAATGAATTATCTAGAAATATGATTTCTAGTAATTTTATTTTATAAAAAATGCTTGTCCCGTAGTGCAAAATAGCATCTTATAGGGTAAGTATTCTAAATTAATCAAAGAGGTAGCAAAGAGGTGATAAACGACCCATTTTACCGCGGTGTCGTACGAAGTATCAATGCTATTTTCTACTATCGGGATGGCAAAAAAAGACTCAAAAGAGGAAAAATTACCAAAGAAAAATGGAAGCTATAGCGCTTCTGATATTACTGTTCTAGAAGGGTTGGACCCGGTAAGAAAGAGGCCCGGAATGTATATAGGAACCACAGGTCCAGACGGGTTGCATCACTTACTCACAGAAGTTTTTGATAACTCTAGAGATGAGGCAATGGGTGGTTTTGCAGATCGTGTTGAAATCACATTACTTCCAGGTAATCGTGTGCGAGTGGTAGACAATGGTCGTGGTATTCCTGTGGACATACACAAACAAACAAAAGTATCTGCTCTAGAAACAATAATGACCACACTCCATGCCGGAGGAAAATTTGGAGGTGAAGGATATAAGGTGTCTGGTGGATTGCACGGTGTTGGTGTGTCTGTTGTAAACGCTCTTTCTGTTTATACTCAAGCAGAGGTTTATCGTGATGGAGGATACCACATGCAAGAGTATGAAAGAGGAAAAAAGAAGGCACCTGTTAAGAAAGTTAGTAAGTCTGATTTAAATGGTACCGTCATCACATTTGAACCAGATCCGCAGATTTTCCCAGAAATAGTTTTGAATTGGAAAAAAATAGTTGCACATATGCGACAACAAGCATATTTGGTAAAGGGCTTGAGAATTCAAGTGATAGACGCAAGGGAATATAAGGAAAAATTAGATCTGAAGGGCGTGTTTTATTTTAACGATTTAGGATTAGATGTGCCATCAATGACTTTTTATTTTGATGGGGGCCTTATTTCTTTGATACAGTTTTATAATCAGACATTTAAAACAATACACAAGAATATTTTTTATGTCGAAAAAGAGGTTGATGGTGTAGGAGTAGAAATTGCTTTTCAGTATGCTGACGATATTTCATCTAGGATAATGCCTTTTGCAAACAATATATATAATCCAGAGGGAGGTATGCATGTTACTGGATTTAAAACGGCCCTAACCAGAACTTTAAATGTATATGCTCGTGACAATAAACTCTTAAAAGAAAAAGATGAAAATTTTGCCGGTGATGATGCACTCGAAGGGCTTACTGCTGTAATATCTGTTAAGCTCCGTGAGATTCAGTTTGAGGGTCAAACAAAAGCAAAACTTGGTTCAGTAGAAGCTCGTGGTGCTGTTGAAGCAGTTTTTGGTGAGGCTCTTACGATGTTTTTTGAAGAGAGCCCAGATGATGCAAAGTCTATAATAGGAAAGAGTATGCTTGCTATGAGGGCAAGGAAGGCCGCAAAGGCCGCAAAAGACAGCGTTCTTAGGAAGGGGGCCCTTGATGGTATGACTCTGCCAGGAAAGCTTTCAGATTGTCAGAGCAAAAAAGCAGAAGACTCGGAAATATTTATAGTGGAGGGAGATTCGGCTGGTGGTACCGCAAAGTCTGGCCGTGACAGGAAGACTCAAGCAATATTGCCTTTACGAGGAAAGATATTAAATGTTGAGAGGGCAAGACTTGATAGAATGCTTGCGTCCGAGCAGATAAAAAACCTAGTCATTGCTCTTGGTACAGCAATAGGAGATACATTTAACTTGAATAACCTCAGATATCACAAAATTATTATTGCCACAGATGCCGACGTAGATGGCGCCCACATAAGAACTCTTCTTCTCACCTTGTTTTATAGATATTTTAGACCAATTATAGATGGTGGATTTTTGTATATAGCACAACCACCTTTATACAAGATGAAAATTGGTAAAAATATTGATTATCTATATACAGAAGAAGAAAAACTAGATTTTTTGAAAGAAGCTGGTATTTCAGATGATGATCTTGATATGTCAGAGGAAGGTGAAGAGAGTGAGTCTGGAGACGGTGAAGATATAGAAAATACTAAAGAAATCAAAAATACAAAACAATCAAAAAAAGTTTCTGTTCAGAGATATAAAGGTCTTGGAGAGATGAACTCGGAGGAATTGTGGGAGACAACCATGGATCCTGCTAACAGAGTTTTGAAACAGGTTACAATAGAAGACGTGGAGGAGGCAGACAGAATGTTTGATACTCTTATGGGATCAGAAGTTGGTGCTAGAAAATCTTTCATACAAAACAACGCCAAAACAGCAAATATTGATTTGTAGCCATATTGTTGGTGTAGTTTATTAACATATAGCAGAATATGGCTCCATATTGTATAATACATATTACGAAGGTTGAGATTTGAACTTTATTAATTAAAACGTATTCATAACATGAAAACAAAAGGAAATGCATGGTTAATTGTTATTCTTGTTGTAGCGATAATCGTAGTAGCACTTCTTCTTACACGACAAGGTGGAGATGAGGCTATGGAAGCAGATGACGCAACAACAGAGCAAGTAACAGAAGGCACTGCAGACACTACAGTAGTTGGAGATGAAGGCGCAGCAGCAGCTGATGCTATGGTAGACACTACAGTAGATGCAGAAGCAGTAGTAGAATAAATCTTTTTAGATATAAAAAATACCACAAAAATAGTTTTGTGGTATTTTTTATAAATGAATAGTTTTAATGTATAATATTTATATGATAGATATTTCAATTTTTGTAGCATTTACTGCTGGTATAGTTTCTTTTCTTTCCCCTTGTATTTTACCTGTGATACCTGGTTATTTAGCTTATCTAGGTGGGGTTACTACAGACAGTGAAGAATCGGGTGCACGTAAACAAATTTTTCTCAACTCATTATTTTTTGTTTTAGGTTTTTCTGTTGTTTTTGCCGTATTGGGGATAGCGCTTAATTCATTTCTTGTTGATGTTGCGTCTGGGGTGCAAACATGGCTTGCAAGACTTGGCGGTGTTGTGATAATTATTTTTGGTCTTTATTTGACAGGTCTTTTGAGAATCCCATTTTTAGAAGTAAATAAGCAAATTACAGTTAAGAAAAAGTTCAATTCCAGATATCTAACGTCCTTTATATTCGGCTCTGCTTTTGCTGCTGGGTGGACACCTTGTGTGGGTGCAATACTTGGAGCAATTTTGGGACTTGCTATTTCTTCTCCCGGATCCGCATTCTTTCTTCTGCTGGGATATTCACTAGGTTTGGCGATACCGTTTCTTCTTGTCGGATTATTTGCATCAGGTGCAACCAAGATGATAACAAAATATGCAAAATCACTAAAATATGTGAATATCGTTTTTGGTGTGATGTTGATCATAATAGGTGTTTTTGCTTTTACTGAAAGCCTTGCGCTGATAACAAGCTTTGAGTTTATTAATAAATTAGTTTTGTAATTATATGGGAACAAAGAAAACAACAATATTGGTTGTGGTAATTATTGTAATTCTTACTTCAATTTTTTATCTTGATTCAATAAAAAATACATCATCAAACGAAAAAACCTCAGAAGTAAAAGTTTTAGACATTGGAGAAAAAACATCAAAGTTTGAAAAAGCAAAGGAAATAGATCCTACTTATGGCTTTATAAATTCAGAGCCATTTGCTTTGGCTGATTTAATCGGTAAGAAGGTAATACTTTTAGATATTTGGACTTATAGTTGTATAAATTGTCAAAGAACTCTTCCCTATATAAACGGATGGTATGATAAATATAAAGACCAAGGTTTGGAGATAATTGGTGTTCATACTCCAGAGTTTGCGTTTGAAAAAGAATATGAAAACGTGAAGCGGGCTGTTGAGCAATTTGGAATAAATTATCCAGTAGTTTTAGATAATGATTATAAGACATGGAATGCATATAACAACAGATATTGGCCCCGGAAGTATCTTATCGATATAGATGGCTTTGTAGTATATGACCACATAGGAGAAGGTGGGTATGCAGAGACAGAGAAGATGATACAGGAGCTTCTGGTGGAGCGTAAGGAGCGCCTTGGAGAGAGTATTGATGTGTCCACAGACACCCTAAATCCATCAAATGCAGAGTCTATAACTGATGGAAGACCAAGAAGTCCAGAGATATATTTTGGTGCATGGAGGAATGAATATTTTGAAGGTGGTATACAAGGTACAGAAGGTGTGCAAAATCTTCCAAGACCAACTGATATAAAAACAAGCAAATTATATTTAGTTGGTTCTTGGAATATTGGACGTGAGTATGCTGAAAACAAGAACGCGGGTGATTCAATAATATTTAAATACCAAGGACAGAAAATGTTTATGGTCGCATCTTCAGAAAAACCAATAAGAGCAAAGATTCTTCTTGATGGCAAACTTGTTGGTGCTTCAAAAGGTTCAGATGTTGATGAAAATGGGTATGTGACGATAAAGGAGGATCAATTGTATAGAATTATCGAAGATTCAAAGGGTTGGGGAGAGCATATTGTAGAAATAATACCAGAAGGGGCTGGATTGATGGTGTTCTCATTTACATTTGGATAGAAAACAAGATAAAAATTATCTAAGCCTAAAGGTTTTAATAAGTTTCCAATCTGACACATTTCCATTTGTTTCGTACAAAGATAGTTTTCTTGCTGTAAAATGGCCATTACCACGAAGACTTTCTTTTATTTCATTGGTAAACTCATCCTTTGTTTTCTCTGGTGCTGTACAATACGCAAGACTCAGGTGCGGTATGTATTCTTTGTGTGTATTAAATATTTTTTGCGCAATTTTGTTTGCCCTTAATACTTCAGGAGTTTCTTTTACGTGTACAAAAAGAGCTCGGAAGTATTCCGGCTCATGATCTGCTTCATATGTTCTAATTTCGTATGGGTGTAGTTCTTCCGCAAGTTGTTTGGTCTTTTCTAATATTTCTTTCTCATTGCCTTTTATATCGCCAAGAAGAGTGACGTGTGGTTCAAAGATTGGGGATTTAAAGATTCTACTGAATTTATTTATTAACTCTGAGAAAGCATCATTATGTCTATTGTTGGCGCCTAGCCAAATAGAGTATCCATGACCTTGTTTGTTCATATTCAATATACTAATACTCCAAATGGATACTGCTAAGTGCATAAAATTAAAAAGCTAATTAAAAATATCAAGGGCTACCCTTGATATTTTTAAAACTTTTAAAAATGCCTAATTTCTATAACCTAAAATCCTAAAACCTAAATCTTAACGTTTGTGCCACATATCATACATAATAGGTATAAGCACCAGAGTAAGCACTACAGAGAATGAAAGACCAAAGATAATAGACCAAGCAAGCGGTGCCCATAGTCCACCAGCGTATGTAAGAGGAATTATTCCGATTACTGTTGTAATGGTTGTGAGCAGAATGGGTCGTAATCTTGATACACCAGATTCCACGACAACTTCACGCATACTTTTTTCTGGAGAGTTTTCTCGGAGTGAATTCATTTTATCAATAAGTATAATTGAGTTATTTACGAGGATTCCTGACAGTGCAATTATACCCATAAGTGAAGGAAACGAGAGTGGTTGGCGCGTGAGCGCAAGACCAGCAAAAATACCAATCATTGAAAGCGGGATAATAACCAAAATAAATCCTGCGTATCTAAGTGAGCCGAATTGCAGTACGAGTATTGCAAGCATCAATAATATTCCTGCAATAAATGCAAAACCCATTTCTTTGAATGACTGATTTACATCTTCTGTTTCACCACCAATTTTCATTATTATATCTTCTGGTACTATTTTTTCTTTCTCAATTACATCTGTAAACTTTCCTATAATAGTTGCTGCAGTTGTGCCGTCTTCAATTTCGCTTGAAAGGGTGGTTATTCTTTTTGAATCCTCATGCCTTATTACTGAGCTACCTTTTTTTAGACTTACATCCACAAACGAACCTATAAGAACAGTTCCTCTTGGTGTTGGAATCTCTATCTGTCGTACGGTGTCTATTGTGGTGTCTTGGCTGTCGTATGGGTCCTGATAGTTTGGATTTAAATTCATCAGCACAACCACATCTATATCTTCACCACCCTTCTTGATTGTTGTCGCTGTGGCTCCGTGGATTGCTGTACGTAGAGTTTGTGCAACAATTGGTACAGAGACACCAAGCTCAGAGGCTTTATCTCTGTCCACAGAAATTACAAACTCTATCCCGTCATCTTTTGTGCTTGTTTCTACGTCTATTGTGCCATCAATTTGTTTTAGGATGTTTTCTCCTTTCGATGCCACTTGTTCGAGTGTATTCAAATCATCCCCAAAGAATTTTATTAGGACTGGTGCTCCAGAGGGAGGTCCACTATTTGTTTGAAGTACACGAACATCAGCGCTTTTTATTAATGAGGTTTGTGCTCGTATAATGTCTGAAATTTCAGTACTACTTTTTTTCCTGTTTTTGTTGAGGTTTACAGTTATGTTTGCAATACTTCCACCAGAAGAAGATCCTCCACCAATGTTTCCAGAGAATGAGCTACCAGAACCAACCGTTGTTACAAAAGATTCTACATATTGTGTATCATAAAGTATTTCTTCAACCTGTCGTGTTGCAAGATCTGTTTGCTCTAGAATTGTTCCACCTTTTGTTTCTACTTCTATAAATACGAAATCAACATCTTCTTGTGGAAAGAATATAACCTTAACTATTCCTGTCATGGGTAAAAGTAAAGCTATAAAGAATCCAATTATGCTCCATTTTATAACCAACCTTTCTCTTTTTCTGTTACCAAGAATTTTTAGGAGTATACTTTTATACCAAAGTTCAATCTTTGTCAGATAATACGATCTCTTATCATCCCATTTGTCATGTTTTTCTTCCTTCTTTATAAAACTAGATGCGATTACTGGTAAAAAGCCAAGAGCAACAACAATGGAAGCTGCAAGCACAAATATCATAGTAAATGGGATACTTGATATAAATTCTCCTGTTATTCCAGATATAAAAAATAAAGGTGCGAATACGGCAATTGTTGTGAGTGTGCCAGAGAAAAGAGGTGAATGAAACTCTTTTAGTGTTTGTAGTGCAACACTGATTACTGATTTGCTACCATCACCATTGGTCGCTTCTATGTTTGAGTGCATTCCTTCTATTATTACAATTGCAGAGTCCACAAGTATTCCTACAGCAAGTATTAAAGAAAATAGACTTACAAAGTTTATTGTATTACCTGAAATAGAAAGACCAATGAATGCAATCAAGAACGATATAGGAATTGAAATTCCAGCAATAAGTGCCTCTTTAAGACCTATAGCAAGGAATAAAATAATCATAACAAGAATAATTGTTTGAAGCGCTGTTAAGGTAAGGTTGCTAAGATCTTTTGTTATGAATTCACCGATATCATATGATATCAACACATTACTACCTTCTAATATTCCACCGTCTTGCATTTTTGCTAGAACCTCTCTTATTAGAGCTGTTGTCTCTGTGATATCTCCACCAGATTGTTTTAGTACAGAAAAAGACATGGCTTGTTCTGAAGGTGAACCACCAACGCTAACTCTAGAAAGATTTGAAATTTTCTCTACACCAACAGAAATAAATGCTATATCACGTACATATATAGGGAGACCGTTTTTTTCTGTGATAACGATGTTTTCCACTTCATCTGGAGATTTTATATCAGCGTCAAAAGATACGTTGTAAGTTGTGTTATCAAAAGATATGCTTCCTATAGGAAGATTTGTATTTGCATTTCGTATTGCGTTTGTTACTTCAACTAAGGTTATACCGAAACGATCAAGCGCTTCGCTGTTTACAACAACCTGGACTTCGCGCTTGCGTAGACCTTGCGCGATTACATCCGAAACACCCTTTACTTTTTCTAGCTCTCTTTCTACTGTATCTGCAAGAAGTATGTTTTCTGTTGCTGCTCTATCTGTTGCAACAGATATTATCATTATAGGTTCGCTAGAAAAATCTACTTGTATTACGCTAGGATCCTCAGCCTCTATTGGTAATTTATATTTAATAGCGTCAACCGCATCTTTTAGTTTTTTAATTGAGTCATCTATATTTGCACTAGCTTCAAATTCTACAACCACAGAAGACACACCCTCGCCAGAGGATGATGTTATATTTTTTACATTTTTTAGATTTGTAAGACCACTTTCTATTTCATCTGTTATTAATTGCTCTACGTCTTCAGCAGAGCCTCCTGGTAGAAATGTACTTACAATTCCTATTGGTATTTCAACTTCGGGTGTTGATTCTTTTGGTATAGATATCACCGAGAGTGTGCCAAAAAGAATAAGAGCAAATAATATTAGCTGACTGAATCTTTTATTTTTTATGAAAAATGACCAGAATCGATACATAATATTTAATTAAAAATTCGAAATCCTAATATCGAAATCCGAAACAATATCTAAACCTGTCCGTCCGGCAGGCGGGTTCAAATGTTCTAAATTCCCAAACCCGACCGCTTGTGGGTTAGGTAAAATGTTTTTATTTATTGTTATTTCTGTCATTGTTATTTGTTTAGTGCTTCGATATTCGATATTCGTGCTTTTAGTTGACGATTACTTTTTCGCCTTCTTTTAGGCCACGTGCATCTGTTACTATTTCTAGATCGAAGTTTATTCCATCTTTAATTATGACTTTTTCTCCAACTATTGGACCGAGAGTGACTTCGTGAGATATGAGGGTGGATGTTGTTGGATCGACAGAGAATACTACCGTCCTAGAAGGCTCAATTTTAAGAGCCTTGATGGGTATTCTTATTTGAGTGGGTAGTTGTTCTACTATTGATGCATTTCTATCCAAGCTTATTCTAACCGTTTCTCCATTTACTAGAGATTTTGTATTATCTTTTGGGCTTATTGTAACTTCAATTTTTTTTGTCACAGGATTTAGCCCTGGAGCTATTGCAGTGATTATTCCTGTTGAATTTTCTTTAATACTGACCTCGTTTCCTATTTGTATATCACGACTTTCATCTTCTGTGATATATGTGGTAACAACAAGGTTGTTATTGTTGGAAACGACAGCAACTGGTTGATATATAGACACAAAGTCACCCTTTTTAACCTCAAAAAGGTTTAATACTCCACTTATTGGTGTTCTCACTATAGTTTTTTCTAAACTAGCTTGAGCACTTCGAAGTCCAGCTTCTGCTTGTTTTACCGTAGCCTCTGCTGAAACAACATCTTCGCTTCTTCCGCCCGTATTGCCAATTTCTTGATTTTTCTTTGCGATTTCAAGTGATGTTATTGCTCCATTCAGAGCAGTTCTTGTTGATATGACGGAAGAGATAATAGTGTTTACGCTACTTCTTGCCGACAAAATATTTGTTTTCCATGTGGTAAGGGTTGTAGAGTCTATATCTGCGGTTGGTTCAAATATGTTTACTAATTTTGCAATTAAATTTAGAAAGTCTCTCATTTTCTCAAGATTTTTTTGAGATTCATCTAAAATATTTATAGTATTTGCTTCGGTTAAAGAATTAATTGCAGATTTCCAGTCACGCATAACGTATCCTATTGTTAGTCTATCGCTTTCTGCGTCTATCATTCCCTGTGAGTCTCCAGTTATGAAAGAAAGTTTTGGCCTTTCTGTTCTTGCTCCATTAAACAAAGGGTCAATTTTGTTAAATAAAATATCGTCTGCAACAGAGTATGCTGTTTGTATTGTGTTTTGTGCTCCAGCTATTGCTTCTTTATAACTATTTTGTGCGTTTTCAACAGATGTAAATAATATATCTTTTTCCTCACCGCGGGCACCAGATGTAAGTTTGTTGTAATTTGATTTCGCTATGTCTAGAGTTGCCTGCGCTTGTTGGACACCGGCTCTTTGTAGCGCGTTTGAAATTTCTGCAAGAATTTGACCTGCGTAAACTCTATCTCCAAGCGAAGCGTAAATGGCCGTAATTTCACCCTGAGACTCTGCTCTTAAGTCTGCTTCATTTTTTGATTCTACTTTTCCAATAAGTGACAGTGGCACCTTTTCGCCAGAAAGGTTCAGCACATATTCAATATTTACTGTTTTTAAATTGTCATTATTAGTTAGTACGTCTTTAGAACTAAATATTTTTCCAAATACTATTATTGTTATTATTACAAGAACGATAGATAGTGTCTTGATAAGTCCAAGTCTTTTATATACACGATCAATGGTGTCAAATACTTTTTTTGATACTTTTTTTATTTTATTTATCATACGTATTATTTAAAATGAGCCAGAATTATAAACCTTTTTGGTGCATGTGTCAATAATTAGCCATTCAGATGTTAAATAAATGAACTACATATGATATACTCTTTTTCTATATGTTCAAAAGAATATTATTAAAACAAATGATGAAGTCTCAAATGAAGGATGTTCCAGAAGAGCAACAAGAACAAATGCTCAATATGATAGAGAAAAATCCTGAATTATTTCAAAAAATCGCTGTTGAGACCAAATCTCTAGTTGATAATGGACTCGACCAAATGAGTGCTGCCATGAAGGTGGCAGAGAAGTATAAGGATGAGTTAAAAAAACTTAATTAATATATGAGTTTATCAATAGGAATTGTTGGTTTGCCGAATGTTGGCAAATCCACATTATTTAACGCGCTAACAAAAAAATCCGCCCCTGCGGAGAATTATCCTTTCTGTACAATTGATCCATCTGTTGGAGTTGTGAAGGTACCAGATGACCGACTTTGGCAGTTGGCTATGTTTTCGCGATCAGAGAGTGTGATACCCGCTGTTGTTGAATTTGTAGATATTGCTGGTCTTGTAAAAGGAGCATCAGTTGGTGAAGGTCTCGGAAACCAGTTTCTTGCAAACATCAGAGAAGTGGATGCAATAGCAGAGGTGGTGCGTATTTTTGAAGATGGAAACATTCATCACGTAGATGGTGGGATTGATCCCATTCGTGATATTGGAGTAATAAACCTAGAGCTTGTACTTGCTGATTTTCAAACAGTAACAAAGCGAAGAGCAAATCTTGTAAAAGACACAAAGAGAGGTGATAAGGATGCAATAAAAGAAGACTCTGTTTTATTAAAGGTGGAAACAGTACTTGATGGTGGAAAACTTGCCTCATCTGCTGTTCTTACAACAGATGAAAAAGAGGTGCTAAAGAGTATGCATCTACTTACAACAAAACCAATTTTATATGTTTTAAATAAGAAAGCCGGAAATACAAATTTAGATGAAATAAAAGATGATAGATGGAATGAGCTTATGAAATTTTTTGATTTGACGAATTCAAGCTATGTGGTTGTGGATGCTGGTATTGAAAATGAATTGAAAGACCTGGAAGGTCAAGAAAAAGAAGATTTTAGAAAAGAGCTGGGAGCTGATGATGATGGTGTAAATAATTTGATAAAAAAGGGATATGAAATGCTTGGACTTATGACATATTTTACAACAGGAGAAAAAGAAACTCGTGCATGGACCGTAGAGAAGGGAGCTACGGCGCCAGTTGCTGGAATGGCAATACATACAGACTTTAGAGATAAGTTTATTCGTGCGGACGTAATAGAATGGGAGAAACTTATAGAAGCGGGTTCTCGTGCAAACGCTCGTGATAAAGGATTGATACGAACAGAGGGTAAGGAGTATGTTGTGAAAGATGGAGATACCATTGAGTTTAAAATTTAAAGAGAATGGCGGGGGGAGGGGGAAGTAGAATGGTGTTTCAACCACGGGGGTTACTCTCCGTGGTGGAATTTGTGTAATTTTGTGGTAGGATTCGTGGTGGAATCGCCTTTCCTAAACGGACCAAAAAGAGGTCTTTAAATGCCAACGCCAAACTACTTGGAAGCCGTATCCTATATAGTCTTAGCAATTTTTGTTTTTTTTACATAAAGCTAAAAGTCTTGTATTATGTAGAGAGTGAATAATTAATAATAGTGGATTAACCCACTGAAGGTTTACCTGACTTTGGTGGGTCGGGAAAACTTTATGGACTTTATAAACTTTATAGACTTTACAAACTAATTTTAAACATATGACAGAAAACAAATCAAAAGCTAAGGACTTCTTTTTGTATCTTGGTATGATGGCTTCGCTTTATGCGGGGACTATCGCATTATTAAATCTTTTATTCAGGGTTATAAATGTTGCATATCCTCAAATTGGTGGATATTACGGTGGATTCGGATCAAGTATTAGTTTTCCTGTAGCCACACTTATAGTGGTTTTTCCGCTTTTCCTATTTTTGGCAAATATTATTAATAAAGGATATGTGGCTGATCCATCCAAAAAGGAATTCGCGGTTAGAAATTGGTTGGTGTATATAACACTCTTTGTTGCTGGTGGTGTTATCACTGGCGATCTTGTAACGTTGGTATATTTTTTCCTAGATGGTAGAGATATAACAACTGGATTTTTACTAAAAGTCCTTGCGGTATCGGTTGTTGCTGGTTCAATATTTGGATATTTTCTTGATGATTTGAAAAATAGATTAACTACAACTAGAAGGAATATTTGGAGGATCGTTGCACTTGTGCTGGTGCTTGGGTCAGTAATAGTTGGATTTATGGTAATTGGTTCACCAAGAAGTCAGAGGTTAATGAGATACGATGAACAAAAAGTAATGGGTCTTCAAAATTTACAGAGCCAGATAGTCAGTTATTGGCAGACTAAAGAAGCTCTACCTGAAAATTTAGTCGCGCTTAAGGATTCCTTATCATACTATGATTCAAACTTACAAGATCCTCAAACAGAACTACCTTATGAATATATTAAAAAATCTACACTAGTTTTTGAATTATGTGCAGATTTTAATCTAAAATCTAGAAATGATTCACCAAAACTTTTTAGTGATCCTTATTATGATCGAGGTTTTGTGAATGAAAATTGGAAGCATGACGAAGGGCGATTTTGTTTCGAAAGAACAATAGATCCGGATAGATATCCAGTTTTACGAAAAATTTAAAATTTCGAATTTCCAATTTTGAATTAATTTTGAATGAATTAATTTAAAATTAAAATAAAATTAAAATATTAAAAATTGAATTAAAATTCAAAATTTAAAATTAAAAATTGTGTCAGAGTATAACCACAAAGAAATAGAATCTAAATGGCAGAAAAAGTGGTCAGAAAAGAAAGTTTATGAGACGGGGATAGAAGGAAAAGAAAAATGCTATGTGTTAGATATGTTCCCGTACCCTTCTGGATCAGGGCTTCATGTAGGACACCCAAAAGGCTACATTGCTACAGATATTTACTCTAGGTATAAGCGAGCAAATGGATATGATGTGCTTCATCCAATGGGGTGGGATGCTTTTGGATTGCCTGCAGAGAATTATGCAATAAAGACACAAATACACCCACAAGAGACAACAGAAAAAGCTATAGTAAATTTTAAAGAACAAATCAAAGGGCTTTCACTTTCTTATGATTGGGACAGAGAGATAAATACCTCTTCGCCGGAGTATTATCGTTGGACTCAGTGGATTTTTTTACAGCTTTACAAGAATGGTTTGGCTTATAAAAAAAATGCAAAAGTGAATTGGTGTGAGTCTTGTAAAACGGTACTTGCAAATGAACAGGTTGTGAATGGTGGATGTGATAGATGTGGTAATGTTGTTATACAAAAAGAATTGCCACAATGGTTTTTCAAAATAACAGACTTCTCTGACGAGCTTATTGATGATTTAGATGCTTTAGATTGGCCCGAGTCTACAAAAATTTCACAAAAAAATTGGATAGGGAGAAGCAGCGGCGCTGAAATAGAATTTCAGCTTGCCGCTTCTACGCGGACTAACGTAGACTGGACGCAGACCAACACGGACAAAAATTCTGTTGGTTCGATCAAAGTGTTTACGACACGGCCGGATACTTTGTTTGGTGCTACGTATGTGGTTCTTGCTCCAGAGCACCCATTGCTTGAAGAGTTAAAAGATTCAATTGAAAACTTTGTGTATGTTGAAAAATATACAAAGAAAGCAATCAACAAAACAGATTTAGAAAGAATATCAGAAGGTAAAAATAAAACAGGAATCATCCTAGAAGGGGTAATTGTAATAAACCCGGCTAACGGAAAAGAAATTCCAGTTTTTGTTGCTGATTATGTTTTGGGTGGATATGGTACGGGCGCGATAATGGCTGTTCCAGCGCATGACGAGAGAGATAATGAGTTTGCAAAAAAATACGACTTAGAGATTATAGAAGTTGTTGACGAGGTGGGGGTTTTGAAGAACTCTGGTGAGTTTGATGGATTATCTTTCGAAGAAGCGAAAATAAAAATAACTGAAAAGGTTGGTGGCTCTATAAAGACCACATATAGACTTCGTGATTGGCTTGTGTCCCGTCAGCGCTATTGGGGTGCTCCAATACCAATCATATTTTGTGATAAATGTGGTGAGGTTTCTGTGCCAGAAGCCGATTTGCCGGTAGTTCTTCCGACAGATGTAGATTTTATGCCAACAGGTGAGTCCCCAATAGAAAAATCGGAGAGCTTCCACAACATAAAGTGCCCTTCTTGCGGAGGAAGCGCTAGGAGGGAGTCAGATACATTAGACACGTTTGTTTGTTCAAGCTGGTATTATCTAAGGTTTACCGATCCAAATAATTTTAAAGAGTTTGCTTCAAAACCAAGCATAAAGAGATGGATGCCTGTGGATGTTTATGTTGGTGGTGCTGAGCATACTGTGTTGCATTTACTCTATGCAAGGTTTATTACAAAAGCTCTTCAAAAAATTGGACATGTTGATTTTAAAGAACCGTTTTTATCTCTTAGACATCAAGGTTTAATAATTGCAGAGGATGGCAGAAAGATGTCAAAGTCATTTGGTAATGTGGTAAATCCTGATGATGTGATAGACACATATGGAGCAGATAGTATGCGCCTTTATGAAATGTTTATGGGTCCGTTTAATGATTCTATTTCATGGAATACAAAAAATATTTTAGGTGTTAGAAGGTTTGTAGAAAAGGTCTGGCGTATTAGTGAATTTATTACTGATAAAAGTAATCAAGAAGAGGACAGAATCATTCACACGACAGTTAAAAAAGTTGGTGATGATATACAGGATTTTAAATTTAATACAGCAATCAGCGCACTTATGGTATGTGCTAAACATCTTGAAGAACAAAAGAGTGTATCAAAAGAAAACTTTAAGATGTTTATCCAGATACTCGCACCCTTTGCGCCACATTTGTCTGAGGAATTGTGGTCAATTTATATTGGTGAAGGTTTGATAGTTAAATCTAGATGGCCCAAATATGATGAAAATAAAATTAAATCAGAGAATATAAACATTGCTGTGCAAATAAACGGTAAAGTTAGGGCTGTTCTTGAGGTTGGATTAAGTGAGTCAGAGGAAGATGTTGTTGGAAAAGCCTTGAAAATTAATTCGATACAGAAATATGCAGAAGGATTTAATATTAAAAAAACAATATATATAAAAGGAAAGGTCCTTAATATTGTGGTTATGTAGGTCTTTTGTGTTTAGTTAACCTTCAAGGGTGACACTGTTGATAAATAATAATTCAATTTTTCGATGGGTATCATGCCGTTTAAATATTTT
>PCTT01000038.1 GCA_002771585.1 Candidatus Campbellbacteria bacterium CG22_combo_CG10-13_8_21_14_all_36_13 | reverse complement strand
CGAACGAAGTGAGTTTTTCGCGAGAGCAAGCAAACTGCTTTGCTTGCATGCAGGAATCGAAAGTCGGAGCGCACGAAACCTGAATACCGCAGTATTCAGGGCGCGAGGTGGGTGAGAAAGTGTTGCGCACTTTCGCAAGACCTTCTTCTAACAAATATTACGATATATCGTAATATTTGTTGAAAAGGTGTACAGAATACGTAGGATTCGCGAGTCCGCCCACGGCGGAACTTGTGACCGATTCCTGTCTTCTGCCCGCCGGTAGGCAGTGGTGCACTTTTTAAAACCTCCTATTGGAGGTTTTTATTATAAAGGCATATCTAGAGCAAATGCTCCTGCACCAGAAAACGTTAAGGAAATACTAATTGCCATCAACAAAATATAAAAAACTTGTTTTTGTTCTGTTGCTACTTTGTATTTTGTTGCGACAAAAGAAACCAAAGAAGATATAAATACAAAAATAGAGGACATTTGGGTATATAAACCAATAATCAAAAACAAACCAGCTATTATGTGAAATGTACCAAGTAGCTTAACAAAAAATCCTGTGCTTTGTGTAAGGAATAAACTTTTGTGAGTATTTGGTTTTTTATTTTGAAATAAAACAAAACCAAATTTTAAAAATATAAAACCAACAATAACCCTTAGTATAAAAGGAGACAGCAGTGAATAAGACAAAAGTTCTGGAAAAGTATTTAACATATACAAATAGTATACAGTATTCAGAAGTTGGTATACAGTATTAACAAATCGAAATGTTAAAAAATAAAAAAGAAACCCAAAAAACAAAGCCCAAAACATATTGTATCTTACATAATATAAGGAGTGTCCATAATGTTGGGTCATTTTTTCGTACAGCAGAAGCATCCGGAGTAGACAAGATTTATTTCACAGGATACACACCGTGTCCAAAAGATAGATTTGGCAAAAAAAGACAAGATGTTTCCAAGGTTGCCCTAGGTGCGGAAGAAATTGTTTCTTGGGAAGACGGAATAGAAATCAAAGAACTAATTTATAAACTCAAAAAAGATGGAGTTATAATTGTTGCCGTTGAGCAAGATGAAAAATCAATTTCATACAAAGAGATAAAAAAACTTTCTCACAAAAATACAGCTTTTATTTTTGGTAATGAAACAGACGGAATAGAGAAAAGTATTCTTGATATGTGTGATTATATATTAGAGATACCAATGTCTGGTAAAAAAGAATCAATAAACGTGTCTGTAGCTGGTGGAGTTATTTTATTTGAACGTCGTGACTATTAAAAACTTAAAATCTGTTAGAACTGGGTTCTAACATGTTTCTAATATATAACTCCACCATGTGTTTAACCTCGAATGGAGTCGCCTAGTCCGCGTAAGTCTGCGTTTAGTCTGCGTCGGTCTGCGCATTGCTCATAGGCAATGTCTTAGTAACTAATACTATCAACCACAAAACCATTTTCATCTATAAGTTCTATAACCTCTCGTCTATCTTTCCATAGCTCAGAGTCTCTCTTCAAAAAGACTCTCCACTCATCGTCATAAAAATCAGGATCATTGCTATGTTTTGTTATGCACGCATTATAGTTTATTTGTTTTGTTATAAAATCTACACACTGTGGTTGCATATTAAGCGGTATGTCTCTTGTATTTATACTACAAACACCTATTCTTTCTATAAAATCAATACACTGGTCATTGAATGCATTTGGTCCTGTGGCATAAGCATATTCAGGAGGAATTTCGTCTTTTGGTCTTGGGCAAATTCTTGGTAGGGTTGGATAAAAATTTTGATATTGCTCTAGGAAGCCCGTACACTTATTTAATCTGAATGAAGATCCTATCGGCGACTTTCCTGTTGTTATTGTTATTTTGTCCCCAGGGTTCGCTTTTATTGTATATTCTGTGTTTACCGCACCCATTCTTGGAAGGTAAGACGCCTTACCAAAGGAGACCTGATTGCCTGTTATTGCACTTCTGATTTTCCAGTTGTCTATAATTACAGACGAAGCGGACTTACTGGATATTGTTATCTGTAAGTATTCTCTGTCGGGATTTTTTTGTGTGGCAGAAGCTTTTACAAGCTGAGCGATGTCTTTGTATGGTGATTCATTTTTTGCAGAGGATTCATCTATTGCGTTGCTAACAGCCTTTTTTTCTTCAATAGCTTCTTCAGCCATCTTCTCGTCCGTGTTGGTTGTTTGTGTTGAATTATTGTTTGTTTTTGATGCAAAAGGGAATTGAAACATGCTCCAAAAACCACTTTTTGTGTATGTTGTGCCTTCTCCAAGGGGTGCCGGTTCGTGTATAAAAGGATTCTTTGAAGAAGGTCTTTCTGGACCACCTGTTACAAACCAAACAACACCAAGAACAATAAATACAACAAAAAACCA
Organism: Candidatus Campbellbacteria bacterium CG22_combo_CG10-13_8_21_14_all_36_13; assembly: GCA_002771585.1. Lineage (GTDB taxonomy): Bacteria > Patescibacteriota > Minisyncoccia > Phycocordibacterales > PCTT01 > 21-14-all-36-13. The sequence continues at coordinate 14,526 of PCTT01000038.1, read as the reverse complement.
TTTAAAATCACTCATAATGTTTTTTATTAATTTTAATTATTTTCATTTATTATTTTTTCTAGCTCCTCTCTTGCAACAGTTGCATCATCCCACTCAATTTTTGTCCCATTTGGACCCATTATATAAGGGTCGGTGCCCTTACCAGTTATTATTACGGTATCGCCGGTATCAGCAATTTTTATAGCTTCTTTTATTGCGTTTCTTCTATCCATTATTATTTGATATTTTGGAATTGTTATCGCTCTCGCCATTTCATCAATAATTGCTCGAGGGTCTTCGTCGTACGGGTCTTCGTTTGTCAGTATTATATTACTGCAATGTAGCTCTGCAATTTTTGCCATCTCCTTTCTTTTCCACCTGTCTCTTCCTCCACCAGTATTTCCTAAAACACATATTTTCTTTGAGTTTTGAAACACCTCATATACTTTTTCTAGTGAATCTGGTGTGTGTGCGTAGTCAACAATAACATTGAATTCCTGCCCCATATCTATGTGTTCAACCCTACCTCTTATACCCTTGAAACCCTTTAATGCTTTTTTAATAGCTGATGTTTCTACGTTGAAGTGACTTGCGCAAAAAGACGCAGCTAATATGTTGTATACATTAAATAATCCAGATAAATGAGACCTCATTAAAACACTGTCATATGTCATAGACAAACCATTTTTTTCCAGCGAGTATGGCTCGGCGTCTTTTATTGAATAAGGGTATTTGTTTTTTACTTTTATGTTTAAAAATTTTTCTCCTTCTTTATCATCTATGTTAGATATAATAGCCTTATTTTTTTTGTTAGATTTTTCTAAAGATTTTGCTATTTTTAATTTTGCTTCCAGGTATTTTTCATAAGACCCATGTGCCTCAATATGCTCTGGGGCAAGGTTTGTAAATATCAAAGCGTCAAGAGATATAAATCTGTGTCTTGATTGAAGGACCCCTTGTGATGTCATCTCAACTATTGCAAACTGACATCCAGAATTCACAGCGCACCTTAATAGTTTTTGCACAAAAAAACGACCAGGCATTGTCATCTTAAATTTATTTTCAATATTTTCTTTACCAACTTTAAAACGCAGCGTTCCTGCAAGGGCGGTTTTATATCCAGCTTCTTCTAAAAAAGCATTTAAGACTTCAACCGTGCTTGTTTTTCCTTTCGTGCCGGTGATTCCTATCACTGTTATTTTTCTCGAAGGAAACCAATAAATAAGAGCACCAAGAAAAGATAATACAAAATGATATGTTGGTGATATTGCCTCAAAAAGCTTCCTAGGCATCATTTTTTTTATTTGTCTCAAAACTGATTCCATATTATTATCCTAATTTTTTTAATGCTTCTCTAACCATGTCCCCGGCAGTTTTTGCGTCCTTTGAAACTTGTTTTAAAATATCTCGTGCATCATTGTGTTTGTAGCCCAAACTTTTTAATGCCTCCAACGCCCCTCCTTCTTCGTTCAACATATTTTGTTTATTTTCTTGATTCAAATCACTAACCTTATCTTTTAGTTCAAGAACTATTTTTTCTGCACTTTTTTTACCTATACCAGAAACTTTTGTTAGGTATGAGACGTCGCCAGAGGACACGGCTGTTGTTAGTGTTTCAACATCTGCAACAGTTAGTATGCCAAGCGCCCCTTTTGGTCCTATACCAGAAATCCCTATCAGTAACTCAAAAAAATTAAGATCTTCTATACTTTTAAATCCATACAAATCCATAGAATTTTCTCTAACCGCCAAATGTGTATACATATAAACAGACTTGCCAACTTTTGCCCCTGATATGTTTACTGGAGTTGTATATATTTTATAACCAACACCTCTAACATTAACAACCACATATTTGTCTGTTTTTTGTTTTATTTCTCCCTCTATACTAGCTATCATAAGATATAGTATAACAGGGGCGTGGAGTTTATAAAGTCGAAAGTTTATAAAGTCGAAAGACGAATAGTTATAAATTAAAGATAAATTCCAATTCGACCAGATCAAAGTCCACCCGGACCGGTTTGTTTTTTGGTTTTTGGTGCTTATATAGTGAAAATCATTGTATTTTAGTGTTTTTGTGGTAATATCTTTTTTACGTCAAGCAAACGAACTTTAACAGCTTTTGACTTTATCTGCCTGCCCTGCCTACCGGCAGGCAGGTGGACTTTATAAACTTTATAGATTAATTACATATGCCGATAACACGATCAGCAAAAAAGGCGCTAAGAAGCTCTGCAAATAAAAGAATTTTCAACCTGAGAACGAAAAGGAATCTTTCTGATACAGTAAAAACTGTTAAAAAAATGGTTTTTGACAAGAAAACAGCAGAAGCAGAAAAATCTTTAAGTGGCGCTTACAAAGCAATAGACAAAGCAGCAAAGAGGGGAGTAATAAAGAAAAACACAGCATCAAGAAAGAAATCAAGACTAACGAAGTTAGTTAATAGAAATAAATAGTCACACAGTCACACAGAAATTAAAACCGCTCGGGCGGTTTTTTGGTCTTCTATATTTTGTTTTTGTAATATATACTCAAATCCATGCTCCCGTAGTTTAATGGATAGAATACTGGTTTGCGGAACCGGCGATCCAAGTTCGATTCTTGGCGGGAGCACAAGCAAAAAACCACATCTATGTGTGGGTTTTTGATTGTGATACCGAGAAAGCTCCTGAGGAGCTTTCGACCAAGAATCGAAAAGGTTCTCCCATATTTTTGACCAACCTCAGGTTGGGAGAAAATGGGAAACCTGTACTGATCCTGTAAGGATCGATAAGGCGAAGCCGGTCTTGGCGGGAGCACAAAATAAATCCAAAACCCAAAATCAAAAAGTCCAACTTTTTAGTCAGACTAGGTGTTTGTATTAGTGCACAGTATTAACTTTTATTTGCGTAAGTCTGCGTCTAGTCTGCGTAAATCTGCGCATCGTCCACAGACGATGACTAAAACCCTAATCTTTCCATTATTTTCTGAGCCAATGGTTCGTGGAGCTCCTCTTCTTTTAGGTGCTCTATTAGGAATTGTTCGATTTCCATAGAATCCACTTGATGAACAGGTATTATTATAAAAGGCATCAATGCTTTTTTTGATTTAACGATTAATTTGTCTTCATGTTCGGTTTTTTCCAACCAAAAAGACTCAAGAGAGTTGAAAGGGAATAATCTTTTGTTTATTAAAATACCCCGGTTATCTATTGATATATTCAAAAGTCTAGGTTTTTGCGCTGACTGCAATATCAAAGCAAGAGATGATATTACTATAAAAATAGCCAAAAAAATGTTTTCAAACATTATTGATGCAACAGCTATGGCAGCAGTAATAATACCAACAGCCCAATACCAATCATTTGACTTTGGTCTGTGTTCAAACTCTTCTGCATCCCAGCTTATTTGCTCATTCATGTTTTTGATTATGGAGTAAATGTATTACCACAACCCTGAGAATAGTTTTTTATTGAAGTACCCTCAAGACAGAAAGATATTGCATAAGTTGTTCCTGTGGTGTTGGAAGCGTAAACATAACTGTATGACGGGCTTGGGTCTGGTGTAACTGTTGGCATGGATTGGCTGTCTATAAGAAGAGTGGAAAGGGCATCTGTGCCCGTTATTGTTATACCAGGCTCTGTAAAAACAGGGTATTTGTTGTTGATTGTATAATATATACCCAAACCTTTTGCTATTGATGTGATATCAGAAATCCTTCTTGCGTCTCTACTGTTAATTTTAATTGTATCGTATCGTACAATCACAACTGTTGACAATAAACCGATTATTGCAATAGAGATTAATAACTCCATTAAAGTGAATCCTTTTTTATTTTTCATCCCGTTAGAGATAGGGCGCGGACTGAATTAGTTCGTGTTCTATCTAAATTAAATTATGTATAAATTTGACTAATGATTTAATAATACCAGATCGTGTCCGCAACTCTTGCGGGTTCATATAATGGAATTGTAACACTTTGAGTGTTTTTTTGTATAGGGTTGGTGTGGATGGTGGGGATTCCTCTTCCTCCAAATATTTTCAATACTCGCACGACCGCTCGTATATAAAAAATGTTTTCTCCCAGAGCCTCGAACTTTTGGTCGGACCAATGGCGCAAAACTTCCTTTCGAATCCCACCGTTCTCCAAGAGAACTATAAAAGGAGTCCATTAAAGGACTCCTTTTATAGTTCTGGCGGGCTACCTCGGGCTGGAACCGTAGTCAATCAAGCCCCACAAAGCCACTTTAGCCTTTTTCAGAATATAAATCGAAGGTTCCTCGTGCGCTATTTAATAATACCTAAGAGCACCAAAGCGAATAAGTTTAAAATAAGCATGCGAGCAACAAGATGGTTCCTTTGGGTTTCCAAGAATCCTATGTATTCATCAAAACCTCGTTCGTGGGCGTTGTAATGCGGTTTTGCACCACCTTCTGTTACTCCTCGACCTCGGAAATTCTCATTTATAAACTTGGCTCCTAATATATAAAACTGTTTAGCTTTAATTATCTTTCTTTCTACCCATTTAATCCTAAACCAATAGAAAAGGATTAGAGAAATGATAAAAACGACTTTATATACAAAAGACAGACAAACGAAAGTAAGCAAACCAAGGATGATAAAAACTATCTCACCAAGGTCAATCAAATCTACGCCCTTAAATAGGTCTTGATCCCAAGATTCCTTATAGGCTTTTACTTTATCACTTGAGTATTCGGCATACTTATTGTCATCAGAGTTTTTTGCCATAGTTCGGTTATTTGTAATCAACTGAAGTGACAACACCCGTTAATGCAAGGTCTTTAATTGTCTTAGCGTTTCTCTCTCGATAATCTTGTGCGTATTCCTCGAGCTTTCCATCTATAGAAGCTGCTTTTGCGTCAAAGGGGTTAAAGGCATATGACTCACCATAAGGATATTCAAGGTCTAGAGTTAAACAAAAACTTGCAGACTCTCCTGGTAAAAGAATTTTGTCGGTTTCTGGCCACTTCAATTCATTTGCAGCAATATCCGAGCTATATCCAATCCTGTGTACTTCAATGTCGTATCTTGTCTCTGCTATCGTTTTTTCAGAGATATTTGTGAGCGTAACATATACTGGTTTTTGAAAATCACATCTTTCATCCCCGACTTTTAAAATCTCTGCTTCTATTTTTATATTTGAAAGTTTACTTTTCTCGTACAGAAAGAGGGCGCTATTTACAATACCGCCAAGTACCACAATTAATACAAAACCGAGCAGTGCCCATTTAATAAACCTGGTTGTTTTCTTTCCGGCCTTACCAAGATCTATCTCTCCAATATCTTTTTTAATATCCTTAATTTTCATATTCCTATTCTATCGCAAATGCAGAAAAATTATTGCCAACAAGCTTCCTCGTGTTAGCTGAGATGCGGAGGGTAGAGGACTCGAACCTCTAAGGGCTTTCACCCGCTAGTTTTCAAGACTAGTGCCTTACCATTCGGCGCAACCCTCCATATTAATTTATTTGTTTAACCAACTCTTTTTTAAAAAATGCTCTTCATAATGACAATTTGGACAGACTATTTCTAAGTTATCATCAGTGTTATCATTTCTGTTTCTGTTTTTATGATGAACCTGCAACACTTCGTATTTGTTGTAGTCACACCGTTCGCACTTTCTCCCCCTTTTTTCCATTAACTTTAATTTCAGGATACGAAGGGTTTGTTCTTTGTCTCTTGGTCTACCAATCTTATATTTTATACCAGCCCTATATGTGTTTGAGCAACTCCTGCTACATGTTTTTTTGTGTAAACTGGCTAGAATTAATTTTCCACAAACTACACAAGGGGCTTCTTTTCTAGAGGAAATACCATAACACAACATACTGCAGTAAACCCTTCCACCGTTTCTTTTAAGTTCTATGGGTCTTCGGTATATGGGGTTAGCACAAACCATACATTTACTATTTGGATTTCTCTTATACTTTTCCACTCACCTAGTATACCACAAAAATATTTATTTTGTCTCTATTTCAACAACAACTCCATCTTTTGTTGGCGATATTTTTGAGCTTCTTTTTGAAAAATAGAAAATATACAACGCGTCCAAAATTCCAAAAGTGTTTATTACTAGAAGCGCGATAAACCATTTTTTATTACCTTTTCTTGCCGCGTTCCATAGGGCAACACCTTTTAAAATTAGAACCCAAGCAAGAATAGATATTATAACTATTGCGGTAAGTATGTATATTATTACTGTATTTACCATAATCAGGATTATACCCGGGTAGTGAATAATGTGCTAGTGTTTTATTCAAAACACAAAAAATAAATATCCATTATACAAAGGTTGATTTTTGAAAAATAAACAATACAGCTCGAGTATTCGAGCGAGCGCATTATCTACTACCGGGTATATCAGCTTTTCTTCATTTTGCTATATACCTATATATTTGGCTGTTTTATGTTAATCTGTTTGTGTAATGAGTATATATTTGGGTATTGATTATGGAGAAAAAAGGGTGGGCATAGCGATATCTGACGACGATGGTAGACTAGCATTTCCAAAAGCTGTTTTACCCAATGACAGGTATTTGTTGCCTAGTATAAAAAATATATGTCAAAATAAAGACATAGAAGCTATTATTATTGGTGAATCCTTGGATCTTAAGGGTGCAAAAAATCCAATAATGGACAACATAGAGAGATTTAAATCTTTTTTGGAAAAAGAAACTGGAATCGAAATAATATATGAGCCGGAGTTTTTTACTTCACACCAAGCAGAGCGGTCAGGCACAAACGCTTTGGTGGACGCTTCTGCGGCAGCCCTAATATTGCAATCATATTTAGACAAGAAAAATAATTAAATTCAGAATTAGGAATTATGAATACAAAACAAATAGTAGTGAATGGGCAACTATTAAATTTTTATCACAAAGAAGGGCTTTTGAATGATGGACCAACATTGATATTTCTACATGGCTGGGGAGGGGATGCAAAACAATGGTTTGATTTAATAAATAAACTTACAGAAAAATCTTCAAATATTTTTGCGGTTGATCTTCCGGGGTTTGGTAAATCAGAAAACCCCAAAACACCTTTTGATATTAAAGACTATACTGGTGTTATAGATGGATTTATAAAACAGGTTGCAAATAAACAACTGATTGTTGTTGGGCATTCTTTTGGTGGTAGAATAGCGGCGCGTCTTGCGAGTGCTCATTTAAGCGCTTTGCAAAAAATAGTTTTAGTGAATTCTGCAGGTATTCCGACAAACGAAGAAAGGACAAGATTTATAAAAATAATTTCCGGATTTATAAAACCATTTATATCAGAAAGAACAAAAACAAAATTATATAAATATGTCGGTTCTGATTATACTCTGCGACCAGACTTAAAAGAAACATTTAAAAAAATAATGACGAGCGATATAGAAGTATACAAAAATATTCAAATACCATCATTGATAATTTGGGGCGATAAGGATGATATAACGCCAATAGAATCTGCTGAAAAGATGCATTTACTTATTAAAGGATCAGAGTTGTTTATAATAAAAGATGCTGGCCATATGAGTTTTGTTGATAATCCTGAGGTTTTTATAAAAAAATTAATCTTATTCATTTCATAATGATAAATACATTTCCATTATCAATATTTTTTTACCAGATATATATTCTGCAACTCGAGAACTACGACCTTGGCAGATTTATTAAGCATATAATAAATAATTTATTTAAAGCAGATACAGAAAAAGAAAAAGATATTAAATGGACACCAAAACTTATTCTTGTATCAACAACATCCTTTTTAGTATTTTTTGTACCAATTTTATATATAACATTAGGCGTTTTCCCAAACACTATTTTTGATATTGTCGTGGTGGTTTTATTATATGCTGCACTTTCTCCAATTTTTTGGATAGCTCTTTCTGTTGTGACAGTATTATTTTCTCCTCTTGATTTAGTGGCAAAGGAGAGAATTATTAGTAATGCTAGAAAAAAACTTGCATCTTTCCCAAAAATAAAAGTGATTGCAATAACGGGGAGTTATGGAAAAACAACAATGAAAGATGTAATAAGCACAACACTTGGAATTAGATATAGGGTGGTATCAACAAGAGGAAATCACAACACACCCATTGGCATATCAAAACAAATATTAGAAGAAATCAATGAAGACACAGATATTTTTGTGGTTGAAATGGGTGCATACAAAAAAGGTGACATAGCAGACCTTTGTTCAATCGCACACCCAAACATAAGTATATTAACTGGAATTAATGAAGCCCATTTGGAGAGATTCGGCAGCATAGAGAATACTATTGATGCTAAATTTGATATTGTAAAAAACTGTGCCGCAGACGGTAAAATAGTATTAAATGCCGATGATAAAAGGGTCGTCTCTTCTTATAAAAAATACAAAGGCAATCAAGAAGTTTATTTTTTTAGCAAAGAGGAAAATAAACTCTGTAAGTACAGAGCTAAAGAGGTTGTTTTTGGAAATGATGGTGAAGGAATATCTTTTATTCTTGAGAGAGAATCAAAAACCATTGGTAAGATAGAAACACCTTTTGTTGCTGAGTACATTATAGGTAATGTTATTGCGGCATTTATTGTTGGAGGTATTGTTGGGATGACTGACGCTGAGATACAAGCAGGCCTAAAACAAATCAAACCACCAAAACATAGATTAAATATTCAAAAAACACCTAACGACATGGTTGTTATTGACGATAGTTATAATGGTAATTCAGAAGGTGTTCGTGAGGCGATAAATACGTTATCCAAATTTAAAAAAAGAAGAAAAATATATATTACACCCGGTCTTGTTGAGACTGGTGATGAAAGTGAAAAAATTCATGAAGAAATTGGTAGGCAATTGGGTGCTGTGGCAGATTTGGTGTTTTTGATGGAAAATAGTACAACAAAATATATTATTAAGGGCCTTGAAAGTGTTAGTTTTGACAAAGATCGTCTTCATATACACAAAGACAAAAAAAATGCATACCAAGAACTTGGTCGTATTGCTATGCCTGGAGACGTGATATTATTTCAGAATGATTGGCCGGAGAACTACGTGTAGTTTGTAAAGTTCACCCACCCGCCCTGCCTGCCGGTAAGGCAGGTAAAGTCTATAAAGTTTACCCGCACACCAATCTTGCCTTTGCATTTACAAAGTAACTGCGGGCAGGGTCGAAGGCAAGGTTGGTGTAGCGGGTTTATAAAGTTGAAAGACGGGTTAGAGATAAGAGCTTGGAGCTAAGAGCTAAGAAACACGTTGCCTCTGAAATCTGAAAGCCCTAACCTAATATATAATTCCTAATTCATTATTCTCAACAATTGTTGTATGATGTACTTCATGGAAATTAAACCAACAATTGGAGTGTTTTTCGGGTCTCGTTCGCCAGAACATGATGTTTCTATTATTACAGCAACACTCGCCATAAGTGGACTTAAGGATCTCGGATATAATGTTGTTCCTGTTTATATTGCAAAAGATGGCGCTTGGTATATTGACGAGAGTTTATCGGATCTTAATTTCTTTAAAGACAAAAATTATAAAGAAAAACTAAAAAATCTAGGCGGATGGTCTTTGTCTCTAGAGAAGGCTAAAAAACAAATAGTTTTTAATAAGGGCGCATTGTTTAAAAAGGAAATAAAAATAGATATAGCATTTCCAGCAATTCACGGAAGAAATGGCGAAGACGGTACGTTACAAGGACTTTTTGAAATCGTTGGTGTGCCCTATGTTGGCTGTGGAGTTCTTTCATCTGCTCTTGCTATGGATAAGGTTGCCACGAAAGAGTTGTATGAGCACTATGGAATTCCAACAACAGAATTTGTTTCTTTTTATAAAAGAGATTGGGATAAACACAAAGAAGATATAAACAATGAGATAAAAAAAATTCCTTTGCCGGTGTTTGTAAAACCAGCAAGAACCGGTTCTTCTATAGGTATTACGAAAGTAAAAGAAGAAAAAGATCTTTCTATCGCAATAGAGGTTGCCTTTCATTTTGACTCAAAAATTTTGGTGGAAAGAGGCGTTGGTAATATGGCTGATTTAACTTGTTCAGTAATAGGACATTCTAATTTGGAGGTTTCTCTTGTACAAGAATCGCTTTACTCTAAAGATATGTTTTCTTATGATGATAAATATATAGAAGGAGGTGGTGCGCAAACAGGGGAAGATAAAAAATCTTTTTCTATACCACCAAAAAACATAGAAGATAAAACAATAGAGAAAATACAAATTTTTTCCAAAAGCATTTTTGAGCTGTTTGGCTGTTCTGGTATAGCAAGAATTGATTTTTTGTATGATAGAGATACTAAAAGAATATATGCAAACGAAATAAACACCTTGCCCGGTACCCTGTATCATCATCTTTGGAAAGAGACAGGTGTCAATTTTAGTATGCTACTTAGCAAATTAATAGAATCAGCTTTAGAAAAGTATAAAGAAGATGACATAATCACAACTTCTTTCGAGTCCCGAATTCTTGACGGCGCAGACTCATCAAAATTAGCAAATAAACTACAAGGTAATAAAAACACGATAAACTAATTTTTCTATAAGCTAATGCCTAAACCAATGATTAATTTAGAAGAATTTAAAAAATGTGACATAAGGGTTGCAACAATACTTTCGGTTGATGAAATAGAGGGTGCAGATAAGCTGTATAAATTAATTGTCGACTGTGGCGACGAGGAACCAAGACAAATTGTTTCTGGTATCAAGGAGTTTTTTAAACCAGAAGATCTTGTTGGTAAGCAAATATTAATAATTGCTAATCTGGAACCAAGAAAATTGAAGGGTGTGGAAAGTAATGGAATGATTCTTGCCGCAAAAGAAGGTGACACTTTTGCGCTCATTGTTCCAGAAAAAGAAATAAAACCCGGTTCTTCTGTTACATAAAAATATGATGGATAAAATTAACAGCTACAAAGAAAGACTTTTTTTGTTTATAGAAAAAAATGCTCATACAAAAAAAGCGGAATACTGGCTGGCTCTAATTTCTTTTTCTGAGGCGTCTTTTTTTATATTACCACCAGACGTAATGCTTGTTGCTATACTTATGTATGGTGCCAACAGGTGGCTTTATTACGCCTCTTTCACAACATTTTTCTCCGTAATAGGTGGCGTATTTGGGTATTTGATAGGGCTAATGTTTTTTGACGTTTTTGGTGAGTTTATAATCAAAACTTATAACCTACAACCACAATTTGAAACAGTTTCTTCTTTATATAATAATCATGCGTTTTGGTCTGTTTTTGTTTCTGCTTTTACTCCAATTCCTTATAAAATATTTACAATCACAGCAGGTCTTTTTAAAATTTCTTTTATACAGTTTGTCGTGGCTTCCATTTTGGGTCGAGGTATGAGATTTTTCTTGGTCGGGTATGTTATGAAGATGTTTGGTAAAAAGTTTTTAGACGTGTTTACAAAATATTTCAACATAATAACCCTTACAATTGTTGCGATAGTTATTCTTATACTCATTTTCTAAGATAAGTTATAATAATTATATGCGTGATTTGCACCAACAAAAAAACTCCAAGAGAGGTATTTTTGGACTTGATGTGCCAAGTATTCTCAGGATGCCGGCAGTTGGTTTAAATATGTCCGACCACTCAATTAAGGTTATTGAGCTTGTTCCTAAAAAGAAACATTTTACAGTTGGTAAATATATGAATAAATATATTCCGGACGGAATAATAACAGGTGGGATAGTAAAAGATAACGAAGCGCTGGTTTCTATATTAAAAAGCATAAAAAAAGACTTAGACCTTTGTTTTATTCGTGTTTCTGTTCCAGAAGAAAATGCGTATAGTTTCAATTTGACACTTCCGATGGTTTCAGAAAAAGAGTTACACAATATGATAAAGCTTCAGTTACAGGAATATGTTCCTCTTTCTCCCTCCGAGGCAGTGTTTGATTATGACATAATTGATCATGTTGATGGCAACTTAAACATCGGCGTTTCTGTTTTGCCTAATGGAATCATTGAACAATACTTTAATTTTTTTGAGCAGTCTGGAATGATTCCAATAGCTTTTGAAATTGAAGCACAGACACTTGCACGAGCGGTAATACCAAAAAACAACAAATTAGCAAATATGATTATCGACATAGGCAGAACAAGAACGGGTGTTGCTATTGTTAAAGGAACAGTCGTTCAATACACAGCCACACTAGAGGTTGGTGGTGATTCTTTTATAAACGCCATAGCAAAAGACAAAAATATAACATTTGCTGAAGCTGAAAAAATAAAACAAGAAGTTGGTGCAAAAAACAAAGGAGCCGGCTCCGTTTATAGTTCCATATACAGCCCTCTTTCTGTTTTAAGAGACGAGCTCGGTCGTCGTTTTGAATATTGGGAAACACATATATCAAAAAAAGGAAATAAAACTGAAAAAATAGAAAAAATTATTCTTTGTGGCGGAAATGCAACAATGCCTGGCCTAAAAGAGTTTTTGTCTTCAGGCCTCTCCACTTCTGTTGAGATAGGGAATACATGGGTTAATGTGTTTGAGGATGGTAAGTATTTGCCACCGATAGACTTTAATCACTCTCTTGGCTACGCTTCTGCTGTCGGCCTTGCTTTAAGTAACGAAATTTAGTGTATTTTTATGGCAAATTTATTAACTGATAATCTAAAAAAACAAAATAGAAAGGAGTACAGGCTTCGTTTTATGACCACGGTTATGTTCTTGCTGTCTATAATTTTATTTTTTGGTTTAGTTTTGTCTATACCTTCTTATCTTGTTTCTCTAACTAAAGAAAAAGAAAAACAATCTCAAGTTGAACAAAAAAGAGCTCAAACAACTACAGAGCAAGATGAGACAAAGGTGGAGATTCTTAATAAGACAAAAGAAGCCATAATTTTATTTAAAAAAGAAAAAGACCCTGTCTCAATGACAAATTTGATAAATACGGTTATAGAAATTGCTGATAATCTCGGTGGTATAGATTTTAACGGTCTTTCATACGTTTTAGGGGACGAAAAACAAAAAGAATCCAAGGTTTTAATTTCTGGTGTTTCCGAAACACGTGATAAGTTGTTGTCTTTTACAAATGCTCTCAGGGTTTCTGGTATGTTTAAGGCTGTTGAGTTGCCAGTATCAAATCTTAAAGAAAACATAGATTTATCTTTTTCTATAAATGCGACAATCTCTTTAGAATAAAATATGTTACCGCTAGCTAAAACAAAAAAAATATTTTATACAACACTAACCATTTTGTTGTCTATAACAGGGGCCTTTTTTGTTGTTATTTTTTTAATTTCCGGTATTAATAAAAAACTTTCTATTTTGGACAACGAGCTCAAGGTAGAAACAGAGAAAGAAAACATAATACAAAACTTAGAGAGAATAATAATTGATACCGAGGAAGAGAGAGAAATATTGGATTCATATTCTATAGACCCTGATGGTGTAGTTTTATTTATAAACGATATAGAAAATTATGCATACAAAAGTAAAGTAGAGCCAGATATTGTGTCGGTTGATATTACTGAACAAACACCTAAGCACCCTGTATTTGAAATATTTAAAATAGATTTAAGGGTTGAGGGTGATTGGTCTGGTGTAAAGAATTTTATCGATATAATGGACGCGTTGCCTTATAGTAAAAGTATAAAAACAATGAGAATTGACAAAAAATCAGATAATGTGGCTTCGACCACCGAATTGTGGGATGCTGAAATTGTTATTGAAGTTTTAAAGAAGAAATAAGTCATGAAATTAAAGTTTTCAAAAATTAAAGAATTGATAAAAAAAAGAAATGTAAAAAACGTTGAGAAGTTTGGTGCGCCATCTAGAAAAGAGAAGGATTGGAAAATATTGGTACAAACAACCTTGGTGGCCCTGATAGCAGTTTCGGTTTGGTGTATTTATCTTTTCTACGGTGTTAGTTATGGGACGCTTTTCCAAAAAAATGACACTTTTGAAGCGACTCAGTCAGAATTTAGTCAAGAAGAACTAAATGTTGTGGCAGAACAAATACAAAAACAACAACTAGAATTTAATAGACTCATCGATAGATAGCTTTCAAATAAAGCTTTTATTTGGTATAACAATAGCTACGCCCTCGTAGTTTAATGGATAAAACAGGAGACTTCTAATCTCCCGATTCAGGTTCGATTCCTGGCGAGGGCACAATAAAAAATAACCAGATTTGTACTGGTTATTTTTTATTGTGCCCTCGAGAAAGCTCCTGAGGAGCTTTTGACCAGGAATCGAAGACCTTGAGCATATCGCAGCGAGTCCGGTCACAGTTGGACGAAGCGAGATGCGAAAGGTGTATCGTCCATGTAATGGAAGATATCCTGGCGAGGGCACAAAGCGTAAAGAAAAATGATGCCTTCGCATCATTTTTTAGCTTTGTGAGGCGCAGTGATATTTTTCTCTGCTCTAAACAGAGAAAAATCACGAGCCAGGCGGAAAAGTGCAGCGCACTTTTGCAAGACCTTCTTCTAACAAATATTACGATATATCGTAATATTTACATCAACATAACCAACATAACTAACATAGGTGATCACATAATTATTTTAGAAAAGAATTATTACGATATATCGTAATAATTTACATCAATACATCATGAT
>PCTT01000014.1 GCA_002771585.1 Candidatus Campbellbacteria bacterium CG22_combo_CG10-13_8_21_14_all_36_13 | reverse complement strand
CACCCTTGAAGGTTAACTAAACAGATATGTAACAAATGAATGACTGGTTTACAATACTTATTGTCTTAGTCATAATCGGTATACCAATCGCATACCATCTATAGGAAATGCGACCACCACCAGATGTGAATGATCCGGATTTCTAAAAGCTATCAGCTAATTTCCTATAAGCTAAAAACTATCGTTTGCTCCAAGCTGGTCTCTTTCGAGCTTTCTTGAGTCCTGGTTTCTTTCTTTCTTTTATTCTTGGATCTCTCTTTAGGAAACCAACTTTTTTCAACGGTTTTCTTGATTCTTGATTTATTAAAACTAATGCCCTTGAAATACCATGCCTCACTGCCTCTGCCTGAGATGAATGACCACCACCAGAAACCTTAGCGCTTACTTGGTAATGTACTGCTCCATCAATCTTATTAAGTGCTTCAATCGCAGTTTTTCTTTGATCGTCGGTTTTAAAATACTCATCAACTTTTTGATCATTTACTACAACGACATGTTTTGCCCCACCCTCTGTGAGTCGAACGCGAGCGGTAGAAGTTTTTCTTCTTCCTATACCTTCAACGTATTTATCTTTTGATTCTTTCTTAGTGGCCATATTACTTTATTATTAATTTCTTCATTCTCTCCTTTCTTAATTTATTTATAGGAAGCATGCCATAAACAGCAGTCTTCAAAACCTCACCCGTACCCTTTTTGTCTCTTACTTGGGCTAGTGTTTCTGCTTTTTGTCCACCCGGATAACCAGAGTATCTATAATATTTTTTTGTTGATGCTTTTTTGTCATCTATGTCCATTAAATCAACGTTTGTAACAAAAACATTCACATCAGGTAAAACGTTTGTCTTGAAATTTGGTTCATTTTTACCAATCAAAAGCACAGCTATTTCAGTAGCAAGTCTTCCTAGCTTTCTACCCTTTGCATCAATTGTATATTCTTTTGTTTTTTTTGCTGTTTCCATAATTATACTAATTCAATTATAGCCATCTTACTTGCATCACTTGCGCGGTGTGTAATCTTTGTGATTCTAGTATAACCACCTTTTCTGTCAATATACCTTGGTCCAATTTCTTTTATCAACTTTGAAACAACGTCTTTGTTTGAGCCACCGATTCTAGACATTAGAATCCTGTGAGAAAATACTGAATTTGTCTTTGCTCTTGTGATTAGCTTTTCAACATAAGGTCTAAGCTCTTTAGCCTTTGCTTCTGTTGTCTCGATTTTCTCGTGTTTTATTAACGATATTGCAAGAGACCTTAAGAGAGCTGTTCTCTGTTTTGTAACTCTTCCAAATTTTCTTTGTTTGATTCCGTGTTTCATGGTTGATAATTATTTTTATTATTCCTTCAAAGTAATTCCGTTTGCTGATAGAAGCTCCTCTAGTTCATCAAGGCTCTTTTTACCAAGACCTTCCATTGCTAATAGATCTGACTTTTTCTTTCTAACCAATCCCCCTACCGTTCTTATGTTTGCATTAACCAAAGCATTCTCTGTCCTTGTTGAAAGCCCTAAAGTATCGATTCTTGTCTTCAAAAACTCTGTGTCTGGCTCATCATTATCATCAACAGTAACAGAATCTTCAACAGAAGCTTCAACTGGCTCTTGGAATCCAACAACAGCCTTGAGTTGATCGATCATGATTCTAACAGAAGAATCAAGAACTTCTCTTGGTGAAATAGTTCCGTCTGTCTCAACAAAAATTCTTAATCTATTGAAGTTTGTTCTATCTCCAACTCGCATGTTTTCTACTTCGTAATTAACCCTTCTTATTGGGCTAAAGTTTGCGTCTATAGAAATACTACCTATCTCAACTCTATCTTTTTGTAATTCTTCTTTTGGGACATATCCAACACCTCTTTCCACTGTTATATCAACATCTAATTCAATTTTTCCATTTATATGACAAACAACCAGTTCTGGGTTTAATATCTCAACTTGTCCTGGTGCAACAATGTCACCAGCTGTAACCACAGCGGGTCCTTTTACTTTTAGAGACATAGATTGTACCTCCTCACTATTTACTTTAATTCTTACTTTCTTTAGGTTTAAAAGAATAGTAATAACATCCTCTTGTACGCCATCAATTGTTGAAAATTCATGACTAACTCCATCAATTTTGATTGATGTAATTGCTGCTCCGGGTAGAGAAGATAATATAATTCTTCTTAGTGAGTTTCCTAGAGTATGACCATATCCTGGATACAGTCCATCTATTTCAAAAGTCGCGCTTAGCGCTTCTTCTTTAACAACCCTTGGCTTTGATGGTAACACAATGTTGTAATCCATAATTTAATATAATAGGCTAATAATTTATAAGTAATGAAAAAAATATTCTACACTATAATTTACATTTAATCAAGTGTATTATCTACTGTAATACTCTATTACGGTCGTAAGATTAAAATTATTTACTGTGCTGTCATATGGATCAACCTTACCAACCTTTGCTGTTCCCTTTTTTGTATCTACAGAAATCCACTTTGGCGAAGAATCATTTTCTTTTGATGCAAATACTTCAAATGGTTTCTTGTTTTTGCTTCCTTCACGAACAGAAACAATATCCCCTTCTTTGGTTGCGTGTGATGGAATATTGGTTTTTTTACCATTCACTAAAATATGCCCGTGAGAAACAAGCTGTCTTGCCATTTGTCTTGTTCCAGCAAAGCCAGCCCTGTATACAACATTGTCTAATCTAGATTCTAGAGCTGCATAAAGCATATCAGAGGGATTACCTTTTTTTTCTAGTGACTCTTTTACATATTTTGCAAACTGTTTTTCTGCAATATTGTATGTATATCTAGCTTTTTGTTTTTCAAGAAGCTGAGCACCAAAACCAGTTTTTGGTCTAGGTCTTTTCCCTCTAGAATTTTTTGCTCTTCTTGCTTCTCTTGTAACAAACTTCTCTGTTTGAGTTTTTTCAAACACAGGTGTTCCAAGTCTACGAGCTATTTTATATTTTGGTCCAATGCGCATAATATCTAATTTCTAATTTCTAAATCCGAAACAATATCAAAATCCAAATGTTCCAAACTAGAAACATTTTTATTTTCATTTATTTCTTTTGTGTATTGTGTTTTGGTCATTATTATTTGTTTAGTATTTCGATATTCGTGCTTAGTGCTTATACTCTACGTGGCTTAGGTGGCTTTGGCCCATTGTGAGGTACCGGAGTCACGTCTTTTATAATTAAAACTGAAATACCTTTTGATACAAAAGCTCTTAATGCTGATTCTCTTCCTGCCCCAACACCTTTTATAGTAACTGCAACAGACTTTACTCCGCTCATCTTTGCCTTGTCTCCAACTATTTCACCCACCTTAGCAGCGGCAAAAGGAGTTCCTTTTTTAGCACCCTTAAAACCAAGGGCACCACTTGATGACCAAGCAATAACATTACCCTTTATATCAGCAAGAGTAACTCTCGTATTGTTATAAGTTGATTCTATATATAAAGCACCTTTTTCAACTTTTTTAGTTGGCGCTTTTGCAAGAGCCCTGGCCTTTGCGCCAGAGTCCATTTGTCCACCCCCTTGTTTTACGATTCTTTTCTTACCCATAATAACTCGCTAAGCTCGTAAATAATAATCTCCAATACCGAAATCCGAAACAAAACACAAGCACAAATGTTCCAAATTAGAAACATTGACGCTTTCGTTTAATTTTTTTGTATTTTGTGTTTTGGTCATTATGATTTGTTTAGGATTTCGATATTCTTATTTCGTGCTTGAAATAAAAAACCGTATGTTTTTTATTTCTTCTCAACCTTCTTCTTACCAGAACCCATGGTCTTTCTCACGTTTCCACGAATTGTTCTTGAGTTTGTCTTAGATCTTTGTCCGTTAGCAGGTAATCTTTTTGTATGTCTTGAACCACGATAAGACTTGATATCCTTCAATCTTTTTATATTTCCAGAAATCTCTCGCTTTAGATCTCCCTCCACGACATATTCTTCAACAATCTTTCTGATTGCATTTTCTTCATCGTCATTTAAATCTTTTGATTTTTTGCCGTGATCAATCTTTGCTCTGTCTAAAATCTTTTGAGCACTAGATCTACCAATACCAAAAACAGCAGTAAGGCCTATCTCTAATCTCTTGTTGTCTGGAATTGTGATACCGCTTATACGCATAATAATATCTAATATCTAATATCTAATATCTAAATTCGAAATAATATCAAAATCCAAATGTTCCAAATTAGAAACATTTTTATTTTTATTTAAGTTTTTTGTATTTTGTGTTTTGGTCATTATGATTTGTTTAGGATTTCGATATTCGTGCTTAGAATTTGAAATAAAAACCTATGGTTTTTATTTCCTATCCTTGTCTCTGCTTATGTCTTGGATTAGACTTGCACACAACATACAAGCGACCTTTTCGTCGCACTGTCTGACATTTATTACATCTTTTTTTTACAGAAGATTTAACGTGCACAATACTATTTTATATAACTTATAAAACTTACGTTCTTTTAATTATTCTACCCTTTCCGCCATATGGCTCTACTTCAAAAGTGACAGTATCTCCAACCAATACACGAATTCTGAACTTTCTCATTTTTCCAGAAAGATAAGTCAATTTTTCAGTACCATCTTCAAGGCGTACCATAAACATAGTATTAGGTAGAGCCTCTATTACGGTGCCTGTCATTGTCTCGGGTTTTTGTGTGTTATCACTCATCCCGTTAGAAATAGGACGCGGACTCAATTTCCGTCATCCAAACACTTTTTTGTATATGTACTTTCGACTTTTGTATCATCTTTAAAATTTTATCTTTGCGTCCGCTATTTCTAACGGGACTCATTAAAAAAGAGTAGTGCTAAAGATATTGAAAACACCAAGCAACTAGATTGCTGGCGCTCGAGGTATATTATCAAATTATATAATATAGCGCAAGTCTTTAGTCAACTGAGTTATATACTATATTAATTTTCTTTGTATCACTGGGGAAATTCCTCTTCCAAAAGGGCCTCATCACAATCTGGGCCTCAACTATACTTGGATATTCTGCTAAAACCCAATCAATATCTCTTTTCTTTTTATCAACCAAATCTGCCTTTAGAGCCTCTTCATCAAACTTCCAAACCAGTGTCATATTTCCTTTTAGAGAAAAAGATATTGATTCTACAGACGTTAGGTTGATATCGTTCTTTTTATCAAGAACAAATAGCAAACTTTCCACACCAATACCCTCAACAGGCAACCCGTCATAAGGATCTAGTTGAACTTGAGCAATTTTTCTTGACACAGCATCTTTGTTAAATACAACAGCATCCAACTTGCCATTAACAACTATTTGCACCTTGTTGTCCCCTAGTGCAACATCTTGTCCTTCCGTAAAATCAATTTTTACCGCATCATCAAACAACACATAACCCTCTGGAACTTGTGTTTTAATAGATTTCATCAAACTTGCTTGCAGTGATGTTTTTATTGAATCGAGTGCTGCCAGTCGATCTGCCTCTGTAACCTTATTAACCAAACCAACAAAACCACCAGCTAGAGGAGTCTTGCTACGAGCATAAAAGCTTGTGTATTGCGATGAGCCCTTCAATCCGGGTATAACAAAGTCACTATTTGCTTTGTTGTATTTTTCACCAGCGACATCTGCATATACAACAACCTCCAATGAACCTGGTATATATTTACCATCAGACCCTTTTGTTTTTCCTGGTACAACAACGGCATCTTTTATCCTATATATAAGACCATCTGGTGTCTCAAATCTAGTGTTAGCAATAAGTTTCTGCGGTGAAGTAGAATAATCATTATAAACAATAATTGTTCCTAATGCCTTTGACTCTTTTTGTTCTTGCCCGGTAGAAACAACAGTCTTGTTTGCTGATTCTGATATAGACATCACGTCAAAAATCAAAGCTTCTGGATCATCAGATGACTTCACAGCATCAAAATTTGTCTCGAAAGACAAAGATTCTGTCTTCTGTGTTACAACAACCTTGGTGCCAGAAAATATGATTGTGAATGAAAAAAATAAGAAAATTATTGCCAGTATCGCAATAAACCAAATCCCAAATGAAGGACCCCCTCCGCGCGAAGAAGAATAAACTACATTTTCGGGTATACCAGAAGGCCTTCTCTGTGGCCTACTACCATTTCTCTCTATAGATATATCACGAATGGATTTTTTACTACTACTTATTATGTCTTGTATTTTTTTCATCCTGTTTAATGTTTAGTGGGTTTATAAAACTAAATCGATATGAAAATACTTAAACCTCGTACAATACATAATACAACGACTAGCTATTTATTAAAAGTCGCAAAGTCTTTTTTGTCGTAATTTTCGTGTGAGGTGTTGAAAAATAAGGTTTCAATTGAAATAAACGGGTCTAATTTTACAGATTTAGAGATATAAAGGTATTCCATCAAAAAATCATTGGTGATGGATATTATGTTTGGATTATTTCCATAAGAGACTAGATTTTTTATTGTGTCACTTTTTAGAGAATCCTCAAAAAAGTTTATAAATTTTTCATCCACAGTAAAAACAATATTTGGAGAAAGTGTATATTTTTCAGAAAATTTACTAACCAACAAAGAAAATTGCTTGTTCCACTCTTCATTGGTTTCATTTATAGTATTTTTTTCAATATCACCAAAAACAAGCACATCTCTTTTTTTGTCTCCAATACTAGAAATTCTTGATAGGGCTTCATCAGGATTTGTTTTAAGTTTTTTGGAAAGTAATCTAGCGTGTGTGTTTATGCCAAAAGGAAATGACCCAGACTCAACAAGCTCACCCCTTGATATAAGGTTGACCTCTGTAACTTCACCAGAGATATCTAGAAAAATAAAATCTGCTAAGTCTAATACATCCCTCACAACACCAAAAGAAACGATAGAGAATGAGTGGAGATGTAAATTGTCTGTATGAAAAACACTTGATACAACAGAAATTGCTGTATTTGCAACTTTTTCTGGTATTAAACTAGAAAATATAGATAATTTAATATTTTTCGCTTCTTGGCCTTTTATTGATTGTATTTCGTATCCGTCCACCTCTATATTTGTAATAATGTGCTCTAGCAAATAAAGTTCTTCTTCGTGTTTATTTGTATATTCATTAGCAGTTTTCTCAAGAAACTCCTCCTCCTCTTTTTCTAATATTTTTTTTATAAATCCATTTGTAATGCTCTTTTTGTCTTTATACGTTTGAGTAATTTTTTTGGGTTGAGCTAAATACCAAGGAGAAGAAAATACACAATATATTGTGCCTATATCTTTGTTTTTGAGGCGTACTAGCGCTTCATTTTTAAAACCAATTTTTTGCACATTCAGAGCAACAGACTCCATTGCAATTTTCATAGATGATAATAATTTGTCTGGATTTACTTCCTCTTTAAATGCAATATCTTTCCTTGTTGAATATAAAATAGTCGGTTTATTAAAATAGGAAAGCTCCACAAGAGCAGCACCAACACTACCACTACCGATATCAAAAATGATAGATAACTCTTTTTTATTTTTTTTATTAGAAAAAAGCCACGAGAACATCGTGGCTTAATTATAGCAAAATATATTCAGAATTAAGAATTAAGAATTAAGAATTGTGAATAAGAAAGGGCCGGCAAGTTGGAACTTGCCGGCCACTACACAAACAACAATAATGCTTAATTCACGACGACAGTCTTCCGAGCTCTTGCTTAATCTCGGTCAATTCTTTATTTGCGTTATATGAAAACCAAATACAACGAAAAGCAAAAAATAGAGATGCGCAACAAGCAACAAGAAGTATTATTTCTATGAATTTAACATAGTAAATTTGTTCAGCCCATCCCAAAAGCATTGCAAGCATACACAAGAAAGAGAAAGCATATACACAAGCCCAGAGACCTTTATTTGTGTAATATGCTATATTTCCACTAACTCGCTTCTCTTGATTTAGGTAGAACTCGCGATCCAAAGGACTCATAATAGCACCTCCGTGGTGTGTTTGTTTTCCTTATGGATAATACTTCCAAAATCTGTAATTGTCTATATAACATGATATTTTTGTGAATGTTTTTATTTTTATAAAAAAAGAAAAGGCCGGCGCACAAACATCTGTGCGCCGGCCTACGGTATCGATTATCTCATTACAGTACCACGATAAAGCACCGTTGATTGAATTTCATTTTTCAAATCCTGCAATTCTAAGTATTTCGAATACGCATTATTACCAGCAAACTCTACCTGCTTAGAAAAAAACACACCACCAAATAAAGAGATGACTAACGAAAGACTAAATTTCCAAAAAACTCCGGTGCTAGATAAATCTACTTCACTTAATAATAAACTCGCAACCAATATAAGAAATACAAGAGTGGCTAGAATCAACGGTATTGTTAGAATATATTGGATCCTTGTCCAAAATCTATAAGAGGTATATGCAGAGCTATACTGCATTAGTTTAAATGTGTATTTTCCAGGATTATCTTTTGATTCAAGATTATTATCCATCCATATAGCAACCTGCTCTGGAGTTATTACATTTTCCATACCGTGCCTCGTTTTTTAGTGTTCAAAATCCTGAACCACATTACAGCTTTATAGAAAATATATCAACTTAAAAATATAAAAACCAAAAACCGCATAAAAAATCGGGGGTTTAACCCCCGAATTTTTTTAAAAAACCGCCTAAATAAGCAGTTTTTTAATATTTAAACTTTACGTACTTTATAAACCCGCCAAAGGCGGGCAAGCTTTATGGACTTTACCTACCTGCCGGCACCTGTCTGCCCTGCCTACCGGCAGGTAGACGATAGGTATAGGCAGGTAGACTTTCTACTCCAACACCGCCTTTATCCTCCTCACCCCTTGCGATACCGCCTCTTCTTTCAATATTTTAAACTTACCCATATCCCCTGTTCGCTCTACGTGTGGACCGCCGCAAATCTCCATACTTACCACGTTATCGCCTTCTCCAACAGAGTAGACTTTCACAGTATCACCATATTTATCTTCAAAGATTCCAACAGCTCCATTTTCTTTTGCCTCTTTCACAGACACCTCACTCCAAGAAACACCAAGGTCTTTCATAACAGCACCATTGACCCAGTCTTCTACTCTTTGTTTTTCTTCGTCTGTCATTTTTTCACCATGTGAAAAGTCTAAACGAAGTCTTTCGTCATTAATATTGCTACCCCTTTGCTCTACATGCGCGCCAAGTATTTCTCGAAGCGCTGCAAGAAGTAGGTGCGTGGCTGTGTGATACTTCACGCTCATTTCGCTGTGATCCTGCAGACCACCCTTAAACATTCCAGCAGATGCTGTTCGCGATGCTTCTTGGTGTTTTTTCTCTTCTTCATAAAATGCATTCACATCTACTTCAATCCCTTCATCTTTTGCCAACTCAAGAGTAAGCTCTAAAGGGAATCCATATGTAGAAAATAGTACAAAAGCCTCTTTCCCGTCTACACCCTTTGATTTCATCTTTTCAAACTCTTTGAAACCTTTTTCTATTGTGAGTTCAAATTTTTCCAACTCCTCTTTGATTACTTTTTTTATATTTTCTTCTTCTGTCTTTAGGTTTGGATATGCATATTCATATTTATTCACCACGACTTCTACCATTGAATCTATTTCTGCTACTTCTATCTTCTTTTTATCTGTCTTTGTTACAGCTCTCCTAAGCAATCTTCTCAAAATATATCCCCTGTCTGTATTAGATGGAACAATCCCGTCAGAAATCATAAACACGGCTGATCTAAAATGGTCAGAGATTATTCTCTGTGATCTTGTATTGCTTGTAAATTTGCTAGCCTCCGCCATAAGACCAGAAAATAAATCAGTATCAAAAATACTATCTGCTTTTTGTAATACGGTGGTTAGTCTTTCAAATCCAGCTCCAGTATCTACGTTTTGTTTTTCAAGCTTCCCAACAACCTTTCCGTCTTTCTTTAGATACTCCATGAATACGTTGTTCCATATCTCAACTATCTTTTGATTGTCTGTTGCTTTCACAAATTCTTCGTGACTCAAGTCACCAATTCCTTCTTCTGTAATATCATAAAAAATTTCTGTATCAGGACCACAAGGACCATTGTCTCCAGCACTCCACCAATTATCTTTTGCTCCCAAGAAATATATCCTGCCTTCTGGCATACCAACAGACTTCCATATTTCGAAAGATTCATTGTCTCTAGGAGCCAGCTCTGGGTCTCCAGCAAATACAGTTGCGTATAGTCTTGATGGGTCTAATCCTAAATGATCTTTTGATGTTATAAAATCAAAGCTTTGTTTTATGGATTGTTCTTTGAAGTAATCACCGAGTGACCATATACCAAACATCTCAAAAAAAGTAAGATGGGTTTTGTCGCCTACTTCATCTATATCGTTTGTCCTGACACATTTTTGGCTATTTACTAGACGTACCCCAGCAGGATGTTTAGAACCCAAAAAGTATTGCGTCAGAGGTTGCATACCAGCAATAGTAAAAAGTGAAGAGGAATTGTCTTGCGGTACAAGTGATGCTGACGGGATTATTGTATGCCCATTTGCTTCAAAATATTTTAGAAATTTTTGTCTGATTTCTTCGGATTTCATGATTCTATTTTACACTACACCTTCAAATGTTTCAGCAACTCCTTGCCGTCTTTGTGTGGACCAATTATTGCAAGATTCATTCCTTTTTCTTGAAAAATTGTTTGCGCCATTTTTTGTATATCTTTTGCTGTGACTTTTTGTATTTCTTTTATAAGAATATCTGGTGTAATAAGCTCTTGATGTAATATCTCTTTACTACCAACCCACATTGCGACATCGTCAGACGCCTCAAGTGCCATACCAAGCATTCCAATCATATGCTCTTTTGATTTTTTCAATTCTTTTTCTTCCACCAATTCATTTTTTAATTTTAAAATCTCCTCACCTAAGGCATTTAATACTTCGTCTATTCGTTTTGAATCAACCCCTGTTTTTATAGAAAATACACCAACGTCAGACTGAGAATTATTTGATGAACGAACATAATATGCAACACCCATTTCTTCCCTAAGTCTTTGGAATAAACGTGCACTCATACTGCCTCCAAGCACATCAGCAAGAACTTTTATTTTTACATTATCTTTATGTCCAACCTTAAAACTTCTAAATCCAATAGCAACATGCGTCTGATCTGTTGTTTTGTGTTTTAATAATACTTGTTTGGTTGTTTGACTTTCTTTTACTTTTAATTTTTTTAAACCTTTTGATGTAGAAACATTTTCAAATTTCTTTTCTATTTCTTTGAAAACATCTTTTGGATTCACATCGCCCGCTACCACAATAGCCGTTTTTTCTGCAACATAGTGTTTTTTTCTATATTCAAAAAAATCTTCTTGGGAAATCTTTTTTATATTTTCCTTTGGTCCGGCAATACTCCATCCCGCAGGTTGATCACCATACATTAGATTATCCAAAACCTCTTCAACATTAAACTGTGGTAGATCTTCATACATGTCTATTTCTGCCATTATTACGCCACGCTCTTTCTCAATCTCCTCTTTTGGAAATTTTGAATTCAAAAACATGTCTGATATGACATCAGCTATTCTTGTAAAATACTTTGCGCGCGCCTTTGCATAATAACCAGTATACTCATTACCTGTGAAAGCATTTGAAAGAGCCCCTATACCATCCAATTCTCCACTTATATCAATAGATTTCTTTCTTTTTTCAGTACCCTTAAAAAACATATGCTCAAGAAAATGAGATATTCCGTTTATTTCTTTTGTCTCGTATTTTGATCCAGCCTCCACAAAAGCCACAGTAGTAACAGTGGGGCTTCCGGGCATTGGTACAACCACTATTCTCATTCCATTATCTAATACTTTTCTTACTGGTTTTTTCATATAATTACTTTTTTTAAAATTTTAAAATCTTTCTTTAATTCATCCAGCTTGTTTCTGTTGTATACAGCAACGGCTGGGTGGTAAAGAGGTATTATATACAAATCTCCCCATTTTGTCTTTGAAATAAACTTTTTACCGTGCGCTTGTGATATTGGAAGAATCTCAAACTCCAACCCATATTGGCGCATAATAAAGTCCATGGCGTATCTACCAAGAGTCGCTATCACTTTGGGTTGTATTATTTCTATCTGTCTGAGTAAAAATGGAGTATAAAGCTCAATTTCTTCAGGGCGCGGGTCTCTATTTTCAGGTGGTCTATCTTTTATAATATTTGTAATGTATACAGACTCACGAGCTAAACCGATGTGGGTAAGCAATTCATCAAGAACCTTACCAGATGCGCCACAAAAAGGCTTTCCCGTTTCTGCCTCTTTCTTTCCCGAAGCCTCGCCAATAAAAACAATTTTTGAATTTAAATCTCCCTCACCAATCACAACCTGATAATTATTCTTAACACGATATCTATATAAAGGGGATTTTTCCAGAGCAACAAGTTCCTTTTCTATCTCACTCATTTTATATATCTTATTTTCCATTTTTCTCTAAAGCTAAAAGTCTTTTCTTGTCACCCCTAAGTCCATTGTATTTACCCAAACTACCATCAGATTTAATCACCCTATGACACGGCACATTATTATCTGCGTTTCTGCTCATAATAGTTCCCACAGCTCTATATGCGTTTGGATTACCGGCACGTGTCGCAACTTCTTTATATGAAAGAGTCTGCCCTTTTGGAATATCTTTAACAACTTTTATAACCTTATCTTTAAAATTAATCATAATGAGTAATATAAACCTTAATCAGTGCTCAATTTAAAATTTTGAATTTTAAATTTTGATTCAATTTTAAATATTTTAATTTTAAATTAGTTCATTCGACATTTATTCAAAATTTGAAATTTTAAATTTAAAATTAAACTAAAACAATGTTCTTCTATCAACATCCTTATTTTGTTTTTCAGACCCAGTTATATCTCGCTCTGAATCTGTAATCGCATCTCTATACGCACAATACTCGCAAGTGTTTGAAGATCCAGGAATGGTATTTCTGCCCAAACACTCTTTTGCGTCGCGAATCGCGCCATCTACCCAACTATCGTCTCCATCATATGGAATTATTTTCATTCTAAACTCAAGCTTACCCTCAAAAGTATCTTTGTCTTTTCTTGCGTTAGCATAAACAAAGTATCCCATATTCGAAACCTTAAATCCGTTTTTGCGAAGAAGCCACTGATAGACTTCCATTTGTCTTTTGTATCCGTTTTGCCACTCGGCATCAAGCGTCACCTCTTCGTCTTTTGATGTAGATTTGTAATCCACAACATGAAGCTCACCAGACGTGTTGACCCAGACATCATCTACTGCACCAGACACATAAAAACCACCTTCTTCATAAAAAGCTTCCACTCCTTCAAAATTTTCTCTCCAAGTATCGATATCTTTATGCTCAAATGGCACAGCATCAATTCCAAACTTAACCATAAGGGGGTGTGGTGTTTGTGCTCTACGATGTATATCAAATTCTTTTTTTAGAAGTGCATCAACTGCACTATTGAGATTAAAAGGAAACCCTGGTGGCCTTTTGGTACCAAGTTTATTATCTAAATAGAAACACTTTTGACACTCCAAAAATAAATCTATCTTCGATCTAGAAAGGCGCCACTTATCACCTCCATAGTTCCAAGACTTACTTCTTTTAGGGTTATAAAACGCCATAGTTGCACTTAGTATATAGTATTTTGTATACAGAATACAATATAAAAATATTGGCTTTTTAATAATATGGGTGTATTCTCGATACGAAATGTTCACAAAACACGGGCGCGACCATGATGCATAGACTTTGGAAGTTTATCAAATGGTTTCTCTTTCCTTTTATACTTTGTTATGTAGTTTGGTTCGGTCTGGCATATCTTATATTACAGTTATTCAGTCTGCCAGATGACTTCAAAAGCGTCGTCATCTTTGGCTATATACTTGCCGGATTCGTAAGTATTTTTATACTGATCAGCGATATGCGATGGAACCACAAGCATGATCACAATTTACTTTGTGGTTAGAAAATAGACCCGCGACTCCAAAAGAGTCGCGGGTCTATATTTTAAAATTATTTTATTTGATTATCTTTAACATGAGTAAACTCTTTTGCTTTTTCTTCAAAACTATATAAAACTCTTAGGGTAAACAGCGTGAGTAAGACAGCAACTGTAGATATAATATAAAACCCCATACCAACAGCGACACCTATAGCAGCGGATACCCAAAGGCCTGCGGCTGTTGTGAGCCCACGCACTTCTTGATTTCCAAAAATAATCAAACCAGCACCTATAAAACCAATACCTGAAACAATAGATGCGACAACTCTTAGTATTGCATCAGCGTCATTTGGTCCTAAATAGTTTGATGTTAGTATTCTGGCTATAATAACAAACAAAGTTGCGCCTAATGAGACGAGAGCAAATGTCCTCATTCCGGCAGTTTTTCCAGCAATGCTTCTTTCTATACCTATCAAAGAGCCTAAAACGAGAGCAATTATCAACTGCAATATTGGTTCGTAATTATAAGATAAAAAAAATGAATCCATAACATCTATTATATATTATCTAAAAAATACTTGTGTAAAAGAAATCCACAAAAAAATCACCAGGACTTTTTAGGGTCGTGGTGATTTTTTTTAGACTTTAAAAATTTTATTATCTAGGTGTTCCACTCCACGTTCTAAATGTTGCCATAATTTCAGAACCGTTTTCATCTACAGCAGGAACGTCTGCCTTGTAATCAAAAGCCCTGTCCCCATTGTCTCCATGAACCTTGACATAATAAACCGCATCTGCATTGGTGCCTCTTAGTAATGAAATTGTTGCATTTGCCACCTCTCCGGCATCATATATATGTGCCCCCAAAATACTTCCAGGAACACCACCATTATCTTCATACACTACCACCCATGCCGTTGTGCTCAAATTTAAACTTTTTACAACAACAGTATCACCAAAATTTTGATCTTCAGCTGTTATAGATGTAGCAGTAACAACAACAGGGTCTACAACAACTGTCGTGTTTGAACTTGATGAAGAATCATTATTTGTTGCGTCTGTTACTTCTGTTGTGTCTGAATCATTATTTTCTAGCTCACCAGAATCAGACTTATCTGCAAAGACGAGATAACCAACACCAAAACCTATTAATAAACATAACACACCGACTATATAAACTTTCTTTGAATCGTTATTTGAATTATCCATATTTTTTTTATTTGTTTTTTTATCCTTTTTTAAAGACTTAGTCATTGCGTTGAATTCTTCCTGCGCACTGTTTATGTCTTCTCCGGATTTAAGAAGTATGTTGTTCATACATTGCTAATAAGTGAATAATAAGAGGCTTTAAACCTCAGTCTCGATTTTTGATCGAAAAAAGATTATTCCGTGTTCAGTATATCAGCATCTACATAAAAAAGTCTAGAATTTTAGATTTTTTAACACAAAAAACACCTTTTGGGTGCTTTTTTACAATACAATCTATATTTTTTGACTATTTTTATCCCAAATCAGACAAACCTTTAATTTCTGTCAATGTATTTTCTACTCTATTTTTATCAAGACCGGCCTCTATCAAAAGATGTTCTTTTTCTTGTAAGGTTTTACACAAAACAATATTTTTATTCAAAAAATAACTCTTTTCATCTGTAGTAAGTGTGGTAAGACATGTGATGGGCTGCAAACCACTGCTTTCTATTATTTCCTGAAGATTGCCTTTGCTTGGATAAGACCATCCTATCATTTTTAATCCAGCACATTTTGCATATTTTATTGAATTACTGGTGAACTTTGTATTTGTTACAAGCCAAAACTCACTTTTTTTACCAGCATCAGCATAATGACCAAAATTATTTTTTTTCAAATCATTATGTCTTGCTTGTACATAAAGTGCGACTTTCATATCAGACTTAAGTCCAAAATTATTATGAAATTTTAATTCCATAAATATTACCTCTTGATCATTTTCTGCTACCACATCTATCTCATGTTCAGCGCATTTCCCATTCACAATCACTCCACTGTGTGATCTATATCCTAGCTCATTAAAAACCCGAGACATAAATTGCTCGAATGGAAATCCACTTGGCCCAAGTTGTGATATTGCTCTTCTAAGAGAATACTTTGCGGCAACAGAACCGCCTATTTTGTTTAAGACTTCAAACGCGTGTTTAAACACCTCGTCTGAAGTCACATCCGTATGTATTTCGGCAGTCACATGAGATACAACCTCTTCTATTTGTTTATCTGTTGCACCAGAACGCTTTAGAGAATTTCTCAATTTTTCCTCCTTAAACACCTCCGTGGTACCATCTGCTTTTTTTATTAAAAGTTTATCCATCCCGTTAAAAATGTTTAATTTACAAATTCTTCTGTCGTACTTGCAACAACATCATCAGCAATTAGTTCTTTATTATTTATAATATCTATATCATGTCCATTAAAAACAGCATTTATTATTGCATCTTCACTTGCATCAAAAATAATCCTAAATGGTACATCCTTTATCACCTCTGCGCACATTCCTCCATTACTATTATCCTCTGTGGCAAACAATAGAGTTACTTGTTCTGGATAAGACTCTCTAACTATTGCTTCTGTTGTAAGTGAATAGCATGGAGTCGGTAAAGATATGATTCCTGAATATTCATAAGAACCTTCCTCAAAAGAAACATCAACATTGATTGATCCAATATAAAAATCTTGTTTTGGAATCTTTTCTTCTCTCGGAATATTAAAAATAAAAACCCCAACAAGGATTAGTAGCAAAACTAATAGAATATTTATTATTAGTGAATATCTCATTTTAATTATTATATTTTATGCTCTGATTATACCACAACCCAAAATCCAAAGAAAAAGTTGCTTGAAATAATAAAATGAAATGAAAGTTTTTTAAAGTAAAAATAAAAACCCGCCAGAGGTCCGGAGACATGGCGGGTTTGGGTCAACGGGTTGAAGGTACCACCGCCCATCCGATGCCGTTGGCAATTCGGACGGGAGTTACTCGCGAGGGCGTTCCGCCCCAGTTTGTAAACTCAAGACCTCGACCTCCGAGGTGGCTTGATAGCCTGATCTCCACACCAGACTTTACGTCTTTAATGAAGAGCTCTTTGCAGTGGTTGCGGCGTATTTCGATGTTTCCATCTTTATACACCGATCCTTCGTTGGCGTTCTTCTTAGCCATAATACCCTCCGTGAGGTTGGTTAGAGTTATATGTTC
>PCTT01000033.1 GCA_002771585.1 Candidatus Campbellbacteria bacterium CG22_combo_CG10-13_8_21_14_all_36_13 | reverse complement strand
AAATATTGATAGTTAACTACTGTCACCCCAATCTATCATATTTGTCACCTCATAAGGTTAACTGTACAATATCTTGCGTTTGTGCTGTTTCGAATGTAAAATATCACCTGTTAAGACAGCTGTCAAACATTACTTTTAGTAAAATGTCAAAAAAGGAGGAAGAAAAAATTGAAGATGATTTTGTCGTGGAACCAGAAGAAGAAATCTCTGGTTTTTCAAGCCCTGCTCAAAAAAAGCTTCGCGAAAAGCTCAAAAAAGCAGTGGAAGAAAAGCAAGAGTATCTTGATGGTTGGCAAAGAGCAAAAGCAGATTTGGTGAACGCCAAAAGGGAATTTGAAGACGAGCGAAAGAAAATCATCGGGCGAGCCAATGAAGATATGATAATGGAGCTTCTTCCTGTCTTTGATAGCTTTGACATGGCATTTAAAAACAAAGAAGTGTGGGAGGCAGTTGATGCAAATTGGCGAACAGGTGTAGAATACATTCACAATCAGCTTCACTCTATTATGAGAGAATATGGAGTAAGCAGAATAGAAGCTGAAGGAAAAAAGTTTGATCCACGATTTCATATATCTGTAGAAACAAAAAATACGGAAGATGAAGCGAAAGATGATATAATTGAGCGTGTTGTGCATAATGGATATATGAAAGGGGAGGTTGTTTTGCGCCCTGCACAAGTAGTGGTTTTTGAGTTTAAGTCGGAATAATATATATAATTCAAAAGTTCAGAATTATGAATTAGGAATTATGAATACGTACAACATTGAAAATTAATTCAATTCAAAACCTATGTTTCTAAACGACTCGTTTCGTTTGGAGGCATTAGTAGAGAATTTATGTAAATAAAAATTATGAATTTAGAATTATGAATTTTGAATAAATGTCTTAATGAACAAATTTTAAAACATTAAAACATTAAAAATTGAATCGAAATTAAAAATTTGAAATTTAAAATTAGCTTCCAGTATCTTGCTCTTAATTATTTGAGAGCAGAAGATTAGAAGTTAAGAAAGAATATTATGTCAAAGATTTTAGGTATCGATCTTGGTACCACCAACTCAGCATTTGCTGTGATAGAAGGTGGTGAGCCAAAAATATTAGAAAATGCAGAAGGCGCAAGGACAACTCCGTCTATTGTCGCAATATCAAAGACCAACGAAAGGTTGGTTGGGCTTCTTGCTCGTCGTCAGGCAGTGACAAATCCAAAAAATACCGTGTTTGGTATTAAGAGATTTATTGGTCACTCATACGATGATCCTGTAGTGCAAAAAGATATTCCTATTGTTCCTTATGCGATGAAAAGGGGCACAGACAATGGTGTGGTGGTTGAGCTTGGCGGCAAAGACTATCGTCCGGAGGAAATATCAGCAATGATATTGTCCAAAATCAAATCAGACGCAGAGGCAAAGATAGGTGAAAAGATTACAGAGGCTGTTATCACAGTGCCTGCGTATTTCAACGATGCTCAAAGAAAAGCGACAAAAGACGCTGGAAAGATTGCAGGGCTTGATGTGAAGAGAATTATAAACGAGCCAACCGCAGCAGCTCTTGCATATGGATTCAACAAGAAAAAGAATGAGCAAATAGTGGTCTTTGACTTCGGAGGCGGAACATTTGATGTGTCTGTTCTTGAGGTGGCAGATGATGAGGGTGAGCAGAGCATTGAGGTGAAGGCGACAGGTGGCGATTCGCACATGGGAGGAAAAGATATTGACCAAAAGATTATCAACTGGATTGTGGAAGAGTTCAAAAAAGAGTCTGGAATTGATGTTTCCAAGGATCCTTTGGCTCTACAGCGCCTAGATGAGGCCGCTGAGAAGGCCAAAATTGAGCTCTCAAGCTCTGTGGAGACCGAGATAAACATTCCTTTCATTACATCAGATTCAAGTGGACCAAGGCACTTACTGCTCAAATTTAGCCGAGCAAAGCTAGAAGATATTTCAGGCGAATTTGTATCAAGGTCTTTGGAAATCACAAAACAAGTTGTGGCTGATTCTCCTTTTGATTTTAAAGATATTGATGAGGTGATATTGGTAGGAGGACAAACAAGAATGCCCATCATAATTGAAAAGGTGAAAGAGCTTTTTGGAAAAGAGCCAAACCGTTCAATCAACCCAGATGAAGTGGTGGCGCTTGGTGCAGCAGTGCAGGCTGGTATTTTCCAGGGGGATGTAAAAGATGTTCTTCTTCTAGATGTGATACCGCTATCTCTTGGAATAGAGACAATGGGTTCTGTCGCTACAAAGTTGATTGAAAAAAATACAACAATCCCAACTACAAAATCACAGACGTTCTCCACAGCAGCAGACAACCAGACTTCTGTAGAGATTAACATCGTGCAAGGTGAGCGACCAATGGCTCATGACAACAAATCACTGGGAAGATTTATTCTAGATGGTATTCCACCAGCACCTCGTGGTGTGCCTCAGGTGGAAGTGACGTTTGATATTGATGCAAATGGGATACTAAACGTAAAAGCAAAAGATAAGTCATCTGGAAAAGAACAGTCTATCAGAATTGAAGCATCTTCCGGGCTTACCGATGAAGATATTGCAAAAATGACACAAGATGCACTTGCTCATGCCGATGAAGACAAGAAAAAGAAAGAATCTGTGGAAGCATCAAACCTTGCAGATCAGATGGTCTACACAGCAGAAAAAGCTCTAAAAGATGCGGGAGACAAGGTGCCAGCAGATATCCAAGCTTCAGTTAAGGAAAAAATTGAAGATGTGAAAAAGGCACAAAACACAAAAAATATTGAAGATATAAAGAAAGCAACAGAAGCACTATCTACAGAAATGCAGAAGATTGGTACTGCTATGCAAAGTGCTCAGACCAACGCGGACCAGCCTGCTCAGGCAGAGCCTTCGCAGGCCGACCCAAGCGTCAAGGACGCCGATTTCACTGAAGGTACTGGAGAAAATCCAGAAACACCTCCAACAGCATAATCACAAAAATCCGGCATTTGCCGGATTTTTTGATATGATTATAGTATGTATACAAAATACACATAACCCAATAAAAACATGAACTTTGAAGATTTTGTAACAAAGTCCTTACCGGCTAGAGTATAAAGAGAAATAGCTTTAGAAAAAGGACTTATAGATGCCATTGGCAGTTTTAACGAAGTAAAAGATTATTTAGAAAAAGAATTCGGCATAGAGAATCCTGATATTTGTTGGCAATAATTACCAAAGTCACGTCGCAGATCTGTAATCATCGCTCGACTCGGAAACCGCCCGGTTTCTAAAATCGGGGCGGTTTTTTGTCACTCGATATGTTTGTTGCAAAATTAGTGCGATTTCCATTCGGAGGTTCCCAGCTTTTTTGTACAAAGGTATACGACGTCGGGCGTCGTACATGGGCTAAAAAAATTTAATTCCACACCAACACATACTAACTTTATGACAAATGTTATACAATGAAATTATGGAAAATGAAGGACGCAATAATACTGATGAACTACCAGAAAATATTAGTACACAAAATGCTATTGATTCTTTGGTTCCAGAGAAAAAAAATGTTCCGATCCCCTTGATACCGATTGTAATTATCACAGTAATAATATTTGCTGTGTTTTTTGTTATTTCCAACAGAGAAACAAATACAGATATACCAACAGAAGAAAGGCAGACCAATTCATTCATTGAAGAAAAGGACGGCAGGATTTTTGATAGACAAAATCACTTTAGTATGGAAATTGCCCCTGGGTGGAAGGTTATCAACGAGAACTCAATCAGCTGGCCCTTTGATGTTAGTAATGTGAGTTTTATTTTAGGTAAAGAAAATACACACTGTGTTTTTGCTGCTGTTGAGCCTTCTAATGAACATCTTTTTCAAGAAGAATTAGAGGAAGTGTCTTATGCAGAAAGGACGTATTTTAGAGATATTGTATTAACTAACCTCTTTTGGCACTTTTTCTAATTGAAATAACTCTAACATTTCGATGGGTGTTTTTCCATTTAAACTACAATGTTCTAAATTG
>PCTT01000029.1 GCA_002771585.1 Candidatus Campbellbacteria bacterium CG22_combo_CG10-13_8_21_14_all_36_13 | reverse complement strand
CGTGTTCACGTTCACGTCATGTCCATCACCTGCCAAGCGCGAATACAAGCGCTGGACCTTTGTGTCAGAGGACATCATTGGTACCAAGGGTGATATCAAGGTGCCCATTGAGGATGTGACATTTGTATACGATCCGAGCCGCATCGGTACGGGTGGTGCATCATACGTCAATTGGCGTACCGAAACCGTCATCACTGGATACACTCAAGACGCCACGATCTCTGCCCTATCTATGAACAGTCTCGTGCAGGATATACGAGATAGGTTCTCTGTCGTCATGAGACGCAACAAGGTGTTGATCGATATTCGTATCATTACGAAATCGGGAGAGACCTTAAACGAACAGATGCGTGCTACCGAGTTTCTGGGCAAGAAGCTTGAGCCGTGGCATTGTCATTCTGCTGACGCGGGTCGTATCAGCTTTCATCTCTACGTCCCTCGCAAGGGAAACAAAAAGCGTGGAGTGGTCCTCATGGGTGAGCGCAACAATGACTTCCGATTTCCGGCAGTCAATTTCGTTCGGTCCCTGTTGAATCGCAACACAGACATTGATCGAGTAGCACTCGTGACCCTCGTAGGAGGGCAGTTTGAGGGTTATGTCGTCGCTGACCGTGTAGAGCTCAAGACCGAGCGTACAAATTTTGTACCCAACGATGCGTTCTTCGATCTGGCTCGAGGAATTGAACGCTGGTATCTGGAAGTTGGTGCAGACCTTGTCAAGGATCGCGATGATGAAGTCAAATTCCGTCGCTACCAAGATCTGGGTCTCAAGTACCTTCAACGCTTCCAAAACCTGCTTCAGTTGCCCGAGTTTTCCAACCTGCGTGCTCTTATCAAGGGATTCTCATTCGGCTCAGTCGGAGACGAACATGCGGATGTCCCTACGAGTACACGCAAGGTTCAAGAAGATCGCAGTAAGGCGGTCATTGGTGCCAAACAGAAAAATGGGTCCGAAGCTGGAGAGACTCGGGATCGCAAGACGCCCGACGAACACCCAGATCATACCCCTCTGACTGTGACTGGGCCCGATGGCCGTCGTAGAACGATTGTCCGTGACAACAGCACGGGGTTGCAGTTTTCCTTTGAGGAATTCCTCACTTCTACCAAGTTGTTCGCATTGGATACTTCTATGGGTGTGCTCCGATTTAATATCAGGCATCCTATGTGGGAACAGTGCGAGAAGGAAGACCGCTGGCTTCTACGTCTGCAGGAAGAAGTATGCATCATTGCACTCACTCGAGAGCTTTTCGACAATGAGTCAAGCGTGCACATTGACCTCTTCACTGAGGAGCAATTGAAGTACGTGGTCTTGTCCATCACGAACTCGTGATTGATGTGTGAATGACCAACCCCCGCGATGCTACCAAGCGTCGCGGGGGTTTTCTTTTTTATACAGTTATTACCGAGGGCTCCCCTCGGTCTGGCAAAGGAGGTATCTAATGGCTAATGGCTAGTGGCTAGTGGCTATTGGCCAAACCATAAGCTCTAAGCTCTTATCTATAAGCTTTAAACTACAGACCTGAATCGGTCTAGTGGCTCTATTGGCTATTGGCTATTGGCTAAATCCTAGTACCTAATAGCTAGAGCCTCTCCTTTAATGGTTTCGACGACGACATTCCCCTATCAGGTGGAATTTCATAGTAGTTTATAAGAAATTTTGTAATATCAATAAAAGGAAGTGTAAGTGTCTCAGATGCATACCTAACACCAACTGGCTCAATTGTCATTAGAAATACCAAAAACTTTGGATTATAAGCTGGAAAATATCCAAAAAAGGAGTGTAAATATCTGTCATCATAATATCCACCATTTGGACTTGGTATTTGTGCTGTTCCTGTTTTTGCAGCAATGCTGTAATTGTCCATCTTCACAGTACCTCCAAGCAATGCTTCATCTACAACACGCACTAGCATTCTTGTAATCTCTTCCGACGTCTCTGGTTTTATTACCTGAAATGGCTCTGGAAATTCTATTTCTTTAGAAAAACCAATATCATATTCTATTTTTGAGCCAAGGTGTGGTGTGATAAGCTTTCCTCCGTTGCCAAGAGCCGATAAAGCCCTCACTGTCATAATAGGACTAATCGCAATACCCTGACCAAAAGATGCTGTTGCGTATTCTATATCTCTCGTGCTTTCTAGATTTGATATAAGACCTTCTACTTCACCGGGTAAATCGATACCGGTCTTTTTGCCAAGACCAAATCCATAAAAATATTTTTTAAAATTCTCATGTCCCAATTTACTTGCCACAAAAGACACTCCAGTGTTCAGAGATTGGTTTAAAACTTCTTGCATATTTACAATACCACGACCCTTTCCATCATAGTTTGAAATTCTAGCAGAATCCATCACCAAAAACCCCTTGTCATCATATGTTGTTTCTGCCGTAACAACACCAGCGTCAAGTCCAGCTGCCATTGTAAGTGGTTTTATAATAGACCCCATCTCATAAACTCTCTCTACAAAAGGGTTGTCAAAAACGGAATTGTTTGCTACTTCACTAAAATTATTTAAATCAAAACTTGGAGTAAGACCCATTGCATATATCTCTCCATTTTGTGGATTAATTATTATACCCAAGGTCTTTTTAGATGACCATTTTGAATTTACATCAGCCAATATTCCTTCTAAATATGCCTGAACACTTGGCTCAATGGTGGTATAAATATCACCAGAGCGAGCAATTGACCTATTCTCTATAGACTCAGCTATTCCAGAAAAGATTTCTACAAAAAAGTTCTTGTAAAGCTCCTTCTGATTTTTGGCTAATATATTTTCATATTGCCTCTCGAGTCCATATCTTCCCGCCAAATCATCCCCCTTATATGCGATAAAACCAAGTGTATGGCTCGCTATAGCACGACCCGGATAAAACCTCCAACGTTCACTTTCAACTTTTGTACCAGCTATGCCAAGAGCCAATACTTTATCGGCTGTATCCTCATCAAGTTTATGTGCCACCACTTCGTGAGGGTCATCTTTTTTGCTTGCTCTATATAGAAAATCTTCTCTGTCTAGTTTTACAACTTTTGACAACTCGCTATATGCTATTTCATCATCAATAATTTTTACTGGTTGTATTACCAAACGAAAACCGGTTTTAAGTGTTGCAGCAGATATCGGGTAACCGTTTTTATCCTGAAAATAAATAGATCCTCTACTCAATTTATCTCCAGACGGTACAGAATATTGATCGTTTGCTCGATCCAAATAATTAGCCCCATTTACTATCTGCAAAGAATAAAGACGTCCAATTATTACAACAGCAAAAATCAAAATCATTAAGGAAAGAACTCTAGCTCTTATTACAGAGTTTTTTTGCAACATGTTAATCTCTCAATGTCAAACGTGTGTCTGTTTTGACTTTTGTAATATAAGATATTTTTTTTGCTTCTGTAAAGCCTATATTTTTTGCATATTCTAAGGTAAGAGTATTTTTATAGTTCATATACTCAAACTCCATCTCTCCAACATCTGAATTCATAAAAGCAATATCATTATTTATTTTCGAAACAGAAGATATATTCACCATTATCTGATTCTGAAACATACCATAAATAGTTCCTAGTATTAAAAATGTTCCGAGTAATATATAAAAAGCTATCTTTTCTCTTGTATATGATTCTAGTATTTTTTTATATTTGTTTGAAATCATATTTTTTCTATTACTCTTAATTTTGCACTTCTAGACGCTATATTTTTTTCAATTTCATCTTCGTCTGGGGTAACTGGTTTTTTGTTGATCAACCTACCCTCTTTTCTGACTCCTTTTTCTTTAAAAAATCTTTTTACAATCCGATCCTCAATACTATGAAATGAAATGACCGCTATCTTTCCCCCACTTGAGACTCTATTAAAACCTCTCGCCAGACCCTCTCTTAACGACTCTATTTCATCATTTACCGTGATTCTAAGAGCCTGAAATGTTTTGGTTGCTGGATGTATTTTCTTCCTCTTATACATTTCCGGAACAGCACTTTTTATTATTTCTATAAGCTCAAAAGTTGTTTCTATTGGCTTAATCTCCCTGGCTTCAACTATG
>PCTT01000011.1 GCA_002771585.1 Candidatus Campbellbacteria bacterium CG22_combo_CG10-13_8_21_14_all_36_13 | reverse complement strand
ACGGCATGATACCCATCGAAAAATTGAATTATTATTTATCAACAGTGTCACCCTTGAAGGTTAACTAAACAGGAAAATCAATTTCTTTCTTTCCTTCAGGAATTACTCTTTTTATTATTAACTTCTCATCTTTAACTTCGGCATCTGTAATAATCATTCTTT
The DNA here is from genome assembly GCA_002771585.1 of Candidatus Campbellbacteria bacterium CG22_combo_CG10-13_8_21_14_all_36_13. Lineage (GTDB taxonomy): Bacteria > Patescibacteriota > Minisyncoccia > Phycocordibacterales > PCTT01 > 21-14-all-36-13. The sequence goes on along the minus strand of PCTT01000011.1, from coordinate 18,638 downwards.
TTCCTTCTTCATCAAAGAAATATGCTCTTGGCCACATATCAAATGCTCTTATCTTTAAAAGATTTTGATAAGCATCTTCTTTCAAATCAATTAGGGCATCTTCTTTTTTTATTTTTTTTGAAAAAGTCGCTTTTTCATGATCTTGTTCTTGCTCATCTATGTTTTTATCAATCCAGTCTGTAATAGTTTCTACAAGAAGTTTACCTCCCTCAAGAGCTAAAAGTTTTTGTAGCTCACTGCCACGCATTGGCCAGTAGGGTACATCTACGATAGTTTGTGAAAGAATTGGTCCGTGATCCATTTTGTCGTCTACTAGCATGATTGTGACACCAACATCTTTGTCATCATTTAGGATTTGCGCTTCTATTGGCGATGCGCCCCGCCACCTTGGAAGAAGTGATGGGTGTACGTTTAATGTGCCTTTTTCTGGAATATCTAAAACAGATTGAGGAATGATTTTGCCGTATGAGGCAACTATGAAGAGCTTGGAGCTAAGAGATAAGAGCTTGGAGATAAATGATTCATTGAGTTTTTCGGGTTGGATTACATCTATATTATGAGTTTGCGCCCAGATCTTGGCTTCCGGTGCTGTCATTATCAGACCACGCCCCTTTGGTCTGTCTGGTGCCGTAATGATGAGTGATGGGGTAAAGCCCCCACGCTCTAGTTCGTCGAGAACAGCGACAGAAAAATCATCAGTACCAAAAAAAACAAAATTTATTTCTTTTTCTTTTTTCATATCATTTATTTACATTAGCTATTCTATAATTCTGCAGAATTGTAGAGCGCTTAGTCCAAGCTTTGTTAACTTGTGTCTTACTGTGTTTATATCATTTCTTTTCATAACAAGCCCAGAATTATTCATTTTAATTATATGTTGGCTGGCAGTTCTGTGGTCAATTTTTAATTTTTCTGATATTTCTCCAACAGAGAGCTCTGGCTCATTTTTTAGTAATTGTAGTATCTGTATGCGCCTATGGTTTGAAAATCCTTTTATTATTTTTTCAGTTTTTCTATAGTCCACAGTATATTGTTATATATATTTAAATTATATACCTATACCATAATTCTGCAGAATTATGGTATAGGTATTGTATATAGTATAAAAAATCATTATTCCTTTTCTGGTGGAAGCTCTTCCATTTCTATCGCCTTGTCTGAAAACAAAATTCCGTTTAAATGATCAATCTCGTGTTGAAATATTTGAGCCAACAAACCACTTGCGCCCATAGTGAACTGAAAACCTTTTTCATCATATGCTCGTACTGTGGCTTTTTTTGATCTCTCAACCTTTCCATACCACCACCTTACAGACAGACAACCTTCTTCCAAAAGCTCCTTTTCTTTTGATGTTTTTAAAAGTTCTGGATTTATAAAGACCAATGACTTTTCTTTTCTGTACTGAGACGGCTCATCTATAAAAACTTTATGTGAAACTACAAAAATTCTGAGAGATACGTCTATTTGTGGTGCCGCAATAGCAACACCATCATCTTCTTTGTCTAAGGCGTCTTTCATTTCTCTTATAATGTCTTGTACTTTTTTCTTACCGATGTCTTCTCGTGCCACATCAGAAGCGATTTCGCGCAAGGTTTCGTGTCCTTTTTGTATAATTTTTGCCATCATCATCATTTTACGTTTTTATAGATTCTTTCACAACTATTTTAAGTTAGAACTGTTGGATTCATGTCAATTATTATTTCTGTTGGCAGTTTTTGTGTTCTTTTAATAAATTCAGATATATTTTCTTTTTTTACTCTTATTATTATGTTTATAGCTGTTCTAGAACCGCTTTTTGTATGTAAGGCGGGGAATAGCTCTAAGTCTAAACCACTAAATATTTTTTTGACTTCAACAACTTTTTCTTCTATTGATTTGCGTGGTGCGATTATTGTAATTTTTGCAAAATTAGCAAATGGCGGATATAGAAACTTTTTTCTATCCTCTATTTCTTTTTTATAAAAATCAAAAATATTTCCTCTAAGTGCAAATTCGATCAACTCTTTATTTTTTATTCTTGTTTGGACTAGCATCTTCTCTTTTGTTTTTGAGCGTAGTTCAACAAGTAGAGAAAATATTTTTTCATTCATTTTAAAATCAGGTATAGAGAAAAGTGAGTCAATAGATATTACAGAACACAAATCTACATTTTCTATATATTCCAATGCTAATTGTGTTCCAATCAAAATACTACCCTTATTTGAGTAAAATGTTTTTATTTTCTTGTTTATTTGGGGGGTGGTCTTTGTTGTGTCTTTGTCTACAAGCGATATTGGAACTGATGGATATGCTTTTTTTATTGTATCAAGGACAAGAGAGCTACCAATACCAAGTGCTTGTAATTTCCAGCTATTGCAATGTTTACAGCGCTCTTCTGTTGGTCTTGTCTTGCCACATCCATTACATACAAATATACGGCTAGATTTGTAGTTTTGTACAACTGTTGGTTTGCCACATCTCTCACACAAAACATGTTCTCCACAGTCTCCACATACAGTGAATGGATATAGGCCTTTACGCGCAACAAAAATAAACATATTTTTTTTGTTTGTAATAACATCTTTTTCTATAAGGTGTTTTATTTCGTTGCTTAGTATTTCAAAAACTTTTTTCTCGCTCTGCGTTTTGTATTGTGTCATGTCGGCTATTCTTGTTTTTGGACCAGAAGGGTATCTGAATCTAGGTGAATATAGCTCACTTATATCTCTTTCTCTATATCTCCATATTGTTTCTACTCTAAGCACCGTATCACAAAGTATTAGCCTTGCTTTTGTTTTTTCTGAAAGATTTTCTATAAAATCGCGTATGTCCGTGTATGGTCTGTGTTGGCTCTTATATGCATTTGAACTTTCTGATTCAAGAATAATCGTTTCTATGTCGTTTCTTGGTATCGAAAGAAATTGTCCGGTTCCGATTATCACAATCGAATGCTTGTTTTCTGTTGCTTTTTTCCAATTAGATAAAAGCTCTTTTTTGCTCATAGAGCCATTTAAAAAATAGACATAATCTCCTAGTCCGCGTGAAATGCTTTCAAATATCTTCAACCCCTTTTTTATTGTTGGAACACAAATAAATACAGACTCGTTTCTGGCAAAAGATTCTCGAACTATATTTTTGTAATGTGTTATACGTTCGCTTTCTTCACCTTGTAATATTAATATGTCACCTTTAAGGTATTTCCTCCTCCTAGCCCTTGTCTGTGGTTTTATTATTCCATCAAAAGATAGAATATTTGAGGGTACCAAATAATCTAGAAGCGCACCTGTTGTTGTTAGATTGTTTTTTGAAAAATTTTCTATCGTCCATATAAAGTCCTCACTAAGTATTTTTTTAGGAGATTGTTTTTTAATTTTTTTTAACTGGAAATCCGCTTCTTTTATTTCCGTTTTGTTTTCTAATGCATCTTTTGATTCAAGGACAAGTGCTGATGTTTCTTTATTCCTTAGCTCAATTTTTATTATTGAGCCACTTTCATATGGACGAGAACTAAAATAATAAAGCTCTTCTTTTGTGATTCCTTTTGAAATTGGTGCGACTCTGACTATGAACATAATTCTATTTTACCAGAAAAGAATCTTTTCGTTCTTTCCCATAAATACTTGTTCATTTGCAAGAGAGTTCAAAGACGATTAATATAGACTTATGTCATTTTTCTCTAGAAAGCTTGGGATTGACCTCGGCACTGCGAATACGCTTGTTTTTGTACCCGGAAAGGGAATCGTATTAAATGAACCCTCTGTTGTTGCTGTTTCTATAAATGATAACAGAATTCTTGCTGTGGGACTCGAGGCAAAGGATATGGTTGGTAAAACACCTGATGATATTATTGCGTATAGACCAATGAAAGATGGTGTAATTGCTGACTATCGTGTGACGGAGGCAATGCTTGCGTATTATATAAACAAAACTCTCGGTAAATGGAATTTATTCAAACCAGAGGTGCTTGTCTCTGTGCCTGCAGGAGTGACATCTACTGAAAGGAGGGCGGTTATAGAAGCCGCAATAAAGGCGGGAGCAAAGAATGCTTATATCGTTAAGGAGCCAATTCTTGCTGCTATTGGTGCTGGTGTTCCGATTCATGAGGCTCAAGGACACATGATTGTTGATATTGGCGGTGGCACAACTGATGTTGCCGTGATTTCTTTGGGTGGTATAGTTGCATCCACTTCTGTTAAGTGCGCGGGAAATAGGATAGACCACGCAATTGTTGATTATATAAAAAAGACATCCAATCTTTCTATAGGAGAAAAAACAGCTGAGCAAATAAAGATACAGGTGGGCTCTGCTATATCTTTGGATGATGAACTTACTATGAGCATAAAGGGTCGTGATTTTGTCACAGGCCTTCCAAGGCAAGCCGAAATTAGTACAAATGAAGTCGTTAAATCAATAAGAAAAGAATTGAGGGAGATGATAAAGGCGATAAAGGATGTTTTGCAAGAGACTCCTCCAGAGCTTGCATCAGATATAATAGACAAAGGAATACTGATGACGGGCGGATCGTCGCAACTGAGGTATTTTCCAGAGCTTGTATACAGACGAACTGGTGTGAAAGCAAGATTAGCAAAAGATCCTCTGTATTGTGTGGCAAAGGGGACAGGTATTGCACTTGAACATCTAGATACTTATAAGAAGAGTATTGTGGCGAAGAGATAAAGGAGAGGGGGCTTAGAGCTAGGAGATAAGAGCTAAGAGTTTAGTAAATCACGAATTTTCAATGTTTGAATTTTCAGTTAGTCTACGAACTATTGACTTCGGACTACTGACTATTAAATTCTAGGACGTAAACTCTAAATCCTAATATCGAAATCCGAAACTCATCCGAATGGATTCATCCGGGCTGACAATATCAAAATCCAAATATTCAAATATAAAAACGGACTTTATGGACTTTTAACTTTATGAACTTTATGAACTGGTCTAAAGACAATTTACATCATACATATATATGTATAGGAGAACCTACTTCTATTGTTGGTAAGTTGGTTTCTTTTATAGAAAATGATTTTGGCGTAAAGACAACTGGAAATCCAGATGTTTTCATATCAAGTTATGAAGGTTTTGGGATAGATGATGCGCGTCTCATACAAAGCTCACAATTACAGAAACCAGTGATGGGTGAAAATAAGTTTTATATAATTTCTTTTTCATCAGTAACACACGAAGCACAAAATTCATTATTAAAGATTTTAGAAGAGCCAACAAAAGACACACATTTTTTTATAGTCTCACATTCTGCTAATATATTTTTACCAACACTTGTATCTAGGGCGCAGATAGAGTTTTTTTCAAAACCATCAATTGATGAAGAGATAGTCAAATCATTTCTATCATCTTTGCCAAACGAAAGGTTGGATTTTATTAAAGATATTGTTGATACAAAAGATCGAGGGTCCGCAATAGAGCTATTGGAAGGGATTTTACAATTTTTGCGTAAACAAGAAGGGTATAAATTAAACGCAAAATATTCTAAGGATGTTTCTTCGATGTATAAATACATAAACGACCGTGGCGCTTCAATTAAAATGATAATGGAATATGTGTCTCTTGTACTACCAAGATTTATGATATAGTGTGAATACTCTGTGGAGTATTAAATCTAAAATTTAAATTACAAAATTCAAAATTTAAAGTATGTCGGATATAAAAGAATTACAACAAAAATCAACTGAGTCATTGGACTGGTTAGAAAAGGAATTTGGTTCAATAAGAACTGGTCGGGCAACGGCTTCTATACTCGACTCAATAAGAGTCGATTCCTATGGATCTAAGGTGCCGGTTGTTCAGGTTGGTAATGTTAATGTAGAAGATTCTAGAACAATAAGGATTGTTCCGTGGGATACAACACAAATTTCTGCATTAGAAAAAGCAATCAGCGATGCTAATTTGGGTGTTTCGATTTCGTCTGAAGACAGGGGTGTAAGGGTTATATTCCCAATGCTTACTGAGGAGACTCGTGGAAATATTCTAAAATTAGCAAAAGCAAAATTAGAGCAGGCAAGGATAAGTCTTCGTGGCGCTAGAGATGAAACATGGCAAAAAATTCAAACGAAAGAAAAAAATAATGAAATAGCTGAGGATGAAAAATTTAGATTAAAAGAGGAAATGGAAAAAGTGGTAAAAGAAACAAACGCTTCAATGGATGAAATGTATGCGTCGAAAGAGAAGGAGATAATGATGTAGGAATTATAAATTTCGAATTTTAAATTTTGAATGAATTTTGAAAGAACGAATTTAAAATTAAAACATTTAAAATTTAATTGAAATTCAAAATTTTAAATTAAAAATTAAAAGTTAAGTTTCTAGACACTAACCCCTAAACCCTAAACCCTAACTATATGACAATCATAATATTTATATTAGTACTAATAATCTTAATACTCGTGCATGAGCTTGGGCATTTTTTGTTTGCAAAAATGTTTGGTATTAGGGTGGATGAGTTTGGCCTGGGATTTCCTCCACGTATTTGGGGGTACAAACCAAAAGGAAGTGAAACAACTTACTCAATAAACGCAATTCCTTTTGGAGGATTCGTGAAAATATACGGAGAAGACTATGACTCAATAGAAGGGGATCCAGATAGAAACAGGAGTTTTGTATTGCAAGATAAGTGGAAGCAAACACTTGTGCTTTTTGCTGGAATATTATTTAACATAATTTTAGCTTGGATACTTATTTCATCGACACTTCTAGTCGGTGTTAATTACGGGACAAGTGACAGATACTCTGATCGTGTAATTGATCCTGGTGTTGTTGTTGCAAACGTATTGTCAGATTCTCCTGCAGATGTTGGTGGGCTTATGCTTGGCGATAAAATATTATTTGTTAGCTCAAATGGTGTTTCAATACAGGGTGATGAAGTAAATCCAGATTCAATAACAGAAGTGATTAAGGGTAGCGATGGTTCCGATATGGATTTTCTTGTAAAAAGAGGCGAAGAAAATGTAACGCTTAAAGTTACTCCATCAGAAGAAATAATACCCGGATCTTTTGCTATTGGTGTCTCTATGATAAATTCAGGAAAATTAAAATTACCACCACACCTAGCTATTGTGGAGGGTGCTCGCATTACATATGAGTTAACCGGATCTATTATCGGTGGTGTTTGGGGCCTTTTGAAAGATACTTTTTCTGGCAATGGTAGTATGGCAAATGTGGTTGGGCCAGTTGGTATTGCTGGTTTGGTTGGTGATGCTTCTAGGATGGGGTTTGTTGCACTTATCATATTTGTGGCAATGATATCTCTTCATCTTGCTGTTCTAAATTTAATTCCATTTCCAGCACTTGACGGAGGCAGGATACTTTTTGTTATTATAGAAAAGATTAAAGGGTCACCGCTAAATCCAAAAATAGTTAGCTCAATAAATTTAATTGGTTTTGGCTTATTACTTTTGTTGCTGTTGTTTGTTACATATAAAGATATTGTGAGATTGTTTTGAAAAACAGTTAGTAGTTAGAAGTTCGTAGATTCAAAGTTAAAAGTTTTGGGTTAAATCTAAATTCAGAAATTTAAATTTAACTTAAATCTAATCCAATACAAACTCAGCCATGGCTGAGTTTGTATTGGGACTAATTATTGAGTTCGTATTGTTTTTTGTGGAGTATAGAAAAGGATATTCAGATATTGATGTTGTTTTAGTTTAAAACTATATATAAATAGAATATAAAAAAACTATCTCTGAAACCTTGGTAGGTCTCAGGGGTTTGTTCGTCCAGATGAGTCTCACGTCCGACGCTGGATCGCGGGCCTCGTGCGAGAGGCGCTACGATGATGTGTTGATGCGTTCACTTGATGCTTGGTACTACCGTTGCTCCTGAAAACTGAAAGCTGAAATCTATTAAACATGATGCATAATATCATTTTTGACCCCATTTTTTATTTAGCGTACAATATAGCCATGTTTCAATCAAAACTATTTACAAAAACGCGCAAAGAAGCGCCTAAGGATGAGGTGTCTAAAAATGCACAATTATTAATTCGTGGTGGTTTTATTCATAAGGAAGTGGCTGGTGTTTATACAATGTTGCCACTTGGTCTTAATGTAATAAAAAAGATAGAAAATATAATCCGCCAAGAGATGAATGCTGTGAATGGTATTGAAATGAGAACCACCGTCCTTCAAAACAAAGATATATGGGAAGCATCAAACAGATGGGACGATGAGTCTGTGGCTGATATTTGGTTTAAGGTTCAATTGAAAAATGGTGGGGAGCTTGGACTTTCTTTTACAAATGAAGAGGCGTATGCAAACATGCTAAAGCAATATATAAACTCTTACAGAGATTTGCCGATTTATCCATATGATTTTAAAAATATTTTTAGAAATGAAATAAGAAGTAAATCTGGAATAATGAGAGGAAGGGAATTTTATTGGAAGGCTCTGTATTCATTCTCTAGAGACGAAGATGAGCATAATATTTTTTACGAAAAAATGAAGACAGCGTATCAAAATATTTTTAATGCTGTTGGTATAGGAGATACAACCTACATAACCCTTGCTTCTGGTGGCAGTTTCTCACAATATTCTCATGAGTTTCAATCGATAACTGATGCAGGAGAGGATACTATTTATCTAGATGAATCATCTGGTGTGGCAGTGAATAAAGAAATATATAACGATGAAGTAATAAACCAACTTGGATTAGATAAAGGTAAATTAGTAGAGAAAAGAGCAATCGAGGTTGGAAATATATTTTCCCTTGGCACAAGATTTTCAGAGCCTTTTAATTTAACTTATAAAGATGAAAACGGCGAAGAAAAGCTTGTGATTATGGGAAGCTATGGCATAGGGCTTAGTCGTCTAATGGGGACTATTGTTGAATTGAGCTCAGATGAGAGGGGAATAATTTGGCCAGAGAGTGTCGCCCCTTTCAAAGTACATCTCCTTAGTTTTGGTAAAAATGAAGAGGCGCGAGCACTTTACGATTCATTGACAGCTTCTGGTGTGGAGGTTTTGTATGATGACAGAGAAGTAAACCCTGGAGAAAAACTAGCAGATTCGGATTTAATAGGTATTCCATATAGAGTTGTTGTAAGTGAAAAAAGTATTACAGCAGGTGGGGTTGAAATAAAACGTCGTAACTCTTTAGATTCAGATATTGTGTCTATTGGTGAGGTGCTAGGTAGAATAAAATAATAATGAAGAATTTATTCCACGCACTAAAAAGAAAAGTAGGTCCAATGATTTCTAATGATATTGGTGTTGATTTGGGTACAGCAAATACTCTTGTTTATCTTCGCGGAAAAGGAATTGTAATAAACGAACCATCAGTTGTTGCGCTCAATCAAAAAACAGGACAAATAGTAGATATTGGAACTGGTGCAAAAGATATGATAGGACGTACACCTTCTCATATACTTGCAATAAAACCACTTACTGATGGAGTTATTTCTGATTATGAAATAACGGAGGAAATGCTTTCTTATCTAGTCGGGAAAACGGAATTACTTATCTCAAGAAAGTTTGTTGGTCCGAGAATGTTGGTTGGTGTTCCTTCTGGCATTACAAATGTCGAAAGAAGGGCCGTAAGAGATGCGGCAAAAAGCGCTGGAGCAAGAGAGGTGTACATAGTAGAAGAGCCAATGGCATCAGCTATTGGTATCAGACTGCCTATAAACGAACCAGTGGGATCAATGATAGTGGATATTGGGGGAGGTACTTCTGATATAGCAATAATATCTCTTGGCGGTCTTGTCACTTCAAAAAATCTTAATGTGGCTGGTGACAAATTTAACAAAGACATAATTTCTTATGTTAGAGATGAGTTTAAAATTTTGATAGGGGAAAAGACTGCAGAGAGGGTAAAGATAAGCACTACTTCTCTTATACCACAAGATAAGCCAATTGAATCAACTATAAAAGGAAGAGACCTTGTGACTGGACTACCTAGAGAGGTGATAATAACTGACGCTGATATAAGAGAGGCACTTTCTCACTCGATAGATACGTTAGTAGAGTCAATACGTTCTGTGATGGAGAGCGCTCCACCCGAAATACTTGGTGATGTGATGCATCGAGGAATGTTTTTGGTTGGCGGTGGTTCAATGCTCAATGGGTTAGACAGATTTCTTGGTGAGTGGTTGAAAATTCCTGTTTTTAGATCAGATGACCCATTAACAGCTGTTGCTCGTGGCACTGGTGTGATTTTAGAAAACTTGGATGCTTATTGGGATATTTTAATACACGACGATGGCGAATTACCAATTCAAAAACAATAGTAGAAAAAAACCTAGTTTCTCGTCAACAAAAAGAAACGCTAAACCGCTTTTTTTAATATTTTTTGTTGTATTTTTTCTTCTTTTTGTTGTCTGGCCATCTTTAATAAGAACACCTCTGATATTTATAGGCACACCGCTTTGGGATTTTAAACATAATGTTTTTGAGAAATCATCAATAGTTTCTAATATTGGAACATACTTTAAATCAAAAAATTCACTCATAAAAGAGGTTGATAGTCTGTCTAGTCAGGTTGCACTCTTAAAGTCGGCAAATTTTGAGTTGGAAACATTAAGAGAAGAAAATATTCGTTTAAAGAAAACACTTGGTAGAAAAGAGGAGTTTAAGGATGCAACAATCGCAAATGTTTTGTCTAGGCCAAACAAAACTCTTTATGACACTTTTTTATTAGATGTTGGGATGTCAGATGGTATACGGGTTGGAGATGTATTTTCTTATGAAAAGCTTAATATCCTCGGTGAAATAATAAGAGTTGACAATAAAACTTCTTTAGCTAGGCTGTTTTCAAGTCCAGATATTGAATCTAGGGTTGTAATAAGTGATTCTATAGCAACTAGCGCTACTGGCATTGGTGGTGGTAATTTTGAGATTATAATGCCTAAAGATATAACTGTCAGTGAGGGTATGTCTGTGCATCTGGAGGAGTTTCCTGGGACAAAAATTGGATATATAGAATCTATAAAACTTACAGACTCAGACTCTTTTCAAAGGATTTTGGTGAGAAACCCTGTAAATATATTTCAAGTCGACGAGGTGCTTGTGTATCATAAACAATAATGAATAGACTAGCTTTAGATATAATTTTTTTTCTAAGTGTATTTTTGTTTCCTTGGTGGTTGGTAATGGTTTTTGGTGTTGTACTTGCTTTTATTTTTAAAAACTATTTTGAGATAGTATTTGCGGGTATTATTATTGATATGATATTTGGAGATAAGGGTATTTTTCTACTACCATTTCCAATTTTTTATACATTATTGTTTTTGATTATAGTTGTTCTTGTTAATTTAGTAAAAACAAGGCTTAGATAATATAATTAGTCGAATTATGAATAGATGGAAGAGAAAAAGAAGATACAAGGATATAGATCCAGACGAAATATTTCTTGACTCGAGGAATGCTCCAAAATTTGATCGAGATCAGTTAGAGGGTCGTCTAGAGAGACCAATTAATAAATTTGCTCCAAAGTATATTCTTTTCATTTTTGTTTTTATTGCTTTAATTTTTTCTGGAAAACTTTTTTTGTTGCAAATTAAAGACGGTCTTGCTTATACAGAGAGGAGTGAAAATAATCATCTTAGAATGGAGGTTATTTTTGCAGATCGGGGTGTTGTATATGATAGAAATGGTGTTGAGCTTGTTTGGAATGAACATAATGAAGATGGCGAATATTCTTTACGAAAGTATAATACTGTTGGTGGTTTGTCTCATTTACTTGGTTATCTTAGTTATCCCAAAAAAGATGATAAGGGATTTTATTATGAAACAAAATATACAGCTAAAGATGGTATAGAGAAAAGTTTTACGGAAAAATTGGATGGTAAAAACGGCACAAGAATTAGAGAACAAAATGTTTCAGGTGATATTGTTTCAGAAAGCACAACACGCATGCCTTTGGCTGGCAAAGACTTGATATTGTCTATTGATAGTAAAGTTCAACACAATTTGTATGAATTTATAAAAGATCTAGCAAATAGGGTTGGGTTTGAAGGTGGTGCGGGAGTTATTATGGATATATATACTGGTGAGGTCATAGCCCTTACAAGTTTTCCTGAATATTCATCTCAGGTTCTTACCGACGGAAAAGACTCAGAAAAAATACAAGGATATATTACAAGAGATGATAATCCATTTTTAAATAGAGCAACAGAAGGCCTATATACCCCAGGATCTATCGTGAAGCCATATGTGGCTGTGGGTGCACTAAACGAACATCTTATTACACCAGAAAAGAAAATTTTAAGTACGGGTAGTATAACAATAAAAAATCCATATAATCCAGAATTATCTTCTGTTTTTAATGATTGGAAGGCCCATGGACTTGTAAATGTGAAAGATGCACTTGCTGTTTCTTCTAATGTTTATTTTTATGAAGTTGGCGGAGGGTTTGAAAATCAAAAAGGGCTCGGTATTACTCTCCTTGAGAAATATATAAGAGCTTTTGGTATCGGTGAGAAGACAAACATAATAGGAATTGATGATGTGGATGGTGTTGTTCCAAATCCAAAATGGAAAGCGGATAATTTTGATGGAGAGGAGTGGCGTTTAGGCGATACCTATCATACTGCAATAGGTCAGTATGGTTTTCAGGTGACTCCAATACAGATGGCAAGGGCTGTTGCTGCGGTTGCAAATGATGGTATTTTAGTAACCCCAAAACTTACAATAGACCAAAAAACAGATTCAAAAAACCTTTCAATTGATGTTGATAAAAATGTAATGCGGGTGGTTAGGGATGGTATGAGACAGGGTGTAACGAGCGGTATTGCTCAGGGACTAAATTTGTCTTACGTAAAGGTTGCAGCAAAAACCGGTACCGCAGAACTTGGTTCCAGAAAACAATATGTAAATTCATGGATTACTGGTTTTTTCCCTTATGATAATCCTAGGTATTCATTTGCTGTTGTTATGGAAAAGGGTCCACAATCTAATTTGACCGGTGCAGTATTCGTGATGAGAAATTTATTTGAGTGGATGAAGCTAGAAGCGCCAGAGTATCTAAATTAGCAATTATTATTAAGATTGACTTTTATACATAAAGAAGATATATTATGACACTTAATATAGTCTAAATTTAATCAAATGCCAGAAGAAGAGCACTATTTAACAGAAGAAAAGAAAAAGCAATTTGAGGAAGAACTCAAAGTATTGCAAACCGTCAAACGCAAAGAGATTGCCGAACAACTTGATTATGCGAAGTCTCTTGGTGATTTGTCAGAAAATGCGGAATATCACCAAGCGAGAGCAGAACAAGCAAATACAGAATCAAGAATTGCAAAACTTGAACATATTTTAAAATACTCAAAAACTATTTCTCACGCAAAGTCAGATAAGGTGCAGGTTGGCTCAAAAGTGGTTATAAGAAAAAAAGGTGACACAACAGACAAAGAATTTAATTTGGTAGATTCTGAGGAGTCTGATATGTCTGTTGGTAATTTATCTTTTACATCACCACTTGGCAGGGCAATGTTTGGGAAAAAGAAAGGAGAAGAATTTACTTTTGTTACACCATCTGGGTCAAAGGCTACTTATACTGTTAAAAAAGTATCGTAATTTTGAATAAGGCTAAATCAATTTCAAAGAAATTGATCGCCCGACAAAAATCAGTGATGATTTTTGTCTATGGAATTAAGAATAACGGCGGCCAATGCTTTGCATTGGCCGCCGTTAATGTTTTGTTTAATGATATTCTTAATTCCCTGCCTGCCGCCTGCCTTCCTGTAGGCAGGGCAAGCAGGTTAATTCAATATTCATAATTCTGAACAAATGTTATATACTATAACCACGATCATGTGTGATCGTGCAAATTCAAATTATCAATAACTAAACTCTAAACAAGCACAAATAACCGAAACACAAAGCATAAAACAAATTTCTAATTTTGAACATTTGGATTTCAGTATTGTCCGCCCGGACGGATGTCCATTCGGACGGGTTTAGGATTTAGATATTAGAATTTAGGATTTATTTGCAAAGCAAATTATTATGGCCTCAATAGAAGAACTCCGAGAGGAGCGAATTAAAAAATTAAATATACTAAAGGAAAGGGGTGTGAATCCTTATCCAGCTCACACTAACAGGTCTATTTTCGTTTCAGACTTTTTTGAGGCTTTTAGTACCCTAGAAAAGAATCAAAAAGAAGAAGTGATATCTGGAAGGTTAATGTCTTTACGAAAGCACGGCGGATCTGTGTTTGCGGATATATACGACGGCACAGGCAAACTCCAGCTATATTTGAAATCTGATGAAATAAGCGAAGATGATTTTACATTATTTGATGAGGTTGTAGATATAGGCGATTTTGTTGAGGTCAGCGGTGTTGCTGTTGTAACCAGGACTGGGCAAGAATCTCTACTGGTAAAAAGTTGGCGTATGCTTTCAAAGAGCTTAAGACCTTTACCAGAAAAATTTCATGGACTACAAGATGAAGAGGAGAGACTACGAAAAAGATATTTAGATATACTTTTTAATAAAGAAGTACACGACATGGTGGAGAAGAGGGCAAAGTTTTGGCATGCAACTCGTACGTTTCTTTTGAATGAAGGATTTTTGGAGGTTGATACGCCTGTATTGGAGACGACTGCAGGAGGCGCAGATGCTAGACCTTTTGCTACACATCACAACGCACTTGATATAGATGTTTATCTAAGAATTTCGGCTGGTGAGCTTTGGCAGAAAAAATTGATGGTGGCTGGTTTTCCAAAAGTGTTTGAAATAGGGCGTATATTTAGGAATGAAGGGATGTCGGCAGAGCATTTACAGGATTATACTCAAATGGAGTTTTACTGGGGTTATGCGGATTATAAGATGGGAATGGATCTTGTGAAGGAAATGTATCGCTTTATTGCAGAAGAAACAATCGGAACACAGAAATTTACTGTTGGAGAATTTGAAATAGATTTGAGCAAGGAATGGGAACTTTATGATTATACGGACACAATAATGGAAAAAACAGGGATAGATATTTTGAAGGCGGACTTGAAAGATATGGAGAAAAAACTTCAAGAATTAAAGGTAGAATATGATAAAGAAGGTTTTAACAAAGAAAGAGCAACAGACATGCTTTGGAAATATTGTAGAAAGCAAATTACTGGCCCCGGATTTCTTGTTGGTGTGCCAAAGAGCATGACACCTCTTGCAAAAGAAGACAGCACAAGACCAGGATATTCGGAGCAGTTTCAGCCAATAGTAGCTGGTAGTGAGGTTGGAAGGGGATATAGTGAGCTTAATGATCCAATAGACCAAGCAGAAAGATTTACAAAACAACAAGCAATGAGAGATGCTGGTGATGAAGAAGCACAAATGTATGACGAGGATTTCGTAGAAGCATTGGAATATGGTATGCCACCTACATGTGGTTATGGTATGAGTGAGAGATTTTTCTCATTTTTGATGAATAAGCCAATCAGAGAGACTCAAATATTCCCATTAATGCGACCTAAATAGCGAATATATAAAACGTTTGTGTCAACCCACAAAAACCCTAAGAATAGGGATTTTCTTGAGGCTTGAAATACCGCTAAAAACTTGACTTTTTTCAAGTTCTGTGATACTGTTTCTCCCGGACGCTATCTTACAACATAAAGACCCCGAATGAATCGGGGGAGGAAAACAACATGAAGCACATTATTATGCTTCTCGCGCTCATCATCTCCACCTTCGCGGTGGGAGATGTTGTGGCTCAAACGGCTTGTCCATTTGGGCAGCCTTACATCACGTACTCGCCGGCTGCGGCTGTATCGAGTACGCGTTACGAGTTTAACCAGGCGGTTGGCTCGGCGCAGAAGGGTGCTAGTGACTTTACGGTCACGGCACGCTACTACACGAGCGCAACAGCGACGGTCACCGGTACGGCGACTGTGGTTTGGTTCCAGTACGACACAGCAACCACCGGCTCTAGGCTGGTGGCAATTGCGAACTTTACCGACCCAACGGTCGCAGGTTCGCAGTGTCGGTCCGCTCAGACGCAACTGTACAGCAATGTGCAGGCGTCTGGTGGTGGAAACCATGCACCAGTAACCCAGAACATGAATGTCACCTCAACCGAGGATGGAATTCTGTACTTGGGTTTCAGTGCCACGGACTCTGACAGCGATCCGTTGACATTCGCAGTTGTAACAGCTCCGTCTCACGGAGTCGTTACTATAGGGAATGTTGTGTCAGGGTCTACGACCTACAACGCAATATACACCCCGAACGCGAACTATAACGGATCCGATTCGTTCACATATAAGGCTAATGATGGTGCCGCTGACAGCAATGTCAGCACGGTGTCCATTACTGTGACCCCAGTGAACGACAATCCGGTATTGGCGACTGTGCCAAGTCAGGCTGTCGCGGAAGGACAGATTAAGACGATTACTCTTGTCGGCAGTGATGCTGACGGGGACAACGTCTCAGTCTCAATCCTTTCAGGGACACCCTCGTTTGTCACTATCAGTGGTATGGTCCTGAGAATCTCGCCTTTGGCGGGAAATGCAGGAAGTTATACCGTTGGTCTAGGTATCAGCGACGGAAACGGCGGTGGAAACGGTACGAGCTTTGCTCTTACTGTAAACACAGCCACCGTTGTTGACTCGGACGGCGATGGGGTACCTGACGCTACCGACAACTGTCCCAATACCGCAAATCCCAATCAGGCAGATGTGGACGGTGACGGAATCGGTGATGCCTGCGACAATCAGGATAACCGAGATTCCGATGGGGACGGTGTCCAGAACTATCTGGATCAGTGTCCCAACACTCCGGCTGGATCGGTGGTGAATGCTCAAGGGTGTCCGGTGGTCACGGTTGTGGATCCGGTATGTACAATGACCGGAAACACATCTCTAGGGGTCGGTGTGGAGGCTGTGTTCAGTGTCGCTTGCGATACTAACTCGGTTTTCACGCTCAATCTGCCGACATGGCTCCACTGGAGTCAGACTGGTACGACTGTCACCCTAAACGGCACCCCCCCACCAGTAGCAGGAACTTATCCTGTGACTGTGGTGGTAACCAATAGCACTGGTGGTCGAAACGATCAATCGTTTGTGATCACCGTCACCGATGGTTCTGTAAGTGTTTATGAACTTTCAGTGACCGCTACGGCATTCACAACTATCGGTTGGGAGTATACACTCCATCTTGATGGTGTGAATTTCGACTACGGTCGTGTTGCAGGGAACATCATTCCCGACCAACATAACTGGGAGTTTGTCGGCGACGCGACCCTCAAGGGTTTGTTCCGAAAGGCACAGACTTACGACTTCGTCGCAGAGTTCGCAGATTCGCACGGCACCCGGGTGCGGGCACGTATCCACTTCTTCATCACTGTCGCCTCTGGTGTTGGTGTAGAGGATGAAGACGTGCCGACTGAGTTCGTACTTCTCGGAAACTATCCGAATCCGTTCAATCCGACAACGACCATCTCGTTTGATCTCCCGGAAGCATCACGCGTCCAAATCCGGGTGTTCAACGTTATGGGTCGCGAGGTGTTCTCCAGTGACGGAGAGTTCACCATCGGGCGGAATGAGGTTCAGTTCTCGGGAGATGGACTGCCCTCGGGTATGTACCTCTATCGAGTTTCTGCAAAGTCAGGATACGACACGGGTCGTATGATTCTGCAGAAGTAAGTGTTATTTCAAAACCTCTTCGGAGGTGGCGGGAGGAAGTCAGGTGACTTCCTCCCGTTTTTTTTGTTTTCTTTTTATACTTTATAGACTTTAAAAACTTTCAACTTTACAAACTGCGTTTCATGGCTTATCTAAAGGACATTTTGTAAAGGACATAATAAAAATGTCCTTAAGAATTGTCTTTTATAACCATAAACTGATGAATTTTTATTTAAATTATTATTTTTTTATAATGAATCTATGTTGTTTTAAATAATATTTGAAATGTTTTTAGTTAGCCGTCGGCTTCATTGTTATCTAGAGATGTATTTTATGAATTAATTTAATTTAAATTAAGTCGTTAATACTTGACAAATAAAATTATGTATGTATACTTGCCTCGCAATAGATAAATACTATGTTGTATTCAACAAAACAAAAAGAAATAAAAACAAATAGCAACAAGGCGCTTTATGCGTTTGCTTCCATGTTTTTTGGTTTTGCTTTTGTTGGCGTAATGACATTAGGAATTGGAATTCTTAATCAACCTACGGCTTCAGTTTATGCAGGATCAAATCCTACTATCACAGTTATAGGTGATAATCCTGTAGTTTTAAACGAAGGTGATATATACACAGAACCAGGTTACGTTGCGAATGATGCAGATGATGGTGATCTAACAGGTTCAGTCACTATTAATAATGGTGGTCTAAATACCACTGTTCCTGGAACTTATACAATTACTTACTCAGTCACAGATTCAGACTCAAACAATGTTTCTGCAACAAGAACTGTAATAGTGAACTCAACAAATACAGCACCAACAATCACATTGATTGGTAGTCTTTCTATAACACTAACATCTGGTGATACTTATACAGAACCAGGATATACTGCAAACGATGCAGAGGAGGGTGATGTAACAGGTAGAGTAACAATCAACAATGGTGGTTTAGATACATCTGTAGTTGGTACATATACAATTACTTACAGTGTTTCTGATACACCAGGACTAACTGATACTAAAACAAGAACCGTGATAGTTAATGCTGCACCAGGTGGTGGAAACACAGCACCCGTAATTACTCTATTA
>PCTT01000004.1 GCA_002771585.1 Candidatus Campbellbacteria bacterium CG22_combo_CG10-13_8_21_14_all_36_13 | reverse complement strand
TTGTGTTCGCGAAAATAGGTTCGGATCTGGTAGTATAGATGCACCCTGATAAAACTCATCTCATTTTCGGAGAATTTTTGGCGCGCGGCGCGGAGCGCCGCGTAAGGTGGGATAACGGATTCTGGGATTCGCCGGTGGTGGAGAGTGGGGTTCAAAAATTCCAAAGCCAGAAGATTTTGGAGGGGAGATTTTTAATACTTGGGTTCGGGGAGGTCGTGCTTTTTAGTATGTGCGCTTGGCCCACCCTACCCATCCGCGCGCACGAAATTCAGCTCCCTTTTTCTTCTATTTTTGATATAATTTAGAAGTAATTTTATGTTTTCTAATACGTCATTAGTTTCAGGAATCTCAAAATTTCTGTTTACGACACAAATTGGTGTGGTTGTGTTATTGACGTTGTTCACTTGCTTCACTAAAATGCCTACTGGCATTTTAGTGAAGCAAGACTAAAGCTATAATAGGCCCTTATTGTGGCCTGTGGATAAGATGGATTTTTATACGCATTTATGCTAGTCTATTAATAAGCAAGTAATTCCCCGTACGTGGGCTTCCGGATGGTTGCTCCCAATAACGTACGGGGTTTTGCTTTTTATGGGAAAAGAGGGCTTTCCTCAATAATCTTACTTTTAATAATGTTGTAGTAGCTATCGTCTCCCTTTTCGTATTTTCTAAAGACTGCCCAGCTTACAAAATCTACTGCCTGTAATATTTTTTCTTCACTAGGAGTCTTTATTGAAATCTTCATTTTTCCCTTGTGATTATCACTAACCTTTTTCTTTAAATAATCTTTAAAGTTCTCATTTAGAAATTTATTAGTTTCGCGGCGAGATGCGATTAGTTCTATTTCGCCACTAGCATCTACAACTCTCTTTGAGTAAATTCGATCCAGTAAAATATTTGTGACGTAGTTATAAAGCACTTGCTTTTCGTCTTGGAGTTTTGTGAAGACTTTTTGCTTATTTAAATAAATTGTCATAATAGTGCAGTTTTTCTCGCTTAACCTTTTAAGCAATCTTTGCCGAGTAATAGGCTTCTCGTTGGTTGCGTGTAGAACTCCTACCCTTCTCTTAATGCTTTTTGATAGTTCGCCATGCGTTTTCTTTACTACTTTTTCAAGCCCTCTTTTAGTGGATTCAGGAACAAAAAGAAAGGTTATTATAAATTTCTTAGAAGTACCCTTCTTTTTGAAGTTAAAGCCCAAATCTCCGCTTTCATCAAGAAAAATATACGACATATTTTGACCTATGATATACTAAATCTGCACTCAATTCGACAAGTTTGGATTTTTTAATGGCCGTCTCGGGTCGATTCAAGCCAAACTTGAGTTGAGTGCACCGGGGCGGCCATTTAAGTTTTATGAAATATTTTTTATACGCTAGAAAATCTACGGATGTGGAAGACAAGCAGGTGCTTTCTATTGAAGCACAGCTTTCGGAGTTGCGAAGTATTGCAAGAAGTCAAGAACTAGAAATCACGGAAGAATTTATTGAAAAGAAAAGTGCCAAGAAACCGGGAAGAGTTATCTTTGAAGAGATGCTCCGCCGTATTGAAAAGGGTGAAGCGCAAGGAATCGTTTGTTGGAAAGTAGATCGCCTCTCCCGAAATCCCGTAGATAGCGGGCGCATTAGCTGGATGCTTCAGCAAAACATCATTCAGAAAATTATAACTCATGACAGAGTTTATCTTCCACAAGACAACGTGCTTATTATGTCTGTTGAGTTCGGAATGGCGAACCAGTACATCAGAGATTTAAGCCAAAACACCAGACGAGGTTTAATAGCAAAAGCCAGAAAAGGGGAATTCCCCACAATAGCTCCAGTGGGTTATTTAAATGACGTGAGAAATAAGATGGTAGTTATAGACAGAAAGAAAGCGAAGATTATTAAGGAAGCCTTTGAGCTGTATTCACAGGGGGAAAGCAGGCTCGAAGATATTGCCGATTTTTTATATGAGAAAAATGTCCGGACGGTTTACGGAAACAAATTCCACAGAGACCGAGTGAAATTTGTCTTATCTAACCCTTTCTACTATGGTCACTTCTACTACTCCGGAGAAATTTATGAGGGCAAACACACTCCGATTATTTCTAAAAAATTATTCGATAAAGTCCAAGATGTTTTGTGTGAACGAGGCCGTCCGGCAAAGCCGCGTAATGAACCGATGGCTTTCTGCGGACTTCTCCGCTGTGCCACTTGCGGAATGATGATAACGGCAGAGAATAAAGTTAAAAGACAGAAGAACGGTAATATCCATAAATACGTTTATTATCGTTGCACCAAAAAGTCTAAGACTATTTCTTGCAACGAAGGATGTGTTCGGGAAGAAGAATTGACCGAGTAAGTAAACGCTATTCTCAACGGCTCATCTATGCCGAGCCGTTGGGCCAAAGAATTTGATTTGTTGATGAAAGAGGACGAGAAGAAGGCCGAGCAGGAAAGTGCGGTAATTATCAAGGACTTGAGAAATAAGCTTTCTAACACTTCAGAGAAGATCCAAAGACTTCTTGATGTCTATTTAGCCCAGGACATAGACAGAGAAACCTATCTCAAAGAGCGCTCAAAACTTTTCTCTGATAAGAAAAGTTTTGAGGAGAAAATGTATAAATTGGAAAAAGACGCCAAAGCTTGGCTCGAACCTATGCAAGAATGGCTAAATGTGGCTTCAGTCCTTGCTGAAGCCGCCCAATCGAACGACCTCTCCTCCAAAAAATCTCTCATCCCTAAAATCTTCGGCTCGAACCCAACCCTCCACCACCGGCGAATCCCAGAATCCGTTATCCCACCTTACGCGGCGCTCCGCGCCGCGTGCCAAAAATTCTCCGAAAATGAGATGAGTTTTATCAGGGTGCCCGAGGTGGGAATCGAACCCACATCCGCAGAGCGGACAACATTTTAAGTGTTGCGCGTATACCTATTCCGCCACTCGGGCAGAGGCCTAGGTCGGACTCGAACCGGCGTATAACTGTTTTGCAGACAGCTGCGTTACCCCTTCGCCACTAGGCCATCACGATATCGTATTACATTTTTTGATTTTTTTCCATTTTTTCTTTCTTTGCGGTAATTAAAATATTTAAGAAACATTTTATATTTCCTTTCCAAAAATACCTGATTCTTAATATTCTTATACATAAATTCAAATAGTTTTTTACTATCTCTCGTGTTATATCTTAATTGATATGCCCTGGTGCCATTATAAAGTTTTCGGGGGGTCATTTCTGCCTTTAAAGTAAGGAGTCTGGCTAACTTAACTAAATAATTATTACTTCCACTTGTGAAAATTGTTCGGACACATTTAATACATTTATTATGAATCTCTAGATGTATACATCCATCACCATCAAAATAACCTCTGACAAAATCCCCAACATATTTTTCTGGAACATTAGGTAATTTAATTGTTAGGGATTTCTTGGGATATAAACCGTGTTTTAAAAGATCATTGAAAATAACATGGCTCCCTATTCTAAGTAAGTAATGAGTTTTTCTATTACCTATTTTAGGAGTTATAACAATCTTATGGTCTGAATTTAATAATTTTCTTAGGTTAACTATTGAATCTTTATCTATACTCGTAATACGAAGGTATTTTCCCCTAATATACGGGGCGTCTTCCAGATGTCCATCAGCATAAATATATCCAAGCATATATGCCATCTCTCGTGACCATTTTTTAAAAAAATCTTCGTTGACCTTATATTTGATACCCATTAATACATTTTAAGTGGTAATAATATACACTGCAACATAGTTATTCACTGTAGTTTTAAATACTTTTATTAAGTTGATTAATCATTGTTTTTTTGGAATAATGTATTGCGATAAGCGCCCATAGCTCAGCTGGTAGAGCAGATCCCTCTTAAGGATAAGGTCCCAGGTTCGATCCCTGGTGGGCGCACAAGTCTTATAAGTCTAAACTGCTTTAGACTTATAAGACTTGTGCGAGGCACAGGTTATCGAGCACAACAGTGCGAGATACCGAGCCGGGGTCGCGAAAGTTTTCAAGTGACGACGAGAAAACTATTTGTGACCACAAGTGCGAGGTTGAAGTATATTAAGGATTACAATAATGCCGAGGTGGCGTAATGGTAGCCGCGCTAGTTTTAGGAACTAGTTCCGTAAGGAGTGGAGGTTCGAGTCCT
>PCTT01000046.1 GCA_002771585.1 Candidatus Campbellbacteria bacterium CG22_combo_CG10-13_8_21_14_all_36_13 | reverse complement strand
GCACTTTTTGAAATATTTTCTCTTTTTAGAAAGTCATCTGATAGTTCTGTAATTGCTTTAGCCACCGCATCACCACTCTCTGCACAAATAACATTCTGTCCACAAATAAATGGATATCCAACCAATCCTCGCTTTGAAGTAATCGTCGGTACGCCTAGTGTGATCGGCTCAAAAATTTTTTGTTGCATCCCAGCGCCAAAGAGAGATGGGGCTAAAGCTATGTCCATCCTCTGCCAAAAATCAATAGCACTTGGAACAAATCCTTCATATTTTACCTCCTCTGGTAAACTCTCTTTTAAACTATCTGGCAGTTTATTTCCTGTTATATGAATAGTGGTTTTCTTTCTCAATTCATTTGGAATTGAAGGGAGAACCTCCTTGGCAATAAATTTCAAAGCATCACTGTTGTGGTGAACCGAATACGTTGATGGCATGAAACCAATTTTAACACCCTCGTGTTTTTGAACGTCTCTTTTAATTATTCGCCGTGGAAGTGAGCGTAGTGGCAAATTGACAACAGGTGTTTTGCCTAATTTTTTATAAATTTCCCCTTCATTTGGTGTAATGGAAAAAAAATAATCACTATTATTTAGTGCTTTATATTCACTAATAAATTTCGGTATTACTCTAATATAGTTAAGTGGGGTACGACCGTCTTCATCTAAGAAGTGTGTGGGCTCAAAATTTATAGAGCGTGTAATTATTGGAATACTATTTTTCTCACAGATCTTATAGAGAGGCCAGAGATAAGTATAGTCAAACCAAACAATACTTGGTTTAAAATCTCTTATTACATTCTTAAGCTGATCCTGAATTTCCTTGTCAAAATATTCAAAAGCAGCTCCATCCCAATAGAGCGGGTTTATTAGACGTTTCAAGATATTAAAGAGATTTTTGTTTTTAGTAAATTTATAAGGTATGGAAATGATCTCTATACCCAATCTTTTTCTTGCGTCTTCTAAAAATTTCTCATCACTTGGAAAGGTCTTTGTTATAACTTTTACTTCAAAACCATTATCAAGAAACCATTCTATTCCAGAGAGTCTATCTTGTTCATCAGCGCCCCTGCCTTGAAAAGGAGATCTTGGGGTCACAATTAGTATTTTATGTCTTTCTTTCACAGTATAACTTTATATTTTTGAGCCCAGATTTGGAATGTAAGAATGGCCCATAAAGAATTTACATTATAAACCTTTCCCGAAACATGGTCATCCAGCATTTTTTCTACCTCCTTCCAATTAAACATCTTTGAAGTTCCCACATAATAAGATTCATTTAAGACCGCTTTTACAAATTGCAAAAAGTCAGGATCTCTTAACCACTTTGCACCCGGCGCAAACCACCCCCTTTTTGGCTGTTTAAACAAAAAAGGCGGGAGTTCTTTTTTGAAAGCTTCTCTTAATAAAACTTTATTTTGTCTTAAAGATAATTTATCTTTAGCTGGCAAATTATAAAGCAAACTTACAATCTCCAGATCAAGAAGAGGAACCCTTTGCTCCAAACTTCCCGCCATAGATACTTTGTCCGCCAAGGCAAGAGCCTGATCCGGAAGCCAACTAGAAAAATCTGCTCTAATAAGCTGATCCGCACCGGAAAGATTTTTTAATTCCGAAAAAATTTCTTTCTCAAAAATTTTCTCAGTACTTTCTACTGGCTGAAAAAATTCTTTTTCCAAAATATTTTCCAATGCCTTATCTTTTTGAAACATAAAAAGAGAAAATAATTTTATTCCGGCTGGAGTTTCTAATTTCTTTTGAATATCTGTAAATTGAAATTTTCTCAAAAAGACCGGTAGCTTCTGGTAGATGTCCGCCTCTCGAGCGTAGCGATACCTGTCATACCCCCCAAAAACCTCATCACCTCCATCTCCAGAAAGTGCGACAGCAACTTTGTTTTTCGTAAATTTTGCCAGAAGATACATCGGTATAGAAGTCGGATTTGAAATAAGGTCATCGGTATTAGAAATAACAAACTCTGCATTATCTAAAACATCTTTTGGTGTAATTAGAAGCTCGTTATGTTTGGTTCCATATATCTTTGAAACCTCTCTAGCAAGCATAAAATCCGCATTAAATTTTTCCTCGTCTTTCTTGTTTGGCAAATTGAAACCGACAGAAAAAGATTCTATATGCGTTTCTGTCTTAGACATGGCGTTAAGTACAGAAGTGGAATCTAGTCCTCCAGAAAGATAGAGCCCTATGGGCTTATCGGAAACAAGCTGTCTTTCGACTGAAGCTTGGACTTTTTTCCTCACTTCTTCAACTAAACTATCTTTATTTTCTGGAATATTTTCCGACCAATCATGGTATTTGTGAATCTCTATTTTCCCGTCCTTATACGAAAGGAAATGACCTTGTGGAAGCTTATTTATATTTTCAAATGCTGTCATAGGAGACGGCACATAAAGAACTCGCATAAAAGCGCTAAAAGCGTCTCGATTTAATTTTCTGGGCACATCAGCATGTTCCAAAATCCCCTTTATCTCCGAAGAGAATATGAGTTTTTGACCATCAAAAAAATAATAAAGGGGTTTAATCCCTACAGGATCCCTAGCCAAGATAAATTCCTTGGTATTTTTGTCCCAAAGAGCAAAAGAGAACATTCCGTTCAATTTTTTAAACCCAGCCTTCCCCCACTTCTTATAAGAAGCCAAGATCACCTCTGTATCACTTTTTGTCTTAAAATCATACCCACCTTCTAACTCTTTTTTTATATCTAAAAAATTATAAATTTCTCCGTTGTAAACAATCACAAGATTTCCAGAATTATCAATCATCGGCTGATTAGATCTTTCGTCCAAATCAATAATACTCAACCGATTGTTTCCTAAAGTAACAAAGTCATCCGAATAAATTCCAGTAGCATCTGGACCTCTATGTTTAGTAACTTCGTTCATTCTAAGAACAGTACTCTCATCTTTCCAATTTATTCCATTTATTCCACACATCCCGTTAGAAGCTATTGCTTATAATTTTCATAACAGTAATATACCGTAGCGGCTCTTACTTAGCGAGCTTCTAACGGGACATATATTATTTGAGTTTGGCGAATTCTTCCGCGATTTTATCTGAAAGTTTTTCTATATTATGATTTTCAACGACAAATTCACGAACTTTTTGAGAATATTCTTGTTTTCTATTTTCTTTCCAAGCCAATATATTAGCCATATTTTCAGCGCATTTTACATAATCGTCTTCAGGAAAATACATATCACCAGAAAAATCGCTCAAAATGCCATTATAAACAGTTGTGGGCAAAATTACAGGGACCCCGCAAGCAAACGCCTCTAGTTCGGTCTTACCAAAACCTCCTCCTCCTTGAAGCCGAACGAACAAATCACTTGAATTATAAAGAGCTGGGATGTCCATGTTTCTAACGCTCCCTTTCCACACAACCCTTTCTTCTAAACCAAGAGAGGATACCAACTGCTTTAATTCTTCTTGATAAGAGAAATCTTCTGGTCTTGCCGGAGAACCGACAATTTCCGCAACAAAATCCAGCTCCGGTTTCTTGTTCTTAAGCTCTCCCAAAGATTTTATAAAAATCTCAATTCTTTTTACTTTTGAGATTCTGGAAACTGCTAATATTTTTTTCTTTCCTTTTCTTATATTGGGAATTGGGCGAAACAAGTTTGTGTCTATTCCGTGCCCAGTAGAAATCACTTTTTCACTTTCTATTTCAAAACTCTCTTTTGACGGAGTCAAAATATAATTTACATGTTTGATTGCCCACTTGGCGGTGGGGCTGACTTTGATATGGGCGTACCACATTATTATTGGTTTTCTAAAAAAAATATTCAGAGGATACAGAGCTCTCACATATTCAGGAGCCATATGAACAAAAACATCATCAGTTTTTAATAAAAACTTGAATGCATAAAAATAGAAAAAAATGGCTTGAAATATTTTTGGATATTTTTTTTCTTTTCCAAGAGATACGACTTCTACATTTGAAGGTAGGTCAAACTTCCCTTTTGAAAGAGAAATCACTTTTATACTGTCAAAATGCTTCGCCAAATTAGATATCCAATAACAAAAAAAACCCAACACATCATCATCTTTATCAACTTTTTGGGTGATTATGAGTAATCGCATTCTTTATATTATTGTATTGGCAAAGCGCCGGTTACCCTAATCAGCCCAATATAATACTGTGCGGTATCTTTCACTGAGGGGTGCCTAATTATAGCATCTTCCAAAGTTTGAATTGCCTTTGCCGATTGTCCGACTTTAGCATAAGCGGCGGCT
>PCTT01000003.1:2180-22672 GCA_002771585.1 Candidatus Campbellbacteria bacterium CG22_combo_CG10-13_8_21_14_all_36_13 | reverse complement strand
TTTGACGCAAGGCAAACAAAAATTGGAGGACAAGTTGCTGGACAGATTAAGACTCAAACAGGGTTTGATATAAGTGGAAATCAGGCAAAGGGCGGTTTCTCTGGCGCAATAAAAAGACGAGAGGATAAACAAAAAGAAAAAGCAAAGAGGTATGAGACCGCTGGATTTGAAACAGAGGCAGATCGAGTAAAAGAAGAAACCGGTATTGCTGCAAGCGCAGCAAAGGCCGCAACGGCTAAAATATTTGGCAAGGACGCTTGGAAAAACAGTCCTTGGTTTAGATCGGCTTTCAAAGGGGAAGTGTCGGCCGAAAGAGCAAAGAAGAAAAAAGACAAAAAAGAAAAGGAAAATGAAGAGAGAAAAAAATATACAGAACAAATAGATCAAATTAACAAGGTAGAAAGACAAAAAGAAAGAGGTGGCACTCCAAATATTTATATAAGAATAATAGAAGAACCAGGAAAACCAGCAAGATACGAGATTCCAGAAACGGACCCTTCAAGACTGGTTAGAAACCCAGCAACACACGTGGTTCAAGAAATTGACCCCGCAACAGGTGGTTTAGTGGTTCCTGCGGAAGAAAACAAAATTAAACAAAAAAGTCCAGATGCAACAGTTAGATACGTACATTCAATGGAAGACGAGTTTGACACTCTTGCCGCTAAAGCAAAGGCATATATGGGTGAGTTAAGGGCAGATATTCGGTTTAAAGCACAAAAACCAGAAGATGGTGGTGGTGCTAAAAAAGAAACAAGTGATAAACCATAGTCTTAATTAAAACATCATGCAAGAACTACAAGAAATAATTGAAAAATTACCACCAAAAGTACAAGAAATTTTGTATTCTGATGAGTATTTTGCAAAGTTTAAATCTATTACAAATAAGTTCGACTTAAACGTGGAGCAATCCGGAATTCTAATGGAAGAACTTGTTTATGTAATGGCCGGTCTCACACACCCAGATGATTTTATTGGTGAGATACAAAAAGAGCTTGGTTTAGATACGGCAAAGGCTTCAGAAATAGGTGTTGAAATAGATAATGTAATACTAAAATCCATACGCGCAGATCTTATAAAAATATATAACGGAGAATATGAGGACGAAAATCCAAATGATAAAAGTCAAAATTCAAAAACGATAGCTGAAGAGACTGCGGAGAATATGAGCAGAGACTCTTTATTAAGTGAAATAGAAGACCCTGGGACGATACACAAAGCAGGAGAGATCACAGAAGACCACAGTTTCATAAACGCAGAAATACAAACAAATCAAGAAACTCCTAGCGACCTCCAACAAAGAGACGATATGATAAAAGAAATAGAAAATCCTGCTCCAGCAGTGCCAAAAAAGACGTTGTTAGAAGACAAGCTTGGGTCGGTAGTAAAAACAGAGAGGGAAGAGAGGTCTGAGAACGAAGAAGTAGCGCCAACATGGAAACAGCCGATAGTGGACCCATATAGAGAGCCGATAGAATAAATTCGAAGCACGAAAAGGCGAACAATTTTAAGTTTCGAATTTCCAATTTTGAATGAATTTCAAATGAAAGAATTTAAAATTAATACATTTAAAATTGAATAAAAATTAAAAATTTTAAATTGAAAATTATTAAAAATATTATGCAACACCAAGTACCACAATTTATAGAGATAGAAGATAAAATTTTTGGACCGCTTACATTCAAGCAGTTTCTTTATCTTATTGGTGGTGGTGGTGCTTCGTTTTTATTATGGAAAATTCTACCTTCTTTCTTGGCAATACTTGTAAGTGCCCCAATTATTGCACTTTCTGTTGCTTTAGCTTTTTTCAAAATGAACAACAGGCCGTTTATAGAAGTTGTCGAATCTGCTTTTCAATTTTTTATGGGTGGTAAACTATATATATGGAAAAAAGAACCCAAAAAACAAGAGGGCGGGGTTGTTGTCGAAAACCAAACGGATTCATTATATATACCAAGACTTTCAGATAGCAAATTAAAAGATATAGCATGGAGTTTGGGTGTAAAAAACAGCATGTATGCAGAAGAAGTAGAGAGTAAGAAAACTGAATTTTGAATTTAAAATTTTGAATGAATTTCAAATGATTTAATTTTAAAACATTTGGACATTCAAAATCGAATTAAAATTCGAAATTAAAAATTTAAAATTATTAAACAACCATGTCTATAAACGCAGGATCAACACAAAAATTTGTACCAATAAAAGAGATCAGAAATGGTGTTGTTGTTCTTAAAGACGACTCTATTTGTACCGTTTTAATGGCTTCATCATTAAATCTTGCTTTAAAATCAGCAGATGAACAAGAAGCCATATTACTTCAGTTTCAAAGCTTCCTAAACTCATTAGATTTTTCTGTACAATTTTTTATTGAATCAAGAAACATTGATATTCGTCCATATATAGCGTTAATGGAAGAAAAGTTTACAGAACAAACAAATGAATTAATGAAGGTTCAAACACGAGAATATATAGATTTTATAAGAAAGTTTACAGAAGATGTAGATGTTATGACAAAAGCATTTTTTGTAGTAGTTCCTTATTCTCCGTCAATTATGGCAAAAAAGGGTGGTGTGGCAGATATGTTTAAAAAGAAGGGTACACCAAAAAATAAAACGGGGGACGCTGATAGTCTTTTTGAGGAAAACTTTTCTCAACTAAACCAACGAGCGCTTATTGTGGAACAAGGTCTATCAAGAACTGGTGTGCAAGTAATAAGACTCGGTGCAGAGGAATTAATTGAATTGTATTATAAAATATTTAATCCGGGTGATATGGAGAAACCCATATCATTACAAAATTAGCTGTGGCTAATTTTGTAATGATAGAATATAGAATTATGAATAAAGAATTAAGAATAAAAATTATTTATTTAAAAACTTTTTTTCATATTCGTAATTCCATATTCGTAATTCGTAATTCATAACTTATGAGCATATTCGATAAATTATTTAAAAAGAAAGACGAAACAAATGTATCAATGACACCTGTTTTGCCTCAACAAATATATGAGGCTGGTGTTTTGGAGCTTCAAGACGTAATAGCGCCATCAGCACTACAAGTCGCACCTAAACAGCTCATTTTAGGTGAGAAGATAGTTAGAACATTTTTTGTAATATCGTACCCAAGATTTTTGTCAGATAGCTGGTTTTCGCCAATTATAAACATGGACAGGGTTTTTGACATTTCTATATTTGTCCACCCAGTAGACACAGCACAGGTTTTGAAACAATTCCAAAAAAAGGTTGCTGAGGTTGAGAGCCAAATAAATGTTCGAAGTGACAAGGGTATGGTCAGAGACCCTATGCTTGATACAGCATACCAAGACTTGGAAAAGCTTCGGGACGATTTAATGCAGGCAAGAGAAAAACTTTTTGATGTTGGAGTATATATATCTATATATGGAGATACTGAAGATGAGTTGGATAAAATAGAATCTGAGGTAAAGTCTACCCTAGAATCTAGATTAATATACCTAAAACCAGCACTGTTCCAGCAAGAGCAGGGATTTACTAGCATATTGCCAATAGCACAAGATTTATTAAAAGTTCACTCAAAACTAAACTCGTCCCCGCTATCAAGTATGTTTCCTTTTGTTTCTTTTGACCTTACTTCAAACAAAGGAATTCTTTATGGAATTAATAGACACAACTCTGGGCTTGTGATTTTTGATAGATTTTCAATGGAAAACTATAACTCAATAGTGTTTGCGAAGTCTGGTTCCGGAAAATCATACGCAACCAAGCTCGAAATACTAAGATCTTTGATGTTTGGTATAGATGTAATAGTAATAGACCCGGAGAGAGAATATGAATATTTAGCGGAAGCAACTGGGGGAAGATACTTCAACCTATCACTTACTTCAGAGCACCACATAAACCCTTTTGACCTACCAATACCAAGGGAAGACGAGTCTCCAGAGGACGTACTACGCTCGCATATAGTGGGGCTAGTTGGTCTTATGAGGATTATGTTAAAAGGTCTTACTCCTGAAGAAGACTCTATCGTAGACAAAGCAATAACAGAAACTTACGCACTAAAAGACATAACGATTGGTTCAAGTCTTAAAAATGTTGAACCACCACTTCTTTCTGATTTTGAGTTGGTTCTTGCTGGTATGGAAGGAGCAGAGTCTCTTGTGCAAAGGCTATCAAAATTCACCCAAGGAACGTGGGCGGGCTTTATAAACAAACCATCAAACGTTGATATAACAAAGAAATTTGTTGTGTTTTCTGTGCGCGACATGGAGGACGAACTAAAACCGGTCGCAATGCACATAGTAACTCGTTATATATGGAACATGGTTAGAAAAGAGTTAAAAAAACGCCTACTGGTAATAGACGAAGCTTGGTGGATGATGAAATCAGAAGACACCGCTTCATTTTTGTTCAGTCTTGCAAAAAGGGGTAGAAAATACTATCTAGGTCTTGCAACGATTACTCAGGACGTTGGAGACTTCTTAAAATCACCTTATGGTTTACCGATTATAACCAACTCTTCAATACAACTACTACTAAAACAGTCAGCAACGTCTATAGATTTGGTACAAACAACATTCAACCTAACAGACGAGGAAAAATATTTATTACTTGAGTCTGGTGTGGGGGAGGGAATATTCTTTGCTGGGCTAAAGCACGTCGCATTAAAAATAAATGCATCGTACACAGAAGATCAAATAATTACATCAGACCCATCACAAGTACTTGCTATAAAAAAAGCAAAGGAAGAGTTCTTGGCTTCCGGAGGTTCTAGCGGGGCTAATGTTGTATAATATATATGATGAATAAAATTATAAAAACAAATACACTTATATTTATTTTTGTAGCTTTTATGTTTTGTCTTTCTGGCACATTATACGCACAAACAAACACATCATCTGTGGAAATTTTATGGGAAGCAGATTCTTATACGCCACCTTTTTACAAAGGCAAGGCTTTAAAGTCTGGACCTTCCACATTAAGTGTCACCGCTATGTCTCATATATATAATGAAACAGGTTCACCAATAGACGCATCAACCCTGTATTACAAATGGTATCTCGGGAGCAGGGTTTTGGGTGGTATATCAGGAATAGGACAAAACCACGTCTCTATAGCAACCTCTCTAAGAGATGACACCATAGGTGTGGATGTACTTTCAAACGACAGAGAAACAACATATGCAAAAGCAAATGTAATTGTAACAAATACAACACCAGAAGTGCTTTTATATTATAAAAATCCACTATTAGGA
Organism: Candidatus Campbellbacteria bacterium CG22_combo_CG10-13_8_21_14_all_36_13; assembly: GCA_002771585.1. Taxonomy (GTDB): domain Bacteria; phylum Patescibacteriota; class Minisyncoccia; order Phycocordibacterales; family PCTT01; genus 21-14-all-36-13. The sequence goes on along the minus strand of PCTT01000003.1, from coordinate 17,446 downwards.
ATTTTGTTTAATTCTATTTTATCTAAGAATTTCCCTATAAAAGACAGGGAAGCGGAGTTGGTGGCCTTCCCATTATATTTTGACTCAAATAACAACAATAGCTCAAAGCTTATTTATACTTGGAGTATAAATAATGAAAGGGTTAAAAGTGGAGACGGGGAAAACTCTGTAATATTTCAAAAAATTGGCGAGGTTGAAGATTCTATAATATCTATTAGTATAAAAAATAAAGAAAATGTATTCCAGAGCACTAAATCAAATTTTATTTTATCTTTAAGTAATGAAAATTAGAAAAACATGAAAAACATAAATTTTAAAAAAATATTTATTACATTATTTGTCTTATTTTTTGTTTTTAGTTTTTTTACCATTTCTGGTGAGGTTTATTCTGCAGATGAAACCATAACAATAGATAATTACGTTCCTTTATCAAATCTTCCTTACGCATATGATAAGGTTGCGGATGGAACGCCTGGGGGCAGTAGAAACCTTGGAAGTTATGTTTCTGGGTTATTTAAATTACTTATAGCTCTTTGTATAGTAATGGCTGTATTTATGATAACCCTTGCTGGTGTCCAATATCTCACAACAAGCGTAACAAACACAAAAGGAGCTGCTAGAGCAAGAATAAATGCTGCTTTACTTGGGCTTGCTTTAGCCTTATTAAGCTGGTTAGCATTAAATACAATAAACCCCGCCTTAACAACCTTTAGTTTAAACTTATCAACAGAGGCGCTTGCTGGGGTTACGTTTGAAAACAAGACAGACGCAACACCACCGGGCTATTACTACATAAGAAGAATAGAGGGAGCAACAGCCACATCCACAAAACTTTATATTTTTGGTTATGGCGACCAAGAAAATGTCCCATTTTTTACAGTAAAAAAATGTGATGATGGTTTGAAAGCCGCAAGAAATGCCGGCAAGATTGTTTTATCTTGTATCCCTATTCCTAATTCGGATTTTTCAAAAGGCTCGTTTGCTTTTAAAACATTAGATGGACAAACTTTTGGATTTACCACCGAAGACTCGTGTGATGAAGGGGTTGCAAGGTTTGTACGACAACAAGAAGGGCGTCTTGTTAATTCTCCAATAACAAACAAACCATGTCATGAAATCGTTGGTGCTAGCGGGCCACGAGACGCTACAGCGGGTTGGTATTTTGAAAAACATTTCTTAAATGGTGTTGTTGAAACAGATAAAAGTAGGAGGTTTAATTCAGAGGAAGAGTGTAACCAGAATACAAGTCCTGGGGAGATAATATTTGGGCGCAATGACCAAACTGATAGTACTTATTCTTGGGCTCGCAAATGTATATATTATAACAGCATTGGTGGTGGAGATGGCACAACAGGTAGTGCCGAACAAAGGTTTCATGCAATAATGGCAGACGAAGACCGTGTACAAGACCTACTAGATATTGGAAGTGGCCATCAAATAAAAACAAACAAAGACTGGGCTATTTGCCCTGGCCCACCACAAAAACCAACATCTTGCACGACAGTTGGTTTATTACCACCAGAAGCAACAACTGGTTTATTGAGGCTTGCTGCAGCACTACCAAATGGAGCAACAACAATAACACATAAAATGATCATTACGGGAGGAACAGAGTGGTGGTGGCACCAAACACACGGACCGGGACTAGCAAATGTTGACCTAAAAACCAAAAACTCTGCCGGAGCAAACGTTCTTCTTGGTTTGGACAAATGGATAATAGAAAATACACCAAATAAACCTGATAAAATAACTCCAGAAGCCTGGGAAAGATATAAAAACTTAAGTATTGGTGACCCTTTTAGACCAGCAGATTTTTCTGTTTTTGTTGTAGAGCACAGCACGTTTTGGGCGCCAGTATCTTTTAGATATGAATATGAAACGCCTGACCACTGGCATGTAATGTTCCCGCCATTTAATAATTAATATTAATATGAAATTAAAAAAATTTTTAATAATTTTATTTGTTTTCCTTTTAATCGCCTCGATTGTTGGTTGGTTTTATTATAAAAATTCAACAAACAGTATCGGTGAAGGGGAATCAGATAGTGATAATTTTTTCAACAACCTTTTTCCTTTTGGTAATAACAACACAGACCAGGACAACACAACAATAAATAATGGTGCCGGTGAGATTGGTGGTTTAGAAAACATTAACCTTGATGAAAACTTTGTTTTTGGGCAATTAACCAAAGATCCTGTTTCTGGTGCGCTTTTTGTTAAAAAAGACAGTAGTAATTATTTAAGGTACATGAGCAGGACATCTGGTAATATCTTTGATATAAATCTTTTATCTGGTTCAAGTGAAAGAATAACAAACACAACAGCTTTAGAGATTTATAATGTATTGTTTTTTAACGATGGAAATAGTTTTATTTCACAAAAACTTAATACCGAAGGAGAGTCTGTTTCTTATACAAACTCAATAAGTACAACAACAGGGTCTTTTAAATCTGATAGTTTTTTAGCTCGTAATATAAACTCACTCTCAATTTTAAATAACACAAAAAATGTTCTTTTTGTATACGGTGACGGCGGAGGTGGTGTTTTTACATTAAACAACGGTTCTGACGATAAGATTGTTTATAAATCGCCTTTTGCTGAATGGAATATTTATTGGATAAATCCTAAAAACATACTAATATACCCAAAACCTTCAAGCGGTGTTGTTGGTGCTCTATATACATTAGATATAGAAAGTGGTAAAACAAAACGAGTACTTGCTGCTACCAAAGGTCTTTCTGCAACAATGAGTCCTGATGAAAAATTTGTCTTGTTTTCAAGTATGGTTGACTCAAGTATAAAAACATATATATTCAACACAATAACAAAATCTACTAACCAATTAAATATTTCTACTTTCCTAGAAAAGTGTGTGTGGAAAACAGACTCCGTTTTGGTTTGTGCTGTACCAAACTCATTACCCAAAAACACAAAATTTCCTGACGACTGGTATAAAGGATATGTTTCATTTAATGATGATATATATGAGGTTGACGCAGAAACATCTTTTGCTACAAATATAACATCAATATTTGATTCTGAAGAATATCTTTTTGACCTTACAGACCCTAAAATAGAGAAGATTGAAGATGGATATTTGTTGTATTTTATAAACAAAAAAGATTTAACGCTTTGGGGGTTGAGATTAGATAATTAGCCAATAGGGTATAGGGTTTCAACAAACAAAAACCACCAGAACATAGTTCTGGTGGTTTTTAATATTCTTAATTCGTAATTCTTAATTCTTAATTCATTGTCTCAGTATACCTCACAATAACCCTCCTGAAGCGCCCCTGGCCCTCTGACTCTGTCGCTATGTTGTTTGTCTCTGAAAGGGTAGAGTGGATTACCATTCTCTCGTATGCACTCATTGGTGGAAGTTCTATATCTCTTTTGAAAGCTGTTGCTCTATCTGCCATAATTTGAGCAACTTTTTGTATTTTTTGTATTTTATTTGCCTGATATCCACCCACGTCTATAAAAAACTTTGGTAATTCATCGTTATCAAACTTCTTTTCAACAACTTTTCTCAAAACATAAGCAAGGGCAAGTAAATGCTCACCATCTTTTCCTATTAAAATCCCTGAATCTGGTGTATCTATTAGAAATTTTGTATATTCAGGAAGCTCACTGTCTTCAATAGATAAAGACTTGATTTCAACCCCCATCTTACTCAAAAACTCATTTATTGTTTCTTTTATAATTTGTGTTGACATAGTTTTTTATGGCTTTAAACCGAGATATGTTCTGCCTCTATAACCAAATCATCTGGTTCGTCCTCTTTCTTTAACATCTTCTTGACGTAGAGTTCTTGTACTATATGAAAAATATTGCTCGTTGTCCAATAAAGAGCAATTGCACCAGAAAGGGAGTAGGCAATAAAGGTAATTAAAACGGGTAAACCATACCTCATTTGAAGTTTTAGTGTCTTCATAAAATCATCCTTCATTGAGTTTGGTTGCTTATTTTTTTTGTTTTTATTTGTCTTTTCGTCCTTTCCAAGAGATATTTGAGAGTGTAGAAACTGTGTTATTCCTGTCATTAAAGCAAGAACTAGACTTTTTTGCGTTATATCTGCAATACCAAGAAACTTTAATTTAATAAGCTCTGGAACCTTAACAAAAGGGTATAAAATGTCGGCTTTTATTTCAGGAAAACCTCCTTTCAAAAAAATAAAATAAAGACCAAAAACAATCGGTATTTGTATAAAAACAAGAAAAATTCCAGAAAAAGGCTTAATCCCGTATTTTTTATAAAGGTCCATTGTTTCTATTGCTTGTTGTTGTTTATCGTCTTTGTGTTTTTTCTTTATAGCGTCTATTTCTGGTTGTATCTTCTTCATGGACTGTTGTGTTCTAACAGACTTTAAAGAAAGAGGGAAGAGTATGAATTTTATTATTATAGTAAAAAGTATAATAATGAGACCCAGATCAGCCCACGGTAGTAGGTCTGCTAAAAAAATAAAACCGTTGTAAAGCGGTTCATATATTAAGGTGTTCCAAATTCCTGAAATCATTACGATATTCTACATCATTTTTTGTTGTTTTAATAGGAGTTTGTTTTATTTAACAGGCTAGAAATCTCTTCTTTTAGGTTCTCTATATCCTTGTTTTTAAAGAAAATAATACAATCAATATTGGGTTTTATGTTGTTATAAATATCTTTTAACACGTTGAATATTTTTCTTTTCAAAAAAACACGTTTTACAGCCATTTTTTCAACCTTTTTAGGAACAACAACAGCAAACCTTTTTGTTTCGTTGTTATTTTTTGTAAATTTTATATAAAGAGTTTCCCCATGGATCGTTTTACCAGTAGAAAAAACCTTGTTGAAAAGGTCTTTGTTAAGTTTTTTATCTTTTGAAAGCATTCAAATTAAACAGAGAGCTTCTTTCTTCCTTTAGCTCTTCTTGCTTTTAGTACATTTTTGCCATTTTTTGTTTTAGATCTAACTAAAAAACCGTGTGTTTTACTTCTTTTTCTTTTCTTTGGTTGATATGTAACAGACATAATTTATTTTTATCTTATAGTGTAACCAGAAGAGTATATAACTATATATGATTATTATCAAGTCAAACCCGGTAGTATATAAATGCATATTATTCACACAAAACCAGTAAACTACCTATAGTAGGTGCAAAGATATAATAAATTTTAACTACCCAATACCTAATACGAAGTATCGGTGCATTTATTCACTACTGGGTCAACTTAATGGTGTCATTTTTGTTTTCCACATGTTATCAACATACTTAGGGGCTTTCCACAAGTTTTATGATTATCCACTTCATTTATAATAAGCTATAACTAAAAATATTTTATGGACACTAAAGAACTTTGGGATAATGTATTAGTAGAGGCAGAGCTAAATGTTTCAAAAGCCACGTTTAACACTTGGTTTAGTGAGACCTATGTATTAAAAGAGGAGGGTGGTGTTGTATATGTAAGTGTTCCAAATGAGTTTGTAAAAACATGGCTTTTGGAAAAATATCACAAATTTATTTTAAAAACACTCAGAAACCTTTTGGAGTCTGTTCGTTCTGTTGAGTATGTTGTAACAAGAGAAAAGCCAGAAAATAAAGAGGTTGCTCAGGGAAAGTTTTCTTCTTCAGCAAACCAAGGGTCTTTACCTCTTAATGATGTTTATATAAACAAGGACGACAATTTGAATCCTCGCTATGTTTTTGAGTCCTTTGTTGTTGGACCCTTTAACGAGCTTGCATACGCCGCATCACAAGCAATCCTTAAAAGCCCTGGAGCTGTGTACAATCCATTCTTTGTATATGGTAAAACAGGTTGTGGGAAAACACACCTAATACAATCAGTTGGTAATCAAATTAAAAAAACTTACTCAAACACCAAGGTTTTTTACGTTACTTCAGAAAAGTTTGTGGTTGATTATTTAAACTCAGTGCACTTGAATAAAGTTAATTTGTTCAAAGAAAAGTATAGAAAATATGATGTTTTAATAATGGATGATATCCAGTTTTTGTCTAAAAAAGAAAAGACACAGGAAGAACTTTTTCACCTTTTTAATACTTTATATGATAATAATAAGCAGATTATTTTTTCTTCAGATATGCACCCCAATTTCCTTCAAAATATGGAGGAAAGATTAAAATCTCGTTTTAGTGCTGGTATGGTTGTAGACATATCGCCTCCAGATTATGAATCTAGGATGGCTATATTAAAGGCTAAAGCAAACCAGCATGGGATGTCTCTTACTAGTGAAATAATAGACTATATTGCATCCGTTGTTGGGAGTAATATAAGAGAGCTTGAGGGTATACTTAATATACTTTCAGTACAATCTCAAATGAAAGATAAAGAACTAACATTATCTGATGTAAAAACTTTGATAAGAAACAGTATAAAATCAAGAAGATCTGCTCCTGTTGAGGATATAATTAAAATGATAACTGAGTTTTATAACATAGAGGAAGAAAGTGTTTATAAAAAAACACGAAAGAAGGAGATTGTTAAACCAAGACAAATAATAATGTATATCTTAAGGGAGGATTACAATATACCTTATCCAACAATAGGGCAGAAGCTTGGTGGAAGAGACCATACAACAGTAATACACTCTTATGAAAAGATAAAAAAAGACCTAGAAACAGATAGTGTGTTGGCTCAAGAGATACATCAAATAAGAGGGATGCTTTAGTTTGTTAATATCTTTGTGGATATGTGTTGATTAAGTTATTAAAAACAAAAGAAATAGTTCTGTGTAAGTTGTTGAGAACGTCTTAATAATTTTTACAAAATAAAAAAATAATGTTTATACGTTTCTTTAATTGTAAGTTTTTATAAAACAAAAAGAATAACAGGTGTGTTTAAAACAGCTGTAAACAAGACCATAATGTGTTTATTAACTTATCAACAGGACTAATAATAGTAATAAATTTAATAACTATAATAAATAAATATGAAAGTAGAATGCCTTAAAGAAAAACTCGAAACAGCAATTATAAGAGCGGAACGTGTTACAAATAAAAACGTAACTCTCCCTGTTTTAAAAAATATATTACTCACAGCAAAAGATAGGTACCTTGTTGTAAAAGCTACAAATCTTGATTTAGGAATAGAGATCAAAGTACCTGTAAAAGTAGACGTGGAAGGGGTTGTTGCTGTTCCTGCTGATGTTTTAAAGGGTTTTATTAATAATCTATCAAACGATTCAAAAATAACCCTTGAATTAAAAGATAATAAATTATTAATTACAACAAATAGATCTGAAACCTTTATTCATACATACCCAAACGAAGAGTTTCCCTCAATTCCGACCCTAAAAGAATCAAAAGACCTTGTTGTTCCAGTTGAAAGATTTTTAAGCGGTTTAAAGTCTGTTTGGTATAGCGCTTCCGTACAGAGTATGAAACCAGAACTCGCAAGTATTTATATATATTACGAGGATAGCTCTATCGTGTTTGCTGCCACCGACTCATTTCGTCTTGCGGAAAAAAAGATATCTATAAAAAAACTAGATGAATTTAATTCGGTTCTAATACCCTTCAAAAATGTTAGCGATATAATCAAAATTATTGAAGGAGTTGATGGGGACATATCAATAACAATAACAGATAATCAGATAGCAATATTTTGTGATGATCTATATATAACATCACGTGTAATTGATGGTGTTTTTCCGGATTACAGACAAATAATACCAAAAGACTACGAAACAGAAGTTGTTGTTTTGAAACAAGATATTGTTGATGTTTTAAAAAGGTCTTATGTTTTTTCAGACAAGTTTAACCGTGTGACTTTTGAAATTACACCAAAAGATAAAAAATTTATTGTGGAAACAAATAATCAAGATATTGGTGAGAGTAAAAACGAGGTTCAGGCAGCAATAAACGGAGACAAGATAAAACTAAGCTTTAATTATAAAAACATAGTTGATGCCTTTCAATCAATAACAACAGACAGTATCGTTTTTAAATTTGGAGAAAAGAAACCATTAATGATACAAGGGATAGGGGATACAAGCTTTATTTATATAACAATGCCTATGAATAGGTAGTTTTATGGAAGATGAACACTCTGTAAAAAAAATTACAGACTTACTAAAAAGATATTTATCTTTCACACCAAAAGATTCTGTTGTTAAAGACTCTTTTATTTGTGTTTTAAGAGATTTTTATAATATTGATATAGACACATCAAACATAAAATATAACAACAATATTATTTTTTTAGAAACATCTTCTGTTATAAAAAACGTTGTTTTTTTAAACAAAGAATCAATTTTAAACGAGATGAAGAAAGGGCTAGGTGAAAAAACCCCAAAAAACATACTGTAAACATTTTTTGTTTACTGAACTGATATATTTTCAACAACCTCTTTTTTGTTATATACAATATCGGTCGCAACAACTTTTAATTCGTTGTTTTGTTGGGTTGAAAAATCTTTTATAGAGAAAGAATAATTAAAAGGCGGTTTTGTAATGGAGCCAACATATCTTCCGGCAAAAAATATTTCAATATTATTAATTGGATATACTCCATTTGAGTTAATTGAAAAAGATATTTGACTATCTTGTGTATATTTATTTTGTAGACCAACAATACTTATTTTAGGTAAATTATTTTCTATATGGATGTCGTCGTATTCTTTTGGTACAAGAGATTCGTCTTGTTTTGTATAACCCATTTTATTTACCCAGTTTTGTACAGCATACTCCCATAAATGATATTGGGAATAATTTTCTGGGTTTACCGCTTCATCTGAGACAGGGTTATCTTTGTTTACCCAATAAAGTATTGTGTGTGGGTCTAATAATACAATTTCTTTTAAAGTTTCTTTAGGTGTTAGTTCTGTTGCAAGTTTTCCAGACAAAGAGTCTATAAAATAGCTTTTACCACCTTGCCACACACCCCTTAACATTGGTGGTAGTTTTGTTTTATCAATAGAGTCTGGGTTTTTAAATCGTTCGTCTGGTAATACAGCTAAAGCCTCATTCATAAAAGCCCTCCATAAAGGGGTTATAATGAATCCAGCAACCTTTTTCTCCATAGACGTGTTGTTGTTGTTACCAGCCCACGCTGCAACAGCAATATTGGGGGTGTATCCAACAGTCCAAGCGTCTTTATAGTCGTTTGTTGTTCCTGTTTTTACAGCCACATCTCTAGAAGCAAAATATAAAGGAGAGTTAGAGCCAAATGCTGGGGTTCTGGCTGTGTTATCAGACAGTATATCGGATATTGTTCTCGCCACATTTACAGGAATTGCCTGTTTTGGTTGTGTTTTTGTTGTTTCAATAACAACACCGGAGCTGTCTTCAATTCTTGATATTGAGTTATATTGATTTCTAACACCGTCATTTGCAAAGACGCCGTATGCACTTGCCATTTCTAAAAGAGAAACCTCTCCACCCCCAAGAACAAGCGTTAGTCCGTACTGATCAACGTTTGTAAGGCTTGATATCCCCATATCTTTTGCTGTTCTAAGAGAATCGTTTAATCCGGCCAAATAAAGAGCTTTGATTGCTGGTATGTTTATTGATTGAGCTAATGCTTCTCGGAATGTTATTGGCCCCCTATATATACCGTCATAGTTTACTGGGGTATAACAAACAGCGCTAGCCGTTAGTTTAACTCCGCTTGGGCTACATTGTGTAGAGAACTGTGTTTTAAGATCGAAAACAACAGTTTCTGGTGTATATCCTTTCATAAAAGCGGTTGCATACACAAACGGTTTAAAAGAAGAACCGGGTTGTCTGTGTGATACAGCAACATTAAAATTACCGTCTATTTTCTCATCAAAATAATCTCTTGATCCAACCATGACAAGAATTCCACCTGTTTTTGGGTCTATGGCAACTAATGACGCATTTTCGGCATTAAAGCTTTCTGCGTTTTGAAGCGCATACTCTCTAACTATTTTTTCAGCTTTTTCTTGTAGAGAATAGTCTAGTGTTGTTATTATTCGGAGGCCACCCTCCTCAAGCACTCGTGGACCATATTTTTGTTCCAAGTATTCTCCAATAAAAAATACAAAATGTGGTGCTCTTATACCAAGAGTTGCTCTTGGTATAAAATCAACAGCCTCACTTATCGCGTCGTCATATTCCTCTTTTGTTATAAATCTATTTTCAAACATCCTGCTCAAAACAAAATTCTTTCTATTATTCAAGTCTTCCTTGTTGTTTCCGTATGGTGAGTAGTATGTAGGCGCCTGTGGTAGGGCTGCAAGGTATGCTGCCTGTGCAAGTGTCACATCACTCGAAGAAACCCCAAAAAACGTCTCTGAGGCTTCACCAACACCATAAATACTTCCACCATAAGGGGTCTCGTTTAGATAAAGTTCTAGTATTTGGTCTTTTGTTAAAACCTGCTCTATTCTAAGCGCCAATATCCACTCTTTTAATTTTCTAGAAATCTTTTTTTCTGAAGTTAGAAGTGAATTTTTTATTACTTGCTGTGTGATAGTAGACCCTCCCTGAACACCTTTTCCTTTGAGAGGTTGTAGAAAAACAGCGCGTATTGTTGCCAGTGGGCGTATTCCAATATGTTGGTAAAAATCAGCGTCTTCTACGGCTATTGTTGCATTTTTTATATATCTTGATATCTGATCACCGGAAACCACTGTTCTTTTTATGTCGTTGCTATTAAACTCATAAAGTAGCACTTCTCCGGTTTTGTCATATATTTTTGTTGATTGCACCACCTTTCTTTCTTCAAAAGAAGTAAGGTCTGGTATATCAAAAGAACTTAACCAAAAAACAACAACACCAGCAAAAAAGACGCCTATAACAAGAAGGAATTTAAAAACCAACAACAACTTAGACTTTTTCTGATTTTTGGCCATATTTAACAGTATATATAAGATATTTTAAATTTAAACGTATAAGTTTGCTTCTTTAGAAGACATGGAATAATACATCTACAAACAACAACATTCAAGCTATTAAAAAATAAAAAAACAAAGTTACTTTGTTTTTTTATAAGCAACAATTTAATTATTGATAATTAAACCGTTCGTGCGCAAAACATGTAAGCCCAACAGCTATCGCATCCCACTCATCATCATATTTTATTTTTCCACTAATTTTAATTAAACGAGGAATCATTGAAATAATTTGGTCTTTATTGCTACGACCATATCCTGTGATAGCAACCTTTATTTGTAGTGGTGTATATTCAAACAAATCAAGACCAAATTTTTTACCAATATATAAAACCATACCCCTTGTTTGTGACACATTCATTGCGGTTTTTTGGTTTGTATTAAAAAACAAAGTTTCTATGGCAAGGGCGGTTGGCTTATGTCTCTTAATAATGTTTTCAAGCTCTGAACCGATCTGATAAAGCCTTTCCTCAAACGAGTCTTTTTTGTTTGTTTCTATACAACCAGAAAAAATAAGATGTTGATTTCCTTTTATGTCTTTATCAATAACAGCAAAACCAAAGCGGTCATATCCAGGGTCTATTGAGATAAGTCTCATTGTTCTGAATTATGAATTATGAATAAAGAATTAAGAATAAGATGTTTTTTATTAAGCAAAGTAATAGAGTTTATTATTCAGAACTCGCATTAGTAAATACTTCTTGCACATCTTCACACTCCTCAAGTTGCTCTATTAGTGTGTTTAGATTATCAGCAAAAGAACCATCAACTGTGGTTGTTGTGGTTGCTTCCCACGCACCACCAACCCTATTAAACGCCCACAAAGCAGAGCCTTGTGCGGCAAGCTCACAATTATTTTTTGATAGGATGTGTCTCACTTCTGCCGCCGCTCGATTTCTGTTGTCTGTTAGAGTCTCTATTATTATTGCAACACCTCCTGGACCATAAGCTTCATATGTTATAGATTCTAGGTTTGCTGAGTCTGCGCCAGCCCCCTTTTTTACCGCTCTATCAATATTGTCTTTTGGCATATTTTCCTTTTTTGCTTTTTCAATAACAGCACGCAGACCTGGGTCGTTTGTGTTTCCACCAGCTCTTTTTGATTCAACTTGTATTAATTTTACTAATCTAGAAAAAACCCTGCTCTTTTGAGCATCCGTTGCTTCTTTTTTGTGTTTAATTTTTGACCATTTGTTGTGACCACTCATTGTTTTGAATTACGAATTACGAATTATAAATATAAGCTTTATAGACTTCTACAGAAGTTTTTCTTGTCTATTCTCCGGGTAATCATACCCAACATGCTCATATCCTTTTTTTGTGACAACTCTACCGCGAGGTGTTCTTTCTATAAAACCCATTCGTAGTAAATATGGCTCATGAACTTCTTCTAGTGTGGAAATCTCTTCAGCCATAGCCGCCGCTATTGTGCTTGCCCCCACCGGGCCACCACCAAACTTATCTATTATTATTTCAAGTATTTTTCTGTCGTATGAGTTTAGTCCAAAAGCATCAATCTCAAGTAATGAAAGCGCATCTGTAACCATATCATTATTTAATTCCTGTTTTTTTACTTGTGCGTAATCACGACATCTTTTTAGGAAATAATTTGCGGTTCTTGGTGTGAACCTGCTTCTTTTTGATATTTCACTTAAAGCATCTTCTGTAATGTTAACACCAAGTAGTTTTGCAGAACGTCTTAATATTTGTTTTATTTCTTCATCCGTGTAAAACTCCAATCTAAAAACACCGCCAGAGAAACGAGAACGAAGAGGGGACGATATAAGGGCAACCCTTGTTGTGGCGGCGAGCAAAGTAAAAGAAGGTAGCTCAAGCTGAATTGTTCGCGCTGATGGGCCTTTGCCAATTATTATATCTAAAACCCTAGACTCCATGGCGGGGTATAAAACCTCTTCTATTGTTTTGTTTAGTCTGTGTATTTCGTCAATAAACAAAATATCTCCAGAAGAAAGATTTGTTAGTATTGACGCAAGGTCACCAACCTTTTCTATCGCTGGTCCAGATGTTACTTTCATTTGAGAGCCGGTTTCTTTTGCAATTAAATGAGCGAGTGTCGTCTTTCCAAGTCCTGGTGGGCCATAAAACAACACGTGTTCCGGCACATGCCCACGCTCTTTTGCCGCAGTAAGTAGTATTTTCAGGTTGTCTTTTATGATTTGTTGCCCAATATACTCTTCCCATGTCTCTGGACGTAGTGTAGAATCTAAAACCAGCTTTTCTGGGTCATTAAATACGTCCTTCTGCTTGTTTTCTTTAGGTGTTGACATTACATGTATTCTATGCTAGACTTTAGCTAAATTCAATAATATATAGGTTAATAACAAGCTTTTAAAGAGGTTTATGTGGTCAAACATATAAACCTCTAAGTAATACTATGCTTTCGAGGACGTTTTGGTTATACGATTAATTTCGTATTATACTGCAACTATCCTTAGAAAATCATATTGCTATCGCTCCGCGCTTTAGCATTACTTAGAGGTTTATGCGTTTGAGCCTTTCTTTTTATCTAACCATAACGAGAATCTGAATATCTGTTTATGTATTTGATTATACACACATTGGTGTTTGTTGGTAGTAAAAAAAGAAGCAGAAAATCATGACTCATTGGTGTCAACTATTATACAAAAAATCTTATATATTATAATCCAAATCAACAACCCTCTTTAGCTCTTCTATATCTGTAATTCCTTTTAATACTTTCAAGAAACCATCTTCTTGTATTGTCATTATGTTTTGTTGTTCTGCAAAAGCTCGTATCTCTCTTTCTCCTGGCGCGTCTTTTAAAAACTCTTCAAGCTCTGCCCCAACCGTTATTCCTTCAAAAACCCCAAGCCTTCCTTTGTAGCCACCACCTTCTATGTTTTTCATTTCCTCTTTCACCCTCCAGACTTTTTTGGGATCAAGGTTAGAAACATCAAATCCTTTCTTTGATAAGCTTGAAATTGCTTTTTCTGCTAAATTTAAATACTCACCATCTAATGAATAGCTTTCTATAGAATCTTGTCTCAGCTTTCTCACAAGCCTTTGTGCCATAGACAACCTAACTGCGGATCCTATTGTGTGTGGATTTATTTTTAAATCAACCAACCTTGGGAATGTTCCTGCTGCGTTGTTTGTGTGTAGTGTGGACAAAACCAGGTGTCCTGTAAGCGCCGCATTAATAGCCGTTGCTGCGGTCTCTTCGTCTCGTATCTCACCAACCATTATTACATCAGGGTCTTGTCTTAACGCTGATCTCAAACCCTCTAAAAATGTATAACCCTTTTTCTTGTCTATTTGTGTTTGTGTTATACCAGGAAGGTGATATTCGATTGGGTCTTCAATTGTAATTATTTTTATTCCTGGTTTGTATAAGTATTTTAAGAAAGCATAAAGAGCTGTTGTTTTTCCAGATCCTGTTGGTCCGGTGTTTAATATCATGCCGTTTGGTCTAGAGAGCTCTCGTTTTACTGTTTCTAGAATTTTAGGATGCATACCAAGATCTTCCAAAGAAAGCGATATTGTGTCTGGGTTTAATATCCTAAGCACAATAGACTCCCCATAATTTCCTGGTAAAACAGAGGTTCTTATTTCAACCTCGGATTCTCCCATATGAATACTAAAACGACCGTCTTGCGCTGCGCCGGTTATGTTTAGTTTGAGACCAGAAAGAAGTTTTATACGAGACAAGGTAAGCTTTTGTGTATCTTTGTCTATTTGTAAAAATTCAACAAGAACCCCATCAATTCTATATCTTAGAACAACATAATCTTCTTGTGGTTCTATGTGTATGTCTGAAGCCCCCAAAGCAATTGCGCCAGCCAAAACGCTTTCCACAATACGCGTTACTCGGTGACTTTTTTTCATAACCATCACCTCTTTTAGCATTTGCTTTACATCATTGGCGGTTTTTGTTTCTCTTGTAAACTTTTCTATTTCGTCGTTTGATATGTCCAAAAGCCCTGAAGTGCTTTGTGTCGCGAAAGTAATATCTTTATATCTTTCCCAAGCTTTTTCTAGGCTTTTTTTAGACACCATAAAAAGGGAAGGAGTATAACCATTTGACTGTAAATCATTTACTATATCTTCAACACCAACCTTGTTTGGAGATCTAACGCCTATACTTATTTTTTTACCAACCAAATCAAACCCAGCCACTTCAAATTCTCTTGCTGTTGTCTCTTCGATTAGTTTTAAAGCGTCAGTGTCTATAGAAACACCAGATAAATCAATATATGGTATACCATATTTTTTTGATAACATTTGCGACACGTTTTCTTCGTCGGCGTCTCGCAATTGTTGCATCTTCTTTTTTTGTTCTGTTTCGTTAAAATGAATTGCCATAATAGTTTGTTACTTAAAATATTATAGCACTACACGGGCCTATTTTGAGCCATTTATCCTATGTTGACAAA
>PCTT01000003.1:0-2155 GCA_002771585.1 Candidatus Campbellbacteria bacterium CG22_combo_CG10-13_8_21_14_all_36_13 | reverse complement strand
TGAAATGCAACTCTGGTTGCTAATCACTTCAATATACCATACTCTCTCGACACTTCATTTGCGCTCCTGTACTGGAGCGATTTTTTGTATTTATTATTCATAATTTCAATCTTTTCTTGAAACTCTTCTTTCGAAATCTTGGAAAGATCTGTGCCTTTTGGCCACCACCATCTCCGAAGTTGTCCGATATTGTTTTCAATCAGAGGTTTTTGTCTTGGAGATGCAGTGTCACAGAAATACGTAGATACTCCGAATCGTTCGTGTTCTTGATTTTCAATACCTTGATCTAGAATCATTGCACCGCTTTTGTTGTCATTATGTATTTTTTTCATTACTCTTCTTGTATGTATCGGTCTCAAACTTTTAACCAATTCTCCTTTCAATAATTTTGTTTCTCTCCAAACAACTACAACCGCTGCCGTCCTTGATACTTTCTTTGGAGAAAGCATTGTATCACCTTCAGTTACAAAGCCAGAAGCAGTTTCCATTTTGTGAATACTGACCATATTTGGAATGATGTGTCTTTTTGAGCTGTTTCTTTGTGGTTTCTTTTTGTATCTTTTTGTGCACAAATATTTGCAATATCTTTGTCCATACACACTTCGAAGCCACCGATATATGGCGTCTGAAGAAACTCTTGGTACCATATTCTGTTCTCGCATATTTCCAGCAATACATTCCGGTGATTGATATCGCTTAAGTTCGAAAATGATGTGCTTTCGAAGTGTAGGATAGCTTTCAATCTTCATCCCTTGATACCTTGAGGCTGATCTTTTGATACCCGCCTTGTGTTCCGCCACCGTAGCAGAATATGTACCATCTTTCTTTTGTCGCTTCCGTATCTCACGAGATACGGTGCTTTTGTGTATTCGGAGTACTACTCCGATTTCTGTCTCGGAGTGTCCAGCTCTCCATAAGCTTCAATTCGGTCGCGAGCCCTAAAGTCCAAATGTTTAAATGAATTTCTCATATATTTTCATTCTATATGAGTTGCATTTCAAACAAGAATTTTCAAAATCTCTACACCGATATTTTTACAAACCTCACCTTTTGTTTGTCTGCGTGTTTGTATCCCATGATAATGACCAAGAAAATGAATTTCATTAAAGAAATTTAGAAAATATCTTTGCAGTAACTTTTCCGTTACATCTCTAACATGCTCTGGTCGCGAGGTGATTAAGACCAAAGTATTATTTTGTCTAAGTTTTTCGAGTGATTCAACAGCACCAAGAACTGGCTGTAGATTTTCATGGTACGTAGAATTATAAAAATCATTAATTCTTTGAACCACTTCGTTTAGACTACATCCCCATAAGGGCTGTAGCTCAAAGTTACATATATCTGATCTACGATATTTTGTTCCATATACTGTATTATGAAAAGACATTAAACCTTCATTGAAGTCAATTAGTACGTCGTCAATATCAATTCCTATGATTTTTTTCAATGTTTTTCACCTTTTTAGTGTGTGTTTCCGGGGGCATTATACATGTTTCAGATGGTGTTGTCAGTTGTTTGTAATTTTATATGAAATAAAAAAGACCCACGCATAAAATATAATGCGTGGGTCGTATAAACGATACGATTGTTATTCCATTAACTCTTTCTCAAGAATCAGAAAGGTGATTGTTATCACCGTATGGGCTTCGTGGTGTAAACAACAACTCTCTGTAGATTCACTGTTGTCTCTTATTGCCTGGGTATATTTTTTGACATATTCCTTGCACCACGATGTATCACCTTCGAAGCAAGACATCTTGAGTGTCCTATGGGCTATACCATGCAAGTCTCTCCTTTCTTCAGGAGTAAGACCGGCATTAACAGCTCGAAGATACTCTTGTGCTGCCTCAAACCTTTCATTCGTGAACATGTCCCTAGATAGGGCTTCATCGAGTGTCATACTGTTTGCCAGGCTAATGTGTACTGTGTCTGTTGGACAGAGTACCACATTTATTAGGTTGGGTCAAAAAAACCGTATTATCTCAATAGCTTGGAAACACTTAACCATAAAAAGTGTAATATCAAGCATTATGTATACAAACAATCCAAATATACCAAAAGTACGTAGAGACGCAGCACAAATGGTCAGAAGAGGTTATGGAGTGCGTTTAGTAGCAAGGAGATACGGAGTATCTCCAGGAACAATTACTAAATG
>PCTT01000036.1 GCA_002771585.1 Candidatus Campbellbacteria bacterium CG22_combo_CG10-13_8_21_14_all_36_13 | reverse complement strand
TCATTCTATATGAGTTGCATTTCAAACAAGAATTTTCAACCCTTTTAAAATCGACCCACCGGGTCGGAGGATATCAGAATGCGTACCTTTTTTCTTTTTTTCTTCTCCGCTTTCTTGCTCGCGGGGTGCGCAGGCACTTTGTATGTCGCGGATAGTGTGGGAGGGGAGACCATAACGCTTCGGCGTGGTGGTATGAACATAACTATTACGAACAACAGTCGGCAGGACGCCGTTGCACACATCAGTGCGGGTGCTTCACCGATTGGTCTCTGGAAGGACGGCGCTTTATACACGGCGCGGTTTGTAGAGGTTGCGCCCGGGGATGTGGTTAAGGTGTTCATTCAGCAGACCTATCCAAGGTCTCGGACAATTACTCTGATGTCCACTTTGTGGGTTGGTGAAGAAAGGATCATGTCCACCACAAGGACCTTCACCTTCCCAAACCCCAACAGGGAATACCGCGGGGATTACCTGCGGTGGGACATTCGGTGATTGTGTTGGTGGGTTGGGCCGGTTCGCGCTATGTGCGAACCGGCCCTTTCGTTTTTAATTTATAGACACACACGGATAATGTGTGGTATAAAGCACATAGCAAACTCTAAAAAACGTACATTTAAATACACCAAAAACAGAGGCCAACATGAAACAATTTACTTGTTTTTTACTCGTCGTCTTTGTTTTGTGATAATATCCTAATATGAAGAAAATAGTTTCAAGAGAAGAATTAGGAAGGTTTGTTCGTGATTTTCTAGAAAAAATAGAACCACATTCAAACAAAGCAACAACGATTGTTCTTTTTGGTAACCTTGGGGCTGGTAAGACAACATTTACACAAGAATCAGCAAAATATTTTGGTATAAAAGAAGTGGTCACAAGCCCTACTTTTGTAGTAGAAAAAATATATAAATTAAATAATCAAAAATTTTCACAACTTATACATATTGATGCATACAGACTCACAAAAGGATCTGAGTTAAAAGCTCTAGGATGGAAGGAGTTAATAGAAAACCCTTCAAATGTTATATTTATAGAGTGGCCGGAAAACGTAGAAGAAGTTGTTCCAAAAGATTCAATACAAATCACTTTTGATGTGGTTGATGAAAAATCAAGAAGTATAGAAATAATAAATAATATATAGGCCTATAATTTTAAATTTCGAATTTTAATTCAATTTTAAATGTCTAAATGTTTTAACCTGCCTGCCGCCTGCCTGCCTGCCGGTGGGCAGGGCAGGCAGGAATTAAATCATTTGAAATTCATTCCCTGACCGACTGCGTCAGTGGGCTAGGTAAAATTTTAAATTCACAATTCATAATTCATAAGAGCATGACCACCAATAATAAATTATCAAAAAACAAAAGCCCTAAACAAACACTTGTCCTTCTTGATTCACACGCGATATTACATCGCGCGTATCACGCCCTACCAGACTTTACTTCTAGTCGAGGGGAGCCAACAGGCGCTCTGTATGGTCTTTCGACTGTGTTGATGAAGATAATAAAAGACCTAAAACCGGATTATATTGTTGCAGCTTTCGATTTGCCAAAACCAACATATAGGCACGAGATATATGATGATTATAAAAAAGGTCGTGCAAAGACAGATGACGCTCTTGTGGAACAAATAAAGCGCTCTAGGGACGTGTTCAGCGCATTTTCTATACCAATATATGACAAAGAGGGTTTTGAGGCCGACGATATTTTAGGCACGATTGTAGAAGAGATGAAAGAGAGGAAAGATATAGATATTGTAATTGCCTCTGGAGATATGGACACCCTGCAGCTGGTTTCTGGCACAAAAGTTCGTGTATATACACTAAAAAAAGGAATTAAAGATACAATAATTTATGACGAAGAATCTGTTTTTGAAAGATTTGGTTTTAAACCAAAACTACTTACAGACTACAAAGGGCTTCGCGGAGATCCATCTGATAACATAATAGGAATAAAAGGTATTGGCGAAAAAACAGCAACCATTCTTATATCTCAGTTTGGGACGATAGAAAATCTTTTCAAAGAGATAAAGAAAAACAAAGAATCGTTCAAGAAGATTGGTATTACAGACAGGGTATTAAACCTGCTTATAGAAAACGAAGAAGAGGCTTTATTTTCAAAAGAATTAGCAACAATAAGGAAAGATGCGCCTATAGATTTTGTGTTGCCTCCCAAAAAATGGAGCGACTCTGTGAACACAGAGAAAATTTTTGAGCTTTTTGATGAGCTTACATTTCGTACACTAAAGGAAAAAGTTTCTGATGTTTTTGGTGTAAAGACGAATAATCTTACAAGGCAAATGAGTTTTAATGAGTCTGGCGTGGAGAGTGTCCCAGAAGAAGAAATTATAAAAATTGGTCTTGGTTTATGGCTCCTTGACTCAACAATTTCAAACCCAACACTTGATGATATTCTTCGTTACGCAAAAACAAAAGATTTTAATTTAGCCAAGAAAAAAATAATTGAAGAAATAAAAAAACAAGGCCTTCTTTATGTTTATGAAGACATAGAGCTTCCACTGGTTCCAATACTTAATAAAATGAGCGAAGATGGAGTTCTTATAGATGTAGAATATTTAAAAAACCTTTCAAAGGAATACCGTAAAATATTAGAAAAAATAGAAAAGAAAATATGGGAAAGGGCTGGGGTTGAATTTAATATAAATTCACCAAAACAGCTTGGTGAAGCTCTTTATGACAAAATGGGAATTAGCACTTCTGGTGTTAAAAAAACATCAACTGGTGCCAGGTCCACAAGAGAGTCAGAGTTAGAAAAGCTTCAAGAAGCAAATCCAATTATTGGTGATATTCTAGAATATAGAGAACTACAAAAACTACTCTCAACATATATAGACGCAATACCAACACAGATTGGTGAAGACGGTAGACTACACCCAACTTTTGTCCAGACAGGAACAACAACAGGACGCATTGCTTCACAAAATCCAAACGTACAAAACATACCAATACGTACAGAGCTTGGTCGCAAAATAAGAAATACGTTTGTTGCTGAAAAGGGTTATAAAATTGTTGCTATCGACTATTCTCAGGTTGAGCTTAGGATCGCAGCTATGCTTTCTGGAGATGAAAAGCTATTGGATATTTTTAGAAGAGGAGAAGACATACACACAGCTGTTGCATCAGAGGTGTTTGGTGTTTCAGCAAAAGATGTAGATAAGTCAATGAGGTTTCATGCCAAGACAATAAATTTTGGCATATTGTATGGTATGGGGGTTAATTCTCTAAAAAAGAGTCTTGGGTCTACACAAAAAGAGGCTAGGGATTTTTATGATAAATATTTTGAAAGATTTGTTGGTCTTAAGAAATATATTGATGATGTAAAAAATAAAACAGCAAAAGATGGCTTCACCACAACCTTTTTTGGAAGGAAAAGATTTTTTGAAGGTATAAGGTCAAGCATTCCTTTTGTGAGGGCTAGTGCTGAAAGAATGGCGATTAATGCACCAATACAAGGGACACAAGCTGATTTAGTAAAACTTGCAATGATACGAATTGATGAATTTATAAAGAAGCAAAAACTTGATAAGGAGGTTAGAATGTTGCTTCAGGTTCATGACGAGTTGGTATTTGAAATAAAAGAAAACAAAGTCAAGGAAGTCTCGCCCAAAATAAAAGAAATAATGGAGACAATTATAGACAAAGAAGATACTCATGGAATCACTTTTGTTGCTGATGTATCTGTTGGTGAAAATTGGGGGGAAATGAGACCACCTACTTTAAAACAGTAAGTGGAATTTTCAATTTTTAATTTAAAATTTTAAATAAATTTTTAATGAACTAATTTTAAAACATTAAAACATTTTAAATTGAATTAAAATTAGAAATTCGAAATTTGAAATTATTATGACGTAAAATTTATAATTCAGAAGACATGTTATACCTACTCTACGGAACAGATTTTAAAAAAACACGTAAAAATTTACACACCCTTACCGGTGCTTTGTTAAAACGCAAACCAGACGCAAATGTTTTTACATTAAATCCAGAAAACTTTTCTTTGGGTGGGTTAGAAACCTATATTGAAGGACAAGGGCTTTTTTCAGAAAAATATATTGTTGTTCTGGATTCTTGTATGGAGGATAAGTCCGCAAAAGAAACAATTATCCAAAAAGTAAAAGAAATAAAAGAATCAGAGCATGTTTTTGTTATAATAGAGGAAAAAATCGACGCGACAACATTAAAAAAATTAGAAAAGTATTCAGAAAAAAGTCAGATCTATGAGGAAAAACAAAACAAGAAGAAAGACACAAGCTTTTTTGTAATAGCTGATGCTTTTGGCTCTAGGGACAAAAAAAGACTCTGGGTTGAGTATGAGAAGGCGATAAAGAAAGGCGCCAGCGCAGAAGAACTCCATGGAATTATTTTGTGGCAGATAAAATCTATGATAATTGCTAGGGATTCAATAGATATAAACGATTCCGGGCTTAAACCATTTATCTATAATAAAGCAAAAGGGTTTCTCAGAAATTTCAAAGGAGATGATCTAGATAATATATATAAACAACTTGTTGAAGTTTACCACGAAGCAAGGCGTGGTAATGGTGTTCTTGAGGAGAGAATAGAGGAGGTTATTTTAAGCATAGACTAGACTAAAAAAGCCTTTTAAGTTATAGTTTTCTCTATATTCTTACCTGATGTAAGTAAATATCCGCTCGTAGCTCAGCTTCCGCCAGAGGCGGACAGGGTCCGAGTAGCAGTGTTATATAGATTGTTCTTTTGTACAAAGTTATTTAAATATCCGCTCGTAGCTCAGCTGGTAGAGCAGCAGCCTTTTAAGCTGACGGTCGCAGGTTCGATTCCTGCCGAGCGGACAACGAACGAAGTGAGTTTTTCGCGAGAGCAAGCAAACTGCTTTGCTTGCATGCAGGAATCGAAAAGGTTGAGCCTGTGCTCGCAGTCCGCCCTAGGCGTACGAGAACACGCGAAACCTGTACTGATCTCGTAGAGATCGATATATTCCTGCCGAGCGGAC
>PCTT01000024.1 GCA_002771585.1 Candidatus Campbellbacteria bacterium CG22_combo_CG10-13_8_21_14_all_36_13 | reverse complement strand
TCACCCCAATCTATCATATTTGTCACCTCATAAGGTTAACTGTACATTTTGTTGACAGCAGTATCTTATAACTGTATTATGTCCGCATGACTTCTTTGGCAATAGAATCCGTTTTTGTCCAGATTACCCAGAAAACCAGTTGTCATTGACACTATTTGTATTTTGTGATATATTATTAACCAAATGACCTGTAAAAAAGTCATTGAATATTAATACCAAATTATGAGCGTATTTAGCTTTAAACCAAATCAAATAACAAAAAAGCTTGTAAAAGAACTACCAGACAGAGCGCAAGACGTGATAATTAGACGTTACGGACTTACTGATGGTGGTAATATAATGACACTAGAATCAATTGGTGGTATGTATGGTATTACGCGAGAAAGAGTAAGACAGATTGAAAATCATGCTTTAAATAAAATAAGACAATCTAGTTTAATGAACGAACACCAAGCTGTTTTTGATGAAATAAAAGAAAAACTAGAATCATTGGGCTATATCATTACTGAGGAAGATCTTCTATACAGCCTATCTCCTAAAACAAATCTACATAATCACATAACATTTTTGCTTGTTATTGGTAATCCTTTTGTAAAAGAAAAAGAAGATAAACACTTCAAACACAGATGGTTTGTTGATAAGAAAATTGCAGACGTGGTGCATGACTCATTACATAAAGTTCATGATTTGTTTTTTGATGACGCTCTTGTTTCTGAAGACGAAATAATCAAATCTTTCAAGAAAATAATTGGTTCTTCTGTTCAAATATCAGATGATGAGATTTTAAGAAGATGGTTGTCTTTGTCGAAAGTGATAGCACCAAACCCACTAGGGGAATGGGGTAGAGCAACATCACCAAATGTGCGTGTTAAAGGGATGAGAGATTATGCTTATCTTGTAATAAGACAGCATGGATCACCAATGCACTTCACAGAAGTTACAAAGAAAATTCAAAAACTTTTTGGCAAAAATGCTCACGTCGCAACAACGCACAATGAATTAATAAAAGATCCAAGGTTTGTGCTTGTTGGAAGAGGTTTGTACGCACTAAAATCTTGGGGATATATGAATGGAATTGTAAAAGATGTTATTGTACAAATTCTTGAAAAATATGGCTCATTAAGTAAGGATGAAATTATGGAGCATGTGTTGAGAGAGAGATACGTGAAGCCAAATACTATTATTGTAAACTTACAAGACACAAAAACATTTAAAAAGAATAAGGAGGGTAGGTATACACTCGCTTAATAAAAAAGAAAAACCGTAGATATAAAACATCAACGGTTTTTCTTTTTGCAAATTCTTGTCTACAGTTGGTAGGTGTATTATGGTCATTTTTTTTGTATTATGTAGTATATGACTGAATGGATTTATGCTTATTTATCCCAAGTGGTTTTTCCGTCTATTTTTGACGGTTTGTATTTTGCCGCGCCAATAGCATTGCCTCTGATTTTTGGGGTTTTGTTTTTGAACATATGGCTAGATTATGTGAGAGCGGAGACTATCAGAAAAACAAAAAACGTTCTTTTAGAAATAAAATTACCAAAAGAGCAAATGAAATCACCACTTGCTATGGAGCTCGCATTGAATGCTCTGCACCAAAGTGGCCCCGGGGCTAGTACTTGGTATGATGTGTATTGGAAGGGCGGAATAAAACCATGGTTTTCGTTGGAGCTTGTCTCTATTGGAGGTGATATACATTTTTTTATTTGGACACGAGTATCTAACAGATCTTATGTTGAGTCACAGATATACGCACAATATCCAAATGTAGAGATATTGGAAGTTGAAGATTATACAAATTTTATTAAGCACGATAAAGAAAACTTAACAGTGTGGGGTTGTGAGATGACTCTTGTAAAAAATGATGCGTATCCAATAAAGACATATGTAGATTATGGTCTTGATAAAAACCCAAAAGAGGAAGAGAAAATAGATCCAATGACACCAATGATAGAGTTTCTTGGTGCGCTTGATCCAGGAGAACAGGTCTGGTATCAGATTGTTGTACAATTTCACAAAAATAGAAACAAAAAGCCAAGCTCTATTTGGGAGTATTTTTTCCCAAAAGAGACTGATTGGAAAAAGGATGCACAAAAGGTAATAGATGAAATATTAAAGAGAGATCCAAAAACAAAGACATCTACTGAAAAGGTGGAGGATAAACCACAAATAACAATTATTTCAGATGGAGAAAAGGAGGTGGCAAAGGCAATTGAGAGAAGTATAGCAAAAAATGGTTTTGATGTTGGTATTAGAGCATTATATTTTGCAGAAGAGGGTAGATTTAATGGGATGAATATTGGCGGGATGATAGGATCTTGGAAGCAGTATGGTTCAAATGATTTGAACGGATTTAAACCAACAAGAGGATTAATACCATTTAACTATCCTTGGCAAGATTTTAGGAATATAAGAAAAAATCGTGTAAAGGTTGCACTTTTCGATGCATATAGGCGGAGATCGTTTTTTCATGCGCCATATAAAAGAGAAAATTTTGTTTTAAATACGGAAGAATTAGCTACAATTTATCACTTCCCTGGGTCTGTGGCACAAACACCAACATTCAAGAGGATTGAGGCAAAAAAAGTGCAGGCACCTTCAAATATACCTATATAATAATATATGGAATTCGATACACCCATAAATATAAAATTAATCTGGGAAAATATTTTCAGAAAATCTAAGTTTTTTTACTTACAAACCATATGGTTTTTAAAAACATATAAAGAATATGTTTCTTTATTTTTTATTTTTTTTGTAATCATTTTATATATATTTTTTGCTAGTTCTCCATCAAAATTTCCAGCAGGTGTTACTGTCACGGTAGAAGAAGGTAGTAGTCTTACTGAAGTAGCGGATTATTTAAAGGAGAGAGACATAATAAGATCACCTTTTGTTTTTAAGGCTCTTGTATATGTTCGAGGTGGTGAAGATGGGTCCATAGCCGGAGATTATTTTTTTAGTAAACCAAGAAATGTTTTTCATGTGTCTCGTCGTATAGTACTTGGTCAATATGGTCTAAATCCGGTTTCAATAACAATACCAGAAGGAGCGACCGTGGTTGAGATGGCTGTAATATATGAAAAATACTTATCTGACTTTGATACAGAAAAATTTGTAGATGAAGCGTTGCCTTATGAGGGGTATTTGTTTCCAGACACATATTATTTTCTTCCTACAGTGAAAATAAATGAAATTATTACCACAATGAAGGAAAATTTCTTTACTAGAATTGGAGAGATTCAAGAAGAAATTAACTCCAGTAATAAAAGTCTAGAGGAGATAGTAGTAATGGCTTCTCTTTTGGAGGAGGAGGCTAGAACCTTGGAAACAAGAAGAATGATATCTGGTATTCTGTGGCACAGGATAGATATAGATATGCCACTACAGGTTGATGCCGTTTTCCCTTATATTCTTGGAAAGAATACTTATGAGGTAACCCTAGAAGAGTTAAAAATAGATTCTCCTTATAATACATACAAATATAAGGGTCTTCCTTTTGGACCAATATCTAATCCGGGACTAAGCTCTTTGTCTGCGGCGGCTAATCCAATAGAAAATGATAACATCTTTTATTTGGCGGATGTAAAAGGGAATACTTATTATTCTAAGACATTTGATGAACACAAGAGGAAGAAATCACTGTATGTTCCGTAGTTGATAATACTTTGATTTAAGCCTTATTTTTGATATAATAGCCACCTATAAGATAGCTATAAGCTTGTTAATTTATGGTAATTACATATCACAAACTAGAGTGCGTAAAAATCCAATTCGGAGATACTGTTTTGGTTTTTAATCCACCATCAAAGAAATCCAGTGAACAATCTGTAAGATTTAGCGGAGATGTCGTTCTTTCCTCAATAAAACATGAGGATTTTTATGGTGTGGATACAATACCGCCAAAGAACGGATCAGTTTTTGTAATTGATGGACCTGGTGAATATGAGGTAAAGGGTGTTTTTGTAAAAGGTTTTCCTTCAAAATCTAATTATGATAAAAAAGATTTATTAAACACCATATACACAGTCAAGCTTG
This sequence comes from Candidatus Campbellbacteria bacterium CG22_combo_CG10-13_8_21_14_all_36_13, assembly GCA_002771585.1. Lineage (GTDB taxonomy): Bacteria > Patescibacteriota > Minisyncoccia > Phycocordibacterales > PCTT01 > 21-14-all-36-13. Next base: position 1,016 of record PCTT01000024.1, on the reverse strand, counting down.
AGGATATGAATATCTGTTTTCTTGGTGCTCTTAATGAAAAAGAATTATCAACAGCATTCTTGGAAGATCTAGAGGATATAAATGTATTATTTGTTCCAATCGGGGGTGATGGTGTGTTGGACCCGGTAGAGGCTTATAAACTAGCTGTAAAATTGGCACCAAATGTGATTATACCTGTTCACTATGATGGAGATAAAGATAAAATGCTTTCCACATTTCTTAAAGAAGAAGGTAATACGGATATCAAGCCGATTGATAAGTTTACAATTAAGAAAAAAGAAATAGAACAAATGGAAGGTGAAATTGTGGTTCTTGCATCTTCATAAAATAAAGACGTGTCTAATCTAATAAAACAATTACAAAGCAAGCCTGAAGAATATAGAAGAATGGTGGCTCTTGTGGCTTCTATATCAATTACGATTGTGCTTTTTGTTGTGTGGATTTCTGTGATGCAAAAAAATATTTTTTTATCAGATACCACCCAAGTAGAAAAACAAACTTCTGAAGTAGCTTCTCCAATACAGTCTCTAAAAAGTGGTTTTATAAGACTAACGTCTTCTGTAACAGAGCAGGTTTCTGCCACGATAGATTCGCTTGGAGAAATTGAGTATAAAAAAGATATAATAGAGTGAGAAATATATTTTGTTAAAAGGGCATAAATGTGCCCGGTAGTAGATTTTCAGCCTGTTATGTTCTATGTATATGTGTTAGAAAGTAAAAAAGAAAAAGAATTATATATTGGTTTTACAACAGATTTAAGGAGGAGAATAGCAGAACATAACAGTGGTAAAAACAAATCAACCAAACCATACACTCCTTAGACATGTATATACTGTGAATACAGCATAAATGAAGAAGATGCACGACGCAGGGAGAAGTATTTTAAAACATCTCAAGGTAGGAGATTTTTAAAGATGAGAATAAAAGAGTATTTGTATAATAACAAGCGTCGTGCGGGCTGAAAATTCACTACCGGGATGCTGTTTAGTTAACCTTCAAGGGTGACACTGTTGATA
>PCTT01000030.1 GCA_002771585.1 Candidatus Campbellbacteria bacterium CG22_combo_CG10-13_8_21_14_all_36_13 | reverse complement strand
ATGTTTTTTAGGCTTTCACCTTATTAAATATTGATAGTTAACTACTGTCACCCCAATCTATCATATTTGTCACCTCATAAGGTTAACTGTACATTTCCTTTACATTAGAATAAATTGGGTATATTATAAATTCAGATAAGTGGTAGCTTCGGTCTTTTTGAGGAGAGCAAACGCCTCTCCTAGCACCACAAGACCGACCCTTCCACGAAAGGTTTAGGGCGACTCTACATACTATGTTCTCGCCCAAACCCTGAGGACCAGCTCCGTAAAGCTGGTCCTTTTTTTATTTAAAAAATTACTCCTTACCAGTTAGCGAGTCTGAGATGCGTGTAGTGTGAGATGAAGTAGCACCACGAGCGTTCGTGATTGCCTAAGTCCTCACTCACAAGTCTTTAGATAGCTACATCGCTACATGAAGTAGTACAAGAGGAAACAGGAGTTGAGTGTCTGACTCTTCAATACAGGCACAACCACACCCCGTAAGGTGTGGTTTTCCTTTTATACAAAAAGCGCGGTCTGCCCTTGGCAGACCGCGCTTTTCATTTTAAATCCTTTTTAGACTTTACCTGCCTACCGGCAGGCAGGTAGACTTTCGACTTTATGGACTACTTTATCTCCACACTCTCAATAATCACATCAGTCACCGGCACATCCCTCTCACCAGTTTGTACCGACTCTATCTTGTCTACCACATCCATTCCTGCAGTTACCTTACCAAACACTGTATGCTTTGGATTTAAACCAATATTATCTACTGTGTTGATAAAAAACTGACTTCCGTTTGTATTTGGCCCAGCATTCGCCATTGAAATAGTTCCTCTCAAATTATTGTTGTCTGGCGCAATTTCATCAGCAAACTGATACCCTGGACCACCCGTACCCCACATTGCCTTAAGCGCAACATCCTTTGATTGAGGATCTCCTCCTTGAATCATAAAGTTTTTTATAACCCTATGAAAACGTGTTCCGTTATAAAATCCTGCCTTTGCTAATTCTTCAAAATTCTCCGCTGTATTTGGAGTCTTGTCTCTAGACAACTCCACTGTAATATCTCCAAAATTTGTGTGTAATATCATAGTATTTTTATTTTCTTGTTGTATAGCTCTGCTTGTTGTGCTTGCTACAGTATTTTCGTCATTCTTTAGTCCGTCATTAGATAGACCACTATTAGAATAGAAAAATAAATAACCAAGTCCTGCGCTTATAACAATGCTAATAATAGCCCAAAGCCAAACCTGACCACCTTCTGTTGTTTCTGTCATTGTGTTTTAATCAATTAATTTTATAACTTTTTCCCACGAAATTTTAATAATTTTTTGATTTGGTATCCACCCTTTCTAAACAAAGTTCTTCTTTTGCCTCTATACGACTTAAGGGCACGAATCATTTCATCTTGAGCCTCATCAATAGCAGAGTAGAGATCCTTCTTTTTAGACTCTGTTCTAAAATTTTGACCATCTACAGTTAAATTGATTTCTGCTCTAAATATTTCACCACTATGTTGACCAGACGTAGTAGTGCCGATTTCTACTTGCCCATAAGACCCTGCATCATCACCGGTGAATTTTTCTAGCTTTTCTAGGCGTTTATAAAGGTATTCTCTTATCGCCTCAGTCATCTCAATATTTGTTGTTTTGAAATCAAAATTTATTTTCATATTGATATTATTAACTATTAATCTTCATCGGTGATGATGCGCAAAAGTTTGCTACGGCTTGTGTGGCCGTTTATTATTTGAACTTTTTGCGGTAATACACCAAAACGGTCTGCTATTATCTCACAGATTCTCCTGTTTGCACTGTGGAATTCTGCTTTTTCTCGCACATGAACATCAAAATAGCCTTCTTTCAACTCCACAATCTTTTCTTTTTTTGCTTTTGGAAAAGCTTTTACGTGAATATACATGATCGCTTTGCTCTAATTTACAATCCGCCCAGATAAATCCGTTCAGACGGGTTTTTAAACAATTAATTAATTTTTAAAAAACTACTTTCTTACATATAATCCAATTAATGTAGTTTGTTGAATCACATGTCCCTCCATTGCTCTTTCTACTTCTTTTTTGCTAACCCCTTCTTCAAGATTTAGTTCAACATCAAGTGCATACAGTTTGAAAAAATATCTGTGTTCCCTGTCTGGCGGACACGGCCCATGATAGCCAAGGTTTCCAGAGGTACCTCTTCCATGAATTCCTTCTGGCTCAACACCTTCTTTTATCTCTGTAGTATTTGCCGGAATGTTAAATACAACCCAATGATCCCAAATGCCGTCCTCTCTTATACTTTTGGGAACATCAGGATCGTCCATTATAAGGGTGATTGATTGCGTACCTTCTGGCACGCCCGATATCACAAAAGGAGGATTTATATCATCACCATCACAGGTGTATTTTGCTGGAATATGATCCCCTTCTCCAAACGCCTGGCTCATCAAAAGAAGTGTGTTCATAATATTTTCATTTAAATTAGTAATAGTTTCATCTGTTTTAAAATCGGTAGATGAATTTTTTTTATTATTATATATAAATGCGACAACTAGAAAAACTGCTAGGAGAAAAACGATAGTTATTACCTTCGTCTTCATGTCTTAATTATATCATGCGTATAATTTTTGTGGGAGTTTTGTGTTTTTTTATCTTTATCCTCTCACCCTCCTCTACAACTAAATATTTTGTTTGATTATCCGCAAACACATGGACTGGGCCACGTGTAATTTCAATCTCTATAATCCTGTTTTCATTAAGAACCATATGATCGGATTGTTCTGTGGAGTTGTTGAAGGCAAGTCCAAGGCCTGTTTCAAAAATGCTATCTGTGATACTCCTATAGTACCCCGATGAACCAAGTGGAGTTGCCACCACCACCCCATCCCCTATTATTTCTGTGTTCACCTGCCCCCCATCAATCCATACCTTATACCTCATACCGTGGCGAGGGTCTTTGTTGTGCACGACAATATCATTTACAGCAACAAGTTTTTCTTTCCCGTAAATCACTTCAATCTTAGGAAGTTTTTCTACTTTGTATTTTTTATTCTTTAACGCAAGAAATGCTTTTTCTGGAGTTGTTTTTATACAAAGTTTACAAATCCTGCTATTTTTTAAAATTATTTTTGGAATATATGGAAAAACAGCTTCTGCCTGTAGAAATGTGCCATCACCGCCAAAGCTCACAACCACATCAGGTTTATCCAGCCAAACAGGCGTGGACTTTTCTTCCACAACTTCCAAACCAGCTTTTATAGCTTTGTTTTTGAGTTTATGTGCGTCGTTGCCAAATAATAAAACCTTCATAGGAAGTAAATAATATCATAAAAACAAATACTTGGATTTTCCTTACTTTCTTGCTATTATTTCAACGTTCATTACAAATGAATACATTCCGCGGCCCCGGTAGTGAAGCAAAGCACCACAAGAGTACTTCTTGTTTGATAAATCAAACAATGTCGCTTACTACAGGGCAAGTAGTGATTATATTTAGTGATTACATCGCTCAGATATAGTGATTATGTGGAATGTAGTATACGATCCGCGGTACCTGCCCGACTGAAGTCATTCAGGCGGGGCTCAGTGTATAGCGTTGGTACAGAAAATGTGTTTTTTGAAAAATAAATATTCCGCGGTAGCTCTCCGCCAGCTGGCGGAGGTAGAGCATTCAAGGATATACTATTACTATATGTATACAGTATATGCTATATACAACAGAGACAATGACAAAATATACATTGGACAAACAAAAGATTTGTCTGAACGTATAAAGATGCATAATAATCATGCTCTGAAAGGCTTTACCTCGCGTTTTTCTGGAAACTGGATAGTTGTATATACAGAAAAAGTATCTTCAAGACAAGATGCTCTCATTAGAGAAAAACAACTTAAAAGTTTTAGAGGTAGAGAGTCTATACGCAAAAATATTCCGCGGTAGCTCAGTGGTAGAGCGGTCGACTGTTAATCGATTGGTCGTAGGTTCGAATCCTACCCGCGGAGCTTGTTAACAATAATCGCCCTTTTGGGCGATTTTGTGTTACAAGCTCCGCGAGCAAGCAAACCGCTTTGCTTGCGTGGTAGGATTCGAAGACCCTGAATATATCGCAACAAGTCCTGAGCTTGCCGAAGGACGAAGTGAGATGCGAAAAGTATACCGGTCATGTAATGACCGAAACTCCTACCCGCACCGGCCTGCCCCGGGCCGAGAGCCATCACGTACGGATTTACAGAGCTATATTTACTATTTCTAAAAAAGAGAGAAATTTTACTTTGTATAAATATTATTTACTTCTAAGTAGTTTAGTTTGAATTTATAAGTACTAGAAAACAAATTATCAAATTCTTTTTTATTATTTACACCCTTTAAAGATTTTAAGAATTTTATTAACTTTTGTTTTCCGAATCTTTTTACCAACATTAATACAAAAAAACCTGACTCGTAATACACTGTTTTATCTTTTTCTATGTGCTTACTATAAAAATTTAAAAATTGATTAAATTTTTCTGGTTCAATTTTAAAATTATTTTGTCCTGATGTATAAATTGCCAAACCCTCATCTAGCCATGTTGGAATATAACTTCCATTTGTCAGAATACGTAAAAATAAATGACTTAATTCGTGTTTTATAAGTGCCGTATATTGATCTTTAGAATATCCATCCTTATGAGAACTCTCTGTTTTCATTTTTGTATAATCTAAAACATAGATGTTGTTGCCATAATCTGCCCAGCCAACAACCCAGTCCTCTGTTTTCTCATTTTTTACAGCATTTATATCATCTCTACTATTTAATATAAAAACTTTTGGTGTATTTTTTACCCAATTAATACCATAAAATCCGTTCAATTCTTTCATTGATTTCTTATAAGTTTCCTCAAGAAATTTATTTTTCTTTTGTCTTAATTCAAATATCATGTATGTGATTATATCAAAAAAATGAGGCGAAAGCTTTTGGTGCTGTTCGCCTCGGGGTGTTGGGTTTTGGTCACTTAATCACGTGACATGCACACGCACAGTGGCAATAACACGCAAGAGAAACCTTGCCCGATTGTTCCTTGCCCTCCTTGAGCAAAGAAACGTAACCAAACTGTTTCTTTTTCATAACAACCTCTCAGTTGTTTTTAGGGTTTAACTTCCAAGAACAAACCGTCTGCAACCATAGATGAACATAGTTCATTGGTCTCAGAACAGCTAAGTCCAGTGTAACACGCAACATCATTACCGCTAAAGGATGAACCATCAAAATGAATCAATAATTCATATGTGTCAAATGATACGTATTATCTCAATAGCTTGGAAACACTTAACCATAAAAAGTGTAATATCAAGCATTATGTATACAATCAATCCAAAT
>PCTT01000034.1 GCA_002771585.1 Candidatus Campbellbacteria bacterium CG22_combo_CG10-13_8_21_14_all_36_13 | reverse complement strand
TTAAAAGCACCCATAGAATTATTAACAGAGTGTTTCCAAGCTATTGGATAGAAAACGGAAACCCATAAAATAGTACTTTATAATTATAAGCTATAACTTACTATAGACTTTATCTGCCTGCCGACAGGTAGGTGGACTTTACAGACTTTAGACTTTCACTTCCTTCAACTCCACAAAGAACGTAGACCCCTTCCCCTCTCCAGGAGATTCTGCCCAAATGCGTCCACCTTGAGCTTCTACTATTTGCTTTGCGACATATAGCCCAAGTCCTGTACCCATCACATTTACCTTATGGGCATTTCCTGTTCTGGTGAACATTGTAAAAAGCTTTCCAATATTTTCTTTCGAAATACCAACCCCTGAGTCAGCAACAGAAATAAGTATTTTCCCATCATGCTTGTCTATAGAAACTTTTATCCATCCAGCCGGAGTATATTTCGCAGAGTTGTCTATTGTATTTATTATCACCTGCCTTATTTTGTTAGCGTCTATATTTGAGAAAAATGTTTCTCCAGCAGGAGCTTTAAAATCAAATTTAAGATTCCTTTGCTCTGCAACTGGCCTTATCTCTTCAACTATTCCAGCAACAAGCTTACCAACGTCTGTTTTTTCAAAATTATATTCCATTCTACCCTGTTCTATTCTTGAAATATTCAAAAAGTCTTCCACGACAATCACAAGGTTTTGTGCTGAAGCATATATATTACTTATTGGCTCTTTTATCTTTTCTGGTATTTCGCCATATGATCCTTCAAGAATGAGAGATGTGTAGCCCTTTATTGCGGTAAGCGGGCTTCTAAACTGATGAGATGCAATTGAAAGGAATTGTGATTTCTGCTCTCCCATCTCCTCAAGTTTTTTGTTTGCTTGTTTTAACTCTTTCGCAAGTTTCTCAATTTTTTCTCGTGCTTTTACCTCTTTTACAACACTCTGAATGAGTAATAAGCCAACAATTACAGTAACAACTAACAAGACCCCACTTATTATCTGCTCTTCAATAGTTTCTGAAATAAATGTTCTTATTAGTAGGAACATCCATAACATAAATACGAGAAGTTGGCTAGATAATACTTTTACATTAAAAAATTGATATTTTATAGCGCCATAGCTCCAAAAAAACGGGTGGAATATAGACAAGAGTGATAAATATGCTGGAAAAGAATACCCATACATTAATGGAAAATTTGCACTACCACCAATCACGCTTATTAAAGAACCAAATAAAATATATCTACCCTGCATCATTGATTCTGGTGGTAATTTTCTATTAAAGACGGCATCAGCTAACAGTAAAAGAGCATATCCAAATAGAAAAATAAAATTGATTACTAAAAAGATAGTATATATAGGTCCTGCTTGTGGCCAAAAAGAAAATCCTCCAACTTTAATTACGGATGTTACATAACCAGGGGAAAAACTCAGAAAAGAAAATAAAATTGTACTAATATATCCAAATCTGAGTAAGTTTTTTTTAGTTTTATTTTGTCCCAAAAAAGACAGGACAAAATGCAAAAAAAACACAGGGATAAGTGTTGCACCAAGATTGAGCATTCTTGACCACAGGAGAGCAGATTCTGCGTCTGATTTGGTAAGCCAAATAGCATATGATATAGCCCAAATAGCAAAAGTTAAACTAAGCATCAAAAACGTTTTACCGTATGGGCTTTTTTTGTTTTTCGAATAAACCAAAAAACCAAAAGTAATATTTGATAGTCCCGCAAGGAACATTCCTATAAGAAAAAGTTCAATTAACATTACTCTATTGTAATATGGTCTTTAAAGATTGTATAACATTTTTAACATCATCAAGTGTATTATATTTCCCAAATGAAAATCTTATGCTTGAATCAATATCTTCATCAGAAAAACCCATTGCCTCAAGCGTGTGAGATTTGTGTTTGGTATTTGCAGCACAAGCAGATCCAGTAGATACAGCTATACACTTTTTGCTTAATTCTTTCACAATATCTTTTTTATTACCAAGAAAGGTAAAATGGACAATATTCGAGACACTGTTTTCTGGAGTATTCAACTGGCTATTTTTAATAGCTTTTTTAATTCCATCAATAAGAGTCTTCTTTAATTTTATAATTTTTTTATTATTAAGCACCCTTTCTTTCTGTGCAAAAAAACAAGCGTATCCTAACGAAACAACTGCTGGTACATTTGTTGTGCCACCTCTAAGATAATTTTCTTGTCCGCCACCAGTGATCTGTGTTGCTATTGGTGTTCCTTTTTTCACAAAAAGCGCTCCAGACCCCTTAATACCATACATTTTAGAGCCATTTATACTCATAGAATCTACATTCAGCTTTTTAACATCACAATCTAAATAAAAACAAGCAGCTTCCGCATCCACATGAAATCTAATTATAGCTTTTCCTTGTTTTGTTCTTGTTTTGTTAAGTTGTTTTATATATGCGCCTATTTTTACTATAGGTTGTATAGTTCCTATTTCGTTGTTTACATACATAACAGAAACCAAAATGGTTTCATCTCTAATGGCTTTTTTTAATTCTTCAAAATTTATATTACATTTTTTATCAACAGAAATTCTCGTTACATCGAAACCATGTTTTTTTAAATAGTCTGCACTACTAAAAACCGCCGTATGCTCTACATTTGAAATAATAATATGATTTCCGCTTTTTTTGACAGGAAAAGAAATGCCCTTAATTGCTAAATTTTCTGACTCGGTGCCTCCACTAGTAAAAATTATTTCATCAGTACTGCAGTTTAGAAATTTTGCAACCTTTTTCCTTGCGTCTTCTACTTCTGATTTCACAATCTTACCCAAAAAGTGTGAGGAAGACGGATTGACAAATTTTTCTGTATAGTAAGGTAAAAATCGTTTTAATATTCTTGGATCAGTTGGTGTAGAAGATGCATAATCTATGTAAATATCTTTTTTCATGATGATGTAAAGTTATATTTTTCAAATAAAGCCTTTACTTTTTTCTGTGTATTTTCCAAATTTTCTTGATATACACCCTCTGCGCTCTCTTGCTCCTGTGTAAAAAGAAATGCCTCTGTAACGCAGACAAATGAATTACCTTTCGGGAGTCCGAGATCATATCCATCATAAAAAACATCTGGAGTATTTACTGTAATTCCTTTATATACTGTCACGTCTGGTCTATCTTTATCTAACTTAAATACAAAAGGACTTGCTGGCTCTACTGCGCCAAGGAAAATTGAGTCTTTCTTAATGTACTGCTCAACCTCTTCGTCTGTTTGAATATATGCAGTTAAAATATTAATATCACAATTAGATAATTTAGATAGATCTGTGGAAACGACAACTTCAATTTTTGGATTTATATTAAAACATCTTTCCTTTAAGGCTTCCAGATTTTCACTAGTTTTACCAAAAAGATAAATTTTATTGAAATTCATTTGTACCAAAAGCTCTGAGACTAGAGATCCTGTCTTTGTGGTTGCTCCTAATATACCTATTGTAGTATTGGTTATATCAAAATTATTTGAAACTAAAATCCTGTCAATTTTATCTACAGCAAGTCTTGAGAGAAGTCTCGTGCCATCATAAAATTTCATATTAAACTCTTTTTCCAAATTGTTTTTAGACACGACAGAAGTTAAAAAACCACCAAGACTAACTGATGTGGCTCCTAGTTTGTAAGCCATTTTTAATGCTTGTCTGGTCTTTTTTACAGAAAATTTAACATGAGTATCTTCTTTTGATCCAAGAATTTTAGGAGAAACGGGAATACCAATCATATAGCCACTTATTTTATCATTATGAAAATTAGACACAAGAAATGGCGGTATACGTTGTGCAATTTTAAAAATTTTCTCATCAGATAAGTTTTTTAAAGATCCAATTTTTCTCACGATATCTCTAGTATCTCTAGGATGTACAATCCAAACCAACCCCTTTTGTTTAAAGAGAATTCTCGCCAACCATGTTGGCGTAATCATTATAAAAATACTTTTTATTATTGAGAAAAGCGCTCCCATATAGTTATTATAGCTTAACTGCGATATTTATAACAGCCTGATTCGCAAATATATTATTTGTAGGTTTTATGTTCTTAAAACCTGTATTTTCAAGTAATTCAAATTGCTCGTCTCCAATCATTAACTTTCCATCATTTTCGCTTTTTGTGTGTCTTTTTATCTTTAATCCATAATAAAACATTTTTATTGTTGGAATAACCAAATGAAATAAATGCTTGACTGTATACCAAAATCCCATTGATATATAATGTTTTTTCACATGGTCTTTATATATCAACATGGGACGGTATCCTTCACTAAGGCTTACAAGCGCGATATTACCACCTTGTTTAAGAACACGATTAAACTCCTTACAGACGTTTTCTCGTTTTTGCGAAGCAATAAAATGTAGTGTATTTACAGAATAAATATGATCAAACAAATTATCTTCAAAAGGCAATTTGTCTTCTAAATTTCCGCAAATAAAAACCGCTTCATCAAATTTATTTTTGTAGATTTCTAGCCCTTCTGTAGAGCTATCAAAAGCAATTACTTTTGCCCCTTTCCCGTGCATTTTTATTGCTAAGTTGCCAGTACCAGCTCCAGCATCTAGTATTAAGTCTCCTTGTTTAATATTTAAACTCTCAACCACCATATCTAACATCTCTTGATATGGTATTACGTGATTTAAAACATCATAAACTTTAAAATATTTTCTCCAAAAATGATTATCTAACATTTTAATCTTTCATTAAATTTTCAACTTCTCTCATCACTTGTTCAGCAAAATTTTTATAAGAAACAATATATTCTTCATCAGAAAGATCCTCTGAAACATTTATATACATAGGTTTACCAAAGTTCACAATAAACCTTGATTTTCCTGTAAATAAATTTTTTGCTTTTGTATTACAAACGCCTGATACATTTGTGGGTATAACAACCGCTCCTGTCTTGTGCGCAAGATATCCTATACCACCCTTTGCACTTTTTATTTTACAATCTTTTGATCTAGACCCTTCTGGAAATATACACATCTTTGCCTTATCTTCTAGAATTTGTCGATGTCTTTCTAGTGAAAAAGCATAATTTTTTGCACCAAGTCTTACAGGATGAGCACCCCAAGCTTTAAAAAACAATCCACCATAAATAAAATCTTTCCACCAAGACAGATCATTGTATAGTCCTTTTGGGAGTGATGTATAAAACATAGGTCCAGGACTTAAAAATACTGGAATACTTACGGGAATCAAAATTGGGTCAAGCTCCGACGTGTGATTTGAAGCAAAAATTATTTTGCCATGTCCAAAAGGAATATTTTCCAAACCTAACACTTTTAACCTGGCAAATACACTAAAAAACATTCTTAATACAAAGCGTACAGAGTTTTGAAGTAAAAATGGGGGTAAAAAGTAGGCTTTGTGCATGATATTTTCTTATGCTCTTTCACCCTGAAACTCTATCCAAAATGGCAATTTAGTGGGCAACAAAATAAGAGCCCAAGTAGTGGTCTGTGATATCAGTGGTGTTATCCTCTCAAACAAGTTCATATTTTCTATCCTTTTTAATCGTTTAAAACCCAAACATATTTAACTAGGTCATTATAACACCATTTATTAAATTCGTAAACTCAAAGATTTTTTTGTTTGTCATCATGCTATTAAAAATATTGAACCGGTACATTCAATCTTGAAGTGCAACACTTTCATTAAAAACTTCTAAAGGTGTTCTCCATCCAAGACGTTTCCTTGG
>PCTT01000006.1:26233-36832 GCA_002771585.1 Candidatus Campbellbacteria bacterium CG22_combo_CG10-13_8_21_14_all_36_13 | reverse complement strand
TGATGAAATTTCTTCTTCATGACAATTAAAATTAATTCTTCTAATCTATTAATTCTAACTGTCCTAATTCAAAGGTTAACTGGAGTTAGCACTCATGCACCTACACACTACCCCGCGAGGTGGGGTAAGAATGCTACAGTCCATCAAAAACCTGTTTTCACGAGCTGCAGTCAACGTTCTGGGCTCGAGGGTCCAGAAAATCCTTCCGGAACTCCGGGTACTCAAGCAGGACATTGCTTCGGCAATGTCGATGCGAGACCCGTTGTCTGGACTCGTTGCGTTCTTCAACGCAGTCTCGTCCTGGCACGACGACAGAAAGCTGGATCTGGCCAACTACGGCGACGAAAGCCCTTTGGCCAAGAAGCTGTCCCGTCTCAGTTCTCTCATCTCTCAATCCGGACGACACGAGTTCGGAATGAACAGAACGAAGCCGGGACAGGTCGTCACCGATGACGACGTGTGGCTTGGAAACATCGATGGCCTGTTCACCAAAACGATTTCGTTTTGGAGAACCAGAAAGGGAGAGCCGAAAGGGCTTGGTATACGACCCGCCTATGAGGTCGTATGTGACCAGGCACGCTGGTTCCTCCAAAACGGGACCCTGATCATCGACGCAATCGACGATCTGGAGCGTTCTGTCGCCAACTGCAACTAGCCAGCTCGCAAGCTGGCAACCGAGCCCGACACCAAGTAAGCGCAAGCTGAACGGTGTCGGGCTTTTTTTAATAATTTTACCTATACCAGAATAATTCTTTTTTATTCTTTTATTTTTTGTCTCCATAAATACCACACGGCCCCATAAAGTAGATACAACCCAAACATCCACCAAATTGAAAAATTTGGAATAGAAATTGAAGCAAAAGAAAGTTTGGAAAACATATCCACCACAAGAAAAACATAATCAAGCACGACATATTCCACAAAGCCGAAAGGAAAAGCGAGTCCATAAGAAACAAATCCAACAAGACCAACAAAAAGCCCTATAAACATAGCAAACGGAATCACCGGCAGCACCAAAAGATTTACAATTAGCGCCACCACAGAAACCTGTCCTGTCATATATAAGATAAGAGGAAGCACAAAAATCTGTGTAGCAATTGTAGATACGGCGAACTCCTTTATGGATACAAATTTTGTAATTCCTTTAAATAGTCTCTCCACATAAGGTGTCCCAAAAATTAATCCAAACGTAGCGAGAAAAGAAAGCTGAAATGATGGATCATACAAAAGCACAAACGGATTAATAAGTACCATCACAAATCCAGCAACAAACAAAAGCCTCATTACATCTGATGTGCGCCCCGTCACACGAGCTAAAATAAGCAAGCCAGCCATAATACTAGCCCTCACAATAGTAGCAGTAGCACCTGTCATTATCATAAAGAGAAGTATCGCAAGCGCTCCAAGCACGCTCTTCCAGACAAAAGGAAGAAAAGCGAACATCTTCATAAAGAATTCAGACACAATTGTTACATTGTATCCGGACAGAACCACTATGTGGATTATTCCCGTTCGTCTTAGGTCCTCTTCCAGCTCATCTCCTAGCGAATCATCGGCCCCAACAGTAATACCACCAGCCAAAGACGCATGTGGCTCTGGAACCACAGATGATATAGACCCAACAAAACCATTTTTTATACCGAGTAAAACTTTTTTTAATTTATTACCACCATCATGATTCAATACCTCTATCTCAGGATAAAATATTTGATAAGAAATATTTTTCCTTTCAAGGTAAGACACATAATCAAACACTCTTCCCGTATCTGTCTCAAAATTCTTTGGCTTTTGAAGTTTGCCAGAGATATAAACCACATCCCCATAAACAACATCAGCGTGTAGATCAACACTCACCCTTATACCATCACCTTCTTTTGTTTTTATTATTATCTCCTTATACGCGCCACGCATCCTCACGTCCCTCACCACCTCTCCTTCTATATCAATATTTTTTCCAATATATGAATCAAGAGTACGCACAATGTGCGAATCTTTTACCTGTGCACGAATAGAGCCAAAAGACATAGCAACAAGAAACACAGCAAAAAGAATAATAAAATTTTCCTTACTCTTTGTGAGAAAAACAAAAAGCAAAATGCTTATACCGAGTACCAGTATAAAAATTGAAACAAAAATGCCGGTATTCAATATGAAATAACCGGCAGTACCTAAGAAAAAAGATATTATTATTGCGTAAAATATTTTAGTGTTTTCCATCTACACTTGTGAATCCCCATGAGCGAATTATCTCGTGCTCCTCCTCCGGACTAAGCGCTTTTTTAAATCTCACATTTGGTTTCCCTTTTACTCGCGCTTCACACTCTTTCCATGTGTAGTGCTTCATAAGCTTTCCCTCAACAAGAGACAAATATGAGTGCGCCTTACCTTTCTGTCTTGTCTTTTTATTATCTTTTACTTTTTTCATTACAGAGTCATGTGATATATCTTTTATATCAAATTCATAATCATCAATACTGCCTGAAAAAAGTTTTTTTGGTTTACCAAAAGTGAATGATGTTGCTATTTCGTCTGCTTTCTCGTTTCCAGTCACGCCACTGTGCCCCGGCAAAAGCTTCCATTTAACATCCAAACCATCTTCTGCATCAACAAGCTCTTCCCATAAATCTCTGTTTTGCACAGGCTCTTTTTTGGAATTAATCCAATCACGATCAATCCAACCGTCTAGCCATTTCGTGACACCGTTGATTACGTAGGAGGAATCTGAATAAACCACCAGCTCATAGCTCTTAGCTCTTAGCTTATAGCTCTTAATAAAACGAAGTGATTCAATAACTGCCTTGAGTTCCATTCTGTTGTTAGTCGTCTTCTTCTCTCCACCCCCTAATTCCGTAACTTTCGGATTTCGGATTTCGGATTTCGGATTTCCGTCATTTTGATCCATCAAAATGACGGCGCCCCATCCTCCCGGACCCGGATTTCCACTTGATGAACCGTCTGTAAAGATTTTTATGTCCATAAAAACAATTTTTAATTTAAAATTTTTAATTTTTATTCAATTTTTAATGTTTTAATTTAAAATTCGTTCATTCCTGCCTACCGCAGGCAGGCAAAATTCATTCCCTGACCGACTGCGTCAGCGGGCTAGGTAAAATTTGAAATTTAAAATTCATAATTAAAGTACAGTATACCTTATCTGATATAACCTATATAGTAAAAAATATAAAAGCAACTTACTACGGTTAACTGTAGTAAATAAAAACCACGTAGGCAACGCCTACGTGGTTTTTAAAATTTTAATACTGTTCTGGAGGATACTTATTAAACAACCATTGTGTGACAGCATTATCTCCAGTTGCCTCTTTTGAATAATCGGGCGTGATCTGACGCTTATCATTAATACTTCTCCATTCAAGGGTACAGTATCAATGCCTTCAGTATTAGTAAACCAAGACAAGCCATGGCGATATGGCTTCGTTCTAAATAAAAACTTGCCGTCTATAACTTCTGAAGAATTGTTATAAATCCAATATTTCTTTAACAAATCATCCCCTTTTGTCACACTCTTTACTTCGCCAGAAACAACATTGCTTGAATAATCTCTATATTCGAATTCTGTTTTCTGGAAACAAATCTCACCCTCTAGCCCAGAATCAAGCATATCCTTATCCTCTTCCAAGAAAAAACACTCAGTATCTGACGTACTTGATCTTGTTAGCTGATATTCATCAATAGAATCCGGGAATAATACTACTTTTGGTTGAGAATTTTTTGCTGTTAATACAAAATATCCAACAACCAAAACCAATAAAACTAATATTATAATAGCTGTTAGCTTTATAGAACCTTGTGATAATTTTTTCATATTAAATAATTATAATATTTTTATTTAAAATAACTACTTTTTATACATAATTCTATAAAGTCCAAAGCTAAACTATATCAACAATTCTTAGCCTCAATTCGGGTTTGTATCCAAATGTAGATTTCTCAATATGTGCAACTAAGTTAACTGGCCCAATCCTATCCAGAGCTTTAAAGTTATCGGGTATTTTGAAAAAAGTGATAGCATTTATTTTTTGACCACTGCTGTTTGAGAATACAAGCTTTAAATGGTTGTTTTGCTTACCAAAAGTAGTTACAGAATCTGGAATAACACCCTCAAACAAAAACAAGGGTTGTTTATTACCAACACCAAATGGTGACAATTTTTCAATCTCGTCATAATTTTGCCAATTCACATCATCGAGAGAAAGTTTTGTATCAATCTCTATAAGACTTTTTATCACATCATCTGCACCAAGTGCGGTATATGCTTTTGTAAAAGCTTCTTCTAAATGATGCACACCATCCTCTGTCACAGAAAAACCTCCAGAAAATTCGTGACCACCAAACTCTACAAGCACACCATCTTCTACCTTATCCATTAAATGCACCAAATTCATAACACCATCAGAACGACAGGATCCTTTTATTGTTGGGCTACCGTCCCGACCCCAAAGAAATGATGGTTTATTGTATGTTTCCGACAAAGTATTGCAGACAAGACCTAATAGAGATGGCTTCCAGTGAGTATTACCCATCACTATCACGGGACCAAGTTCTCTTCCCTCTGCAATTCTTGCTTCAATTTTTTTCTTAGCTTCTTTTACCATCGACGCTACCACACCTTTTCTTTCATTGTTTATACCATCAAGATGCTCGGCATGAATTCCTGCGTGTTCTAGATCATTCGTGGAGAGAAGCTCAAATGCGTCTTCTGGTTTATCCATTCTGGAGGCTGCGTTTATTCTTGGACCTATAGTAAAACCTATGTCTGTTTCTGTTAAATATTTTTGATTTGTACCTGTAATTTTTAGCAAATGCTGAAGTCCCGGTCTTGGAGATTTTCTAAGTACCAAGAGTCCAAAACGAGCAAAAACCCTATTCTCTCCCACAAGAGGCACCATGTCTGAAACGGTGGCAATACCGACCATATCAAGAAGCCATTTTTCCACTCCTTCGCTAAAGCTACTGAGGGCAGGCCACCCCTCTCTTCTGCCGTGTTGGATAAGTCCTTGTACGAGCTTAAAAACTACACCAGCGCCACACAACTCCTTAAAAGGATACTCACAACCTGGCTGTTTTGGGTTTAGTATTGCATACGCATCTGGAAGATCTCCATTTGGTAGGTGGTGATCTGTGATAATCACATCAATACCAGCTTCATTTGCAAACTCAACTTCCCTATTGTTTGCCGTGCCACAATCAATTGTAATTAAGAGCTTTACTCCTTCGTCAACAAATTTTTGTATTGCATCAGTGTTAAGTCCAAAACCTTCTTTGTTCCTATGGGGAATATAGTTTGTAAAATTTTCAAACCCTATTTTTTTGAAAAAATCATGAAGCACAACCGCTCCAGGTATACCATCAGTATCATAATCACTAAAAATCACTACTTTTTGATTATCAGAAACAGCCTTAATGATTCTCTCGACCGACTTATCCATATCCTTAAGCAAAAACGGGTCGTGCACCCCGTCATCATAGGATGGATTTAAAAAAGCTTGTGCGTCTTCATTTTTATGAATGCCTCTATTTTTTAAAAGTTTTTTAGTTAGAGAAGAAAAATGCCCAAGTTCGTCGGGCATTTCTTGTGCTAAATCATCTAATACCTGATATCTGTGCATATTTTATTATTGTACCACAGAGATTTATACTCTATTTTTATTGCTTCTTATTATTGCATCTATACCCACAAGTGTTTCATCCGCCAAAAACTGAAGCATTGCGCCTCCCGCAGTAGAGGTAAAAGTAAATCCATGCTCATAGTCTAGACCCTCATTCTCGAGCACGGCCATAGTGTCCCCGCCACCAACAACAGAAGTAACGCCACTATCTATCAAAATCTTAGCAAAACCAATTGTTCCTTCAGAGAAGTCTTTTTGATAATCCCCAAGCGGACCGTTCCATAAAACAAAAGCGGATTCAGAAACCAACTCTCTCAAATCTTCAACCGAGCTAGCGCCTATGTCAATTATATTTCCAATTTCAATCTCGCATTTTTCCAACCCGATATTTTCTGAAGTTTCTCCATTAAAACATACTACATCTGATGGAAATCTTAGCTTTGGGTCATCAGCAATATCAGCGACAGACCCCATATTTGGTGGAACATGCTCTTGGTTTATTGTAAGCCCTTTCTCTAATAAAAACGGTTTAACCAATGCTCCTGCCACATATACAATGTCAGCCTTTTCCAAAAACTTTCTTATAAGTGGTATTTTGGTTGTAAATTTAGCACCACCCAAAACAAACAAAAAAGGTCTTGGTGGACTAAAAGAAAGCGCTAAGTGATCCATTTCTTCTTTAAATTGAAGACCTATATATGAGGGTAAAAAATTCGGCACACCCACTATAGAAGCATGAAATCTATGAGATACAGAAAATGCATCATTTACATAAATATCTGCGAGTTTAGCTAGAGCCTCTGCAACTTTTTCTTGGTTTCCAACCTCACCGTCATGAAGTCTTGTATTTTCAAGCAAAACCACATCGCCATCTTTCATTTCTTCAACAATTTTAATAGCATTCTCTCCAACACAATCTGGAGAAAATTTAACTTCCATCATTTTCTCCAAATATTCGTGAACAATTTTCAAAGAAGTTGTTTCATCACCCCAAATATGACTTACAAGAATTATTTTTGCACCCTGTTCCCGCAACCAATTGATAGTTGGAAGCGCCTTTCGTATCCTAAAATCGTTTTCTATTTTCCCGTCACGAACCGGAACACTAAAACCAACTCTTAATAAAACTTTTTTACCTTTTAATTCTGTATTACTTGTTATCACCGGAAGATTTATCATTGTATGTTTTTGTATTATGAATTATCAACAATTTTAACAATATCAATAAAATGATCTGCATAAAGCGAAGCGTGACCAACCAAAAATCCCGATATTTCACCGCCTTTTATTAGCTCTTCTGCGTTACTTCTTTCTACAGAACCTCCATAAACCACATCAACGCCACTCGCAATTTTCTTACCAAACATAGAAACAAGTATTTTGTGTATATAAAGAGAAACCTCATGCATATCTTTTGGCCCCATAGCGTCATCCCCCCTACCAATAGCCCAGACTGGTTCATAAGCAATAATGATATTTTTAATTTTATTGTGTGGTACATCTCGGAGGGCTGTCTCTATTTGTTCTTTTATAAAAGACAAATATTCTCCTTCTTCATCCCTCAATCTTTCACCAATACATAAAATTGGTGTTAATTTTGCTTCAACAATTGTATGTAGTTTCTCTGCAACTATTTCATTAGTCTCACCCAATGCCCTTCTCTCAGAATGCCCGACAATAACATACTCTACACTGCTGTCTATCAACTGGTTTGCTGAAATCTCTCCAGTAAAAGCACCCCTACCAGAAGATGGATTCTCCCAAAATACATTCTGGGCACCTATTGAAATCTTATTACCAGAATGTGCCATTTGCAGGTCTCCCAAAAAAATTGCTGGAGGACAAATAATAATAGATGTGTTTTTTATACGAGAGGATTGTTTTTTTATAGATAAAAATAAAGCTCGTGCCTCCACGGCAGTTCGTGGCTCCATTTTCCAGTTCCCTATTACATATTTAGTTTTTGAATTCATATACCTATATTCTAACATCCGATAGACTCATACCAAAACTATTCTGTTTCTACCCAATCTCCAACCTCAAAACCACCACCTGGGCCAGAATCAAACAACAAATTAGCAATACCTGTCTCGTATATGATTTGTGCAGAGTTTTTTATACTTATTTTGTAAGCTGTGACTTCCTTAATAGAAACACTATTTTGTAACTTTATTTCACCGTCTGGCGCATACAATAATACGTCTCCATACATAGAATTCCCCGCACTAATAGCCGTATTTTCTCCTCCAGTTGATGCACTGTTATTTTTCGATATAAAAAGTATAAAAGAATTATTACCGTTGCCTTCAAATACAGATGAATTTTCAAGATATATTACACCACCAACACTTCTATTTGAATCATTGTCTGCAACAATAACGACACTTTTACCAGACATTGAATCAGCAACCCTAAGGGTTGGGCTGTTTTTTATTTCAATATCACCATCAATCCACAAATTGCCAGAAATATTAATTGTGTAATTATTGCCACTTATCTCTAAATTACAATTTATTTTCTTTGGTCCAATTGTTGTAGCGTTTGTAATTTTATAAGGGCATGGAGAGCTCACCACACCACCAGCAAGAGCGGCAGCTTTCCACTCTTCTATTTGTTCATCTGATATTGGCATACCAATACTCTCTTGATCCGGACTTCCCGGATACATCGCACCATCTACAGTAGAGCCAGAAATATTTTGATAATAAGCATCACCGTCTATATCAGCATTTTGTATCGTATGTGCATATACAGAGCTTGTGGCATGTATACCATCCACAAGTCCAGAAGGGCCTGAAGATATAGCGGTGCCATAAATAATATTTGAATTAGAGCCCGTTATTGGGCCACTAGAATTTACGTTTCCTAAAATAGACGCTGTATTCTCAAAAGACACGCCACCATCCCCCGCCTGAACCCCATAATTAAAAGATGCTCCACTCGCAAGCACCAAATCCACGCTTGTCAGTCTAATTACAGAATCTGTGTCACCGACAGATGTCACGTTTACCAAATATCCATTCGTAGATAAAGTTGATGTGGCAATTCTATTATTTAAAACAATAGTTTCCACATTATCATGCGTGATGTTGTTTTTTAAACGGTAAACAAAATCCTCAACACCACTCTCTGACGTAAAAAAAGATTGCCTAGACATACTTGCGCCACGAACTGTTTTCATGTCGCGTAATACCGGATTTATCACACCATAAATTGTAGTTAGGGAAAATGCTAACAAAAAAAGAATAGTCATAAAAAGAATAGACCCTCCCTCATAATTTCTTTTTTTAATCTTAAATATATTCATTACAAAATTAATATCCACCCCTTAAAACATAAGAATTACGAAACTCTTTGTTATACGTATAGTCACCAATAGAGACACTTGCGTTAAAAACAACAGAAACTAGTTTGGATAAGGTATTATCATATACATCAAACCTCAATGAATTTATTGTCATTTCAGCACTCGTTAGAGAACCTTCTGGTATCGAATCGTCTGAGACTACAACTACTCCGGTATCAATATAAAATTTTGTCTCATTCGCACCACCATTATCTTTTGTGAGAGCAAGTGATCCAGAATCATTCGCAAGACTACTGTTTGCAAGATTTATATCATAGGCCGATCGTACTTCATTGCCTATTCTGTCAAAAAGAGAAAGCGCTGATGCATGCATTATACGTGTAGCTTTCACTGTTCTATACGCATTTCTCGTGACAGATATGGTGCTAAATACCACAAAAATCATAAAAATCAGCACGGCCACATATACAAGTAATTCTATTATAGAAAAACCGCTTTTATTCCGAATATAGAATTTAGAACCCGCCTGCCGGACGGACAGGTTAGGAATTAAGAATATGCGTCTAAAAAACGACGACTTACTTTGATTATTTATTGTTTTTTTGTCTTTAATGTTTGTATTCATAATTCCCTGCCTGCCGGTAGGCAGGGTAGGCGGGTTAATTCGTAATTCATGATTCTGAATAAATCTTCATCTCTTAAAAGATATTTGTAAGATATAAAGAAAGAGACTTGGTTGTGGTAGCGTTATTTTCATACCAAGAAACATTTATTGTAGCTCTTATTGTGTTCGAATCTATTGTACCGCTTTCTGAAATATCGCTACTTCCATCTCTAGACACTTGCTCGACCAAAAAGATTCTCTCAAAGCCATCTATATATTCTTTACCCTCAAAAATAGACCAATCGCTATCTGTTTTCATAAACGCGTATGTTGTGCTTGGTACCAGATTACTGATTTTAGACCAAGAATCATCCCTCATGTGCCTCAAAACCTCCGCACCTTCTTCAAGCAAAAAACTGGATTGTAATAGTTTTGTGTTTGATAAAGAGGTTCTTATTGTGATACCAAAAGAACCAAGAACCCCAAGTACTATAAATAATAGTATGGCTGAGGCAATCACAACCTCCATCAACATCGATCCTTTTTGATTATATATTTTATTAAACATAATTATTCAGTTTTACGCACCAGACCTGTCTTTTCAATTATTATATCTAAATCTTTTGTAGGATCAGAAGATATACCAATCGTTATAAACCCATAATTTAATGTTTTTCCTGTTAATCTTTCAAAAACGACACTCTGTCCACCACCAAAGATATTTATATCCTTCAAAACTACTCCACCCTCTAAAACAAATTCCTCATTACCACTAGCTCCTTCTGAATAAATGTCACCCTTAAATATTACAAATTTGGTTGTTGTTGCGTATACACCATATTTAGAATTTTCTAAAGAAGAAACAGTGTTTTCTCTCGCTTTTGCATACATAGACAAAACAGATGATACATTTCCTTCCAATACATCAGTGTTTCTAAACTTGGAAAAAGAAACTGTTGTTATCCCCGCCAATATTCCAAGTATTGCTAAAACAACTATTACCTCTATCAGTGCAAACCCGCCTCGCAATAGGCGAGGCTTGTCGAAAGTCGAAAGTCCTG
>PCTT01000006.1:0-26208 GCA_002771585.1 Candidatus Campbellbacteria bacterium CG22_combo_CG10-13_8_21_14_all_36_13 | reverse complement strand
ACTTTTCTTATATTCTTTTGATTTTTTTCTTTTAACATTTGACTTTAACTGCCTACCGGCAGGTGGACTTTGTAAACTTTATGGACGTTCGACTTTATGGACTTTATAGACTTTATAGACTCTTAAATACTATTCGAAAGTGAATACATTGGTGTAATCATTGATATTGCAAAAAATCCAACAACAGTACCAATTATTACCATCAAAAATGGTTCTATTATTGTAGACATGTTTTTTGTCTTCTCATCTATGTCTTCTTCATAAAAAACAGCAACTCTCATAAGGAGTTCTGGCAATTGGCCGGTTTCTTCACCGACAGCCATCATCTCGTTAATTAGTGGTGGATACAAGTTTTCATAAGATTTAAAAATTTCTGATAACGTGGCGCCACCTTGTACTTTCTTACCAGCTTCTTTAATCACTTCCTTAAAATGTACATTTTGAATCACTTCTTCTGTAATCTCGGTTGCCCTCACAATCTCAACACCAGATGTCAGAAGTGAAGATAGGGTTCTTGCTGTCCTTGCAGTATTGGTCTCTATCACAAGCGTGCCTATAATGGGTATTTTTAATACTAGTTTATGAAATAATTTTTTCCCACTATTTGTTCTTTTCCAATATATAAAAGCAGAGCAAACCAGAGATATTACGAGTAATGTGTTTATTAAATGATCCTTAAGTAAATTACTAATAAAAATTATAAACTGTGTTGATTTTGGTAGCTCTACTTTTAATTCTTCAAATGTAGCCGAAAGGGTCGGCACAATAAATATAAGCATCAAAGCACCCACAACAACCATCGCTGATAAAATAATCGCAGGATATATCATTGCGCCCTTTATTTTTCTTTTTAGTTTATATGCCTTATCAAGCTGATTGGCCACAAGCTTTAAAGACCCCCCAAGATTTCCACTCTCTTCACCAGAGCGCACCATGGACACAAAAATTGATGAGAAGATATCTGGATATGCTTCAAGCCCACTCGAAAGAGTTTGCCCCTTTCTTAATGAGTTGTTTATATTTGAAATAACTTCTTTAAACTTTTTATTCTTTGTCTGCCGTGACATCACATCTAGCGCACGAGATACAGCAAGACCAGCCTCTATCATTGACCCAAGATTATTTGCAAAATTAATTTTATCTTCCTCTTTTACCCTACCAAAAAGCTTTGTGAATATACTCAATACCTTCTCTAACAAATTAGATTTTCCATTTAGCTCGGCAAATACAAGAGTCTCCTCTTTTTCTTTCAATAGTCTATATAAATCCTCTTCACTTTTGGCATCAGCAAAATCCTCATATATCTCCCCGCCTTTTTTAATTGCTTTGTATTTATACTTCATAAAATGAATTTCAAATTTTAAATTTTAAATTTTGAATGAATGTTCAAATATTTTAATTTAAAATTCATTCATTAAAAATTGATTCGAAATTAAAAATTAAAAATTTATTCGGATACTACACGCAAAACCTCCTCTATTGTGGTCACGCCTATTGCTGCTTTGTATATTCCATCCTCAAACATAGTAAGCATGCCTTCTTTAACAGCTTGTTCTTGTATCGTGTCTGCGGTAGCGCCAGAAATTATTAGATCTTTTATTGTATTTGATACATTCAAAATTTCATGTATACCTATTCTTCCACTATACCCGTCTTCGCAGTCATCCTGACCAGTCTTTGGAGAATAAAATATTAATGTTTCTAATTTTGTTTTGGAGTCAACCACACCCTCCTCCTTTAAAACCCTTAAAACTTTCTCTAAATCAACAGATTTTTTTAGAGATTCAATCTCACTTTTTTTCAATGTTCTTTTCTCCTTACTTCCGCACAATTTTCTAACCAAGCGCTGAGCAATAATCACCCTCACGGTAGAAACGAGTAGAAATGGCTCTATTTTCATATCCATTAGACGAGGTATAGCGCCAGCAGCAGAGTTTGTATGAAGCGTAGAAAGTACCAAGTGGCCTGTAAGCGCCGCGTTTGTAGCAAGCGATGCTGTTTCATTGTCTCGTATTTCACCAACCATAATGATGTCTGGGTCTTGCCTTATAAGAGATCTAAGTCCATTACTAAATGTAAAACCGATGTCTGGTCTCACTTGAGTTTGATTAATTCTCTGCATCTGATATTCAACAGGGTCTTCAATTGTGGAAATATTAACCTCCGGAGTATTCAAAAGATCAAGCAGTGTATACAGTGTTGTTGTTTTACCTGAACCAGTTGGTCCTGTGGTAAGAATTGTTCCGGTTTTTTGATTTATCGCTTTGTGTATTCTCTCAAGCCCTTCTCCATGAAAACCAAGCGATTCAAGGGTAAATCCTGACGCATTTTCTTTTAAGAGTCGCATAACTATCTTTTCGCCATAATATATTGGCAAAATAGAAACACGAAAAGAAACTTTTTGACCATCTGTTTCTATTTTGAATCGCCCATCTTGTGGCAATCGTTTTTCATCAAGTTTCAACTTTGAAAGTATCTTTATTCTAGCGCTAATGCTTGCAGAAACACCTTTGGGGAGTACCATCGCGTCGTGTAAAATTCCATCAATCCTATATCTCACCAAAAGCTCTTTCTCCATTGGCTCCACATGAATATCAGAAGCGTTTTGTAAAATTGCATGCCTTAAAAGAGTATCTACTATTTTTACAACAGGAAGACCTTCTGCCATTTTTTTCAACTCTTCTTCAGACTCAACCTCTCCTTCTTTTGTCTCTACGGTATGTATATCATTTGTAGCTTTTTCTATTATGTCTCCAAATTCTGCCTTTAGAGATTTTTGATACTGTAATAGAGCACTTTTTATAGATTCCGAGTCTGTAAGTCTTGGTAGTATTTTTAGACCAACTTTCTTTTTTACGAAATCAATAGCGTTTAAATCGTCGACATCAAGCATTGCCACCTCCAGATTTTTTGAATCTTTTGCAAATGCCACAATATTGTTATTTCTGGCAATTGGCTCTGGGATTAATGAAAGCACATCAAAATCTATTTTCTGATTTGCTAGAGAAATGAATGGTATCCCCAAAATATGAGCATATACACGCCTCAAATCATCTTCTTTGATTTTTCCCTTGTTTAACAAAACCTCACCTATTTTGGTGTCTTTTTCTTTTGCTTCCTTTAGAACATCAACAAAATCCTTCTTACTAACAATACCCGCATCAAGTATAAATTCTTTTAGTTGTTCTTCTTCTATGTGCATCTAATTAAGGAATTAACCTGCCTGCCGGCAGACATGGAATAATAAATTAAGAATTAAGAATGAGATAAACTAAACAAACGGAACACTTATTGTTCGATTCTTAATTCATAATTCATGATTCCATATTCTGAACTACTCCTATTGTACCAAATATGAGACACACATACTCAAGTGTTTTGTGTATATTTAAAAAAAATTTATTAAAAAACGCACATGGTGCGTTTTTTGTTTTGGTTGTATTTTATTATTTAAATTTCCTGAATTATTACACCATCTACATTCCCTATAATAAGTTCTACATCTAGGGTGTTTGTAAAGTCAGAGCTTGACCCAGTAACTCTGATTGTATATTTCCCTGGCTCAGTGAGAGCTTTTATAAAAGCTTCGAGTGTCACATCACTAGAATTATACCTATCTGATGTGAGGGTGTTTTGAGACAAAACAAACTTTGAGCCATTTAATTTGTTTCTATTAGAACCAACAGCAGCAACACTAAATGTGATAGTTTTATCAAAGCCATATTTTGGAACAATTGTTATTGTTACTGGAGTAGATGTTCCTTGAGCTCCCAATCCATTAAATTTCATTGCCCCAGAAACCTCAATATCAAATGTCTGTGGCTGAACAGATACATTATCACTCTTTGTAAATACAGAACCGCCGTTTGAGCAACCAATTGTAAATGTATAAGTCATTCCAGGTGTACTCAATACACCACTATCTATATTACCAGAAATAGCAGAACTGCCGGTCCAAGACCCACTCCAAGGACCAGAAACCGCATGACACTCTGTAACATCTGTATTGCTCCAATATAGCTTGGTCTTTTCGCCTGGAGCGACCAAAGATGGAGAAGCCCAAAATGTAATTGTTGGATCTACTTTTACAACAACACTTATCGTACTTGAATATGTAGACAAACCATCATTGTCTATAGCCCTTGCTCTAAAACTATATGTGCCAGCCGGAATATTGTTCCAATTATATCTATAAGGAGAGTTATTATCCTCCCCTAATTTTGTTGCTCCATTATAAAACTCAACCTTCGAAACCGTGCCATCTGAATCTGATGCTGTTGCCTCCACACGAATATTATCTCCATTTGCATATACAGAATTATTAACAGGATTTGTTATGGACACAGTCGGTGAAATCAATGCCGTGTATTTGATAGTAAACAATAAAGTTTGACCAGTTGAAACAACACCAGACGTACTTCCTACAGTCGTCCCGCCTATTTTTGCTGTTATAGATTTAGAATATCCAGACTTATTAGGAACATTAAGTATTGTATAATTCTGACTCCCTGATGCCGGAAGTATAACTGTATATGACTTTGTTTGATTCGCTGTTAGAGAATCATTTGTAACACCCGCAACACTATAGGTCGTCGCAAGGTTTGATGTAACCTGGATTGTAGCAGTAGGCAAAAACGTCGCAGAGACAGTACAAGCTCCAGTAATTGCTCCTGTTGTATACGTTGTCCCAGAAAGAGTTCCTCCACAACCAGAGACTGAGCTGATTATGTAGTTTGTATTTGGTGTTACTGTAAATGTTGTTGAACTTCCGTGGTTTACCGTTCTTGATGATGGACTTATTGATCCTCCAGGGCCGGCACTTGTTGAGACTGTATAGGAGTTTAGTGTAAACGCAAATGACACTGTGCAGTTTGATGTAATTGCTCCTGTGGTATATGTATTACCGCTCCATGATCCAGATGGACACGTACCACCCACTGTATTTGATTTTGTATAACCGGTGTTTGCAGACACTGTGAATGCTTTAGTTGAGCCATATGTTACAGATTGTGCTGTATTTGGTGTTACTGTTCCTCCTGTTCCTGTGCTAGGTGTTACGGTATACGAATTAATACTCCATCCAGCTGTAGAGCTTCCTCCATTAAGTGGCATCGTCGATGGAACAGCAGGAGACCAACCTGTGAATGTATAGCCTGTTTTTGTTGGTGGTGTAGGGTTTGTTAGTGCAGAGCCGTATGCTTGAGTTTTTGATGGTACTGGTGATCCACCATTTGAGTTAAAGTAATAGGTATAGTTGTTTGGTATACATGTGGCCGTTACCGTTGCATTTGCTGCTGGCATTGTGAAACTACATGTTCCTGTACCACTACAAGAACCTCCAGACCAACCCGTGAATGTATAGCCTGTTGGTGCGGATGCTGATAGAGATATAGAAGAACCATAAGCAACAGAACCTGTTGTTGTTCTTGGTGTTCCTGATATCGTACAAGAACCTGGATTTATGGTTAGTGTGTATGCGTTATTGCTCCATCCAGCTGTCACACTCATGTTACTTGTTGGCATTGTTGACGGTAGAGATGGAGACCAACCAGTAAACGTGTAACCAGTTCGTGTTGGGTTTGTAGGTGGAGTAAGAGCAGAACCACAATTTTGAGTTATTGGTGATACTGCCGAGCCTCCATTTGAATTAAATGTGATTGTGGTTGAATAGATACTCCACCCTGCTGTAGAGCTTCCTCCGCCAACTGGCATTGATCTTGGAAGTGAAGGTGACCAACCGGTAAAGTTGTAACAAGTTCTTGATGGAGTTCCGGGATTATTTACTTGTGAATTGTATGCTTGAGTTACTGATGGGTAGTTTGGAGTTCCTCCGTTGGAGTTGAATGAGTAAGTGTAAGAGTTTGTAGAGTAATTTACAGTAAACAATAGTGTCTGGCCTGTTGTGACTGTTCCGGATGTGCTTCCTACTGTAGATCCTCCAATTGTCGCTGTTACCGTCCTTGTTTCTCCTGCACCAGCAGCTGGAAGATTGCTAATTGTGTATGAGCCACTTCCTGCTGGTATTGTTACTTGATGAGAGCTGGTTTGGTTTGCGGTTACTGAGCTTGATCCTACGCTAGGTGATATTGTATATGTAATATTTCTATTAGAAGTGACACTTACTGTTGCTGTTGGTGTAAACGTCGCAGAGACAGTACAAGCTCCAGTAATTGCTCCTGTTGTATACGTTGTCCCAGAAAGAGTTCCTCCACAACCAGAGACTGAGCTGATTATATGATAATAGTTTGGTGAAACTGTGAACGAAGCTGTGCTGTTGTAATTAACACTTGCGGAAGTCGGGCTAATAGATCCTCCTGCTCCCGCACTTGTTGAGACTGTAATTCCACAATTTGGGGCATAAAATTCATAAGCATTAGTGGCTGTATTCCTTGTCTGTATCGCATTACCTGATCCTACAGAGTTGTACGATTGAACCCTATAATAATATAACCCTCCAGAATTCAGACTTCCACTTGTAAAGCTTGTTGATGTACTATCCTGAACCAATCTATAGCTATTTGAATTATGTTCTGCTCCAGTTGCTTCATAAACCCTATAACTAATTGGTGATGTACCCGTTGTCGATGGGTTCCAAGACAAACTTGCTTGTGGAGAATAATTTACACAAGAAACATTGCCAGCTGAGTATACATCGCTGGGAGGCACTTTATTTTTGACGGTACCACTTACAGTACAGATATTCCCGAGTCCATTTGGACTTCCTATCCGATATTGATATGAAAAAGGTGTGTCAGATGAAACATTAGAAGAAGGTGTAAAACCACAACGAGCCCCAGCGTTTAAAACCGTTACTGTTCCAGCAGATGAAGGGGACAGACCATAACAACCACCAGCATTTACATCCACCCACTTATCCCAAGAATTTGGCGCCCCAGTATCATTGTTTAAGACATAGTGTACCTGTTGAGTTGATCCTTCTAAAACATCACCTGTGCTGTCGTTCACACAAACAGGCGCTGAAAGTGTTGTAAATGATACTTGGCTACCATATCCTGTTCCTGCAGAATTGGTTGCATAAGCACGAACATAATAAGTTGTGCCTGGAGACAGTCCTGTTAAATACCCAGTAAATGCACCAGTTCCAGATCCATTTGATGTTGAACCATATGGGTCAGCTAGTGTTGGATTTTGTGTCGTATTCCAAACCAATCCCCTTGCTGTAACAGACGCTCCTCCAGCAGATGTCACATTACCGCCCCCTGTTGATGTATTTTGTAAAATAGATGATATTGAGTTTGTTGTAACGGTTGGCACAGACGCTGTAGAACAAACAGACGACGAAAAGGCCGGAACTGTAAGTGAAAGGCTCGCAAGTTGTCTGGTCGCCCAATAACAAATCGGGGGGTCTGTACTAGAACCATCACAATATGCTCTATAATTAAATGTGTGAGGCGAACCAAAAGATATACCGGTGGGACCAAAAGTCGCTGAATTATAGTAACTTAGGTTACCTTGGGAAAGGTAACCTCCATCTTTATATATATAATATCTTGATGTATATGAAGCATATAAACCAAATTCAAGGGTTGCTTCAAGAGAAGAACCAGAACAACTAACAGCAACTCTTAACTGTGGACTCTGGGGTGCACCAGTTTCGTAGCTTGTTGTACAATAATCAGCACCGGGACAAGAGTAGTTACCTACAGTTCCTGGTGTTAAAGCATTGGCGATATTTGTGTTTACAAAGAAAAAACCAGCTCCCGCAACAAGCAATGTAAATAGAATTATAAATATTCGGTATTTTCCTCTCATCTAAAAATAATTACCTATCTAAATAAGTCACACTCACAATGGTTGATCCGTCTGCCCCTTCAAATACAAGAGATAAGTCATCACCTTCTTTTGATCCATATAAATAAGCATATCCATCATCTGTTGTAGAATCAGTAATCTCATACCCATTATCTTTCATAAATTTCTCATACTCAGAAAATAGCCATGCAACACCCTTTTCGCTCGTATATACCAAGGATTTTTGCACAAATCCAGCATCTTTATAATCTGTTGAATAACTTTCCGTTATATTTGAAAGCTCAACCGGAATATCTGTTGGAAATCCTTCTGGTAGTTTGTCTGCTTCATTTTCTACGTTTTCAACATCAACCTGATTTAATGATATCTCCACATCATTAACATCTTGCTGTTCTTGTTGTTGGTCTTCTTGTGTTGTATCTATTTGGGTATTTTTTGCAATAAAAAAATAAAAGACAATTAATGCCACGACTACACCCAAAGTTATAAAAATCGTCTTGTTGTTATGTTCTTCCATGTTTTTAAAATTAAAACTATTAATACTATTTGTAGAAACAAATTTCTTATATTTGTATTACTTTAATAATAACAAATTCTATGTAAACAAACACAGGAGCGTGTGTATTAGTTTTTAAAAAACACCCCGACATAGGTCGGGGATGTTTTTATTTTTTATAAGTTTTTAGAATTCTTCAATACTTCTGTCTTCTAGATTATCTAGATTGAAAGGAATATTTATCTCTCTTGTCAAACCGCCGCCAACAGCCTGAACTGTTACTGTATATAGTCTTGTTTTTATTGATTTAAGTATATTAACCTGTAATTCTGTACCAACACTATAATCACTAAGCGATCTTACAGTACTTGTGGAGAATAAATATTTTGAGCCATTTAATTCTGGACTTGCGCTAACCACGCTGAGCGATATGTCGCCCAAGAAGCCATGCTCTGGAATAATCTTTATGGTTGTTGTACTAGAAAGACCTGTGATGCCACTAAAATATAGTTCTTTACCTGTTCTTATCAGTCGAAACGTAGGCTCATAAATATATACATCAGCTGTTGCGCTAGCAGACCCACCCGTCCCAGAACATTCTATACCTAGAGTACTATCTCTATTTATTATTTTGCTCTTTTTTGATCCAGAAGAAGTTCCCCCAGAAAGATTCCATGGGCCAGATGTTGAATGACACTCATCTGCATTTGTTGCACTCCAACTTATATTTGTTTTCTCTCCAGTATTAACAGTATTTGGGTTAACTCTAAATTCATTTATCGCAACAGCACCTGAGCCCCCTCCTCCACCGTCACCGGAGACAGTAACTATTACTGAGTCTGTAGCCCCACTACAATTGATTGAATATGTTGTGTCCGCGGTTATTGACCCTGTCGACACACTTCCAGATGTCTTGTTTTCTGTGTCAAATCCTGTACCCACACACACAGCCGCACCTGAAGAAGACCATGTGAGTGTAGAAGAATCGCCAGATGAAACAGATATAGGATCAGCATTTAAGTCTGCTCTTGCGCCACTAATAGCGGTATAGGTTATCTCAAATCTAAGAGTGTCACCGGGTGTTAGAGTCCCAGCATTCCCGGACACAGGAGAACCATTTACTTTTGCAACTATATCTCTTGTAAAACCAGATGGGGCTGACGAAACACCAAAAATCATAAAAGATCTTCCGCCAGTTTCTGGAACCTCTGCGATATAAGAATTAACGTCTCCTTTATTCACAACAGTACCCCTACCCAGATCACCAAGTCCTGTAATGTAGTTATAGTTACTAATTCTAAATTCTGTAGCATCCATATTTGAAGTCACTTCTATATTTGCAGTATAAACTCCTGGTTCATTAACAACAACAGACCTTGTTTTTGTGTCAGTTAGCCCCGATGAGTCAGCAACAGTATATGTGATTGTATATGATCCCGAGACAGATGTGTTCAAACCACCACTATCAACAACAACTGATCCTGTTATAACTCCGTCTTCTGCGTCGTTCGCAGTGTAACCTGGTTCTGTATAAGTATCACCGACTGTTAGTGTCATAGGATTTGGACCAACAAGTGTAATGACTGGTGAGTTGTTACCAGAATTAACAATATCGATAACAACATTAGCTTCATTAGCATAAGTACCATCAGTTGCTCTATATCTGATCGTATCTGTGTTACCTCCAGTATTAGTATTTGCTGTATATCTACATTGGTTACCTACAGATGTAACTGTCCCGTATGACGGATTAAGTTTATTACAAGCGTTCGGATCAGGCGGAGAATTTCTATTATCCAACACAAGTGTGCCACCAGGAGCTGGACTATCGTTTGCTAACACATCTATATCTACTGTGGCCCCCTCTTCTACTGTTGCAGTATCTGGATTAATTGCAAAGCCCTGTGTATAAACTATCTCAAAACTAACTGTTTTCCCAGCTCTTACTGTCACTTGTAAAGTCCCTGATGTGTCAGTACTTCCAACAACAGTTCCATCCTCTTTTGCTACTATACTTCTAGTATATCCGAGAATATTTGGGACGTTACTAATACTATATATATCAGAACCAGATACTGGCAACGTCACATTATAAGAATCAGTGTCATCTGCTGAAATGGACACGTCACTATTAGCAATTTTTGCAATTCTATATGTAGTATCTTCATTTGAAGTTACAGATATTGTCGCTGTTGGTAAACTACTAACAACCACACCAATCGCGCCAGATGTGCCTGTCCTTGAATCATTATCAGTTGCAACCGCAGTAATTGAATAGTTTCCAGATGGAACATTATCCCATGTATATGAATACACTCCACCAGACAGAACGCCTGTACCTATCAGTGTTGTGCCGCCTCTGTAGAATTTAACATTCGAGACGGTGCCATCTGAATCACTTGCTGTAGCCGTGATTGTTATATTATTTCCGGTCGTATATGTCGCACCATCAGAAGGCGATGTGATATTTACTGTTGGTGAATTTAAAGCAGTATAAGTAATAGCAAACGTCTTGCTTTCACCCCTGTTTACTTTTGTCGGACCAGTAACAGATACCGTATATCCGCCCTTTGCCACTGGCGTAACTGTATATGTGGTACCACTAACTCCAGGAACGGTGGTATATGTATTTGTGCCGTTTGCACTAGTAATCCTTCCGTTGCCGTCAAAATTTCTTATTGTATTGTAATTATTTATAGTAAAATCTGTATTAGCCAAATTTGATGTGACTTTTAATTCACCAAGAATTGTGGAATAGGTAACCGAGTATGATTTGGTTTCACCGATTTCAATATCCTGACCATCCGGAGAAACGGAAACCTCATAGTCAGTTTTTGTTCCAGGAACAACAAAGAAAGGTTCTACAAAATTATCGGGTGTAAATGTAATATCTGTAGCAACGCCAGCCTCTCCCGTTGTGCCAGAAGATATTGCTGGTTTTGATGGGTAATATGAATCTTCAAAACGATATGTCGTATTTGGCATATTTGATATTACTTGTGCAACGGCCGTGGTTGGTGGAGTTGGTGTAACAACAACATCTATACTACAAGATCCTGTGGTGCCATCTGGATGAGTTCCACTCAATTGAAGTTTATACGTACCAGTAGTTCTTGGTGCATTTATTGTACTTTCACCACTAGCAAGTTTTCCTCCAGACCAACCAGTCCAAGATGGAATTGTTGATGCACTAAGGGAGCTCGATATGTTTGAGGAATCCCATTTAACTGTCATAGCCCCCCCTGCCTGAACAGAGCTTGTCGTCCCTGTGAAATTACACGTTGGTGATAGGACTTGATATTTTATTGTCATCAAGACAGATCCCCCCTTGGGACAAGTTGGTGTTGGGTCACCATCGCTTGTTTTATATGCAGAACCAGAATATCCAAAAACACTCCCTGGTGTTATTCCCCTAGTTGCTAAACCATCTCCAGGAATAGTAATTGTGGTTGGAGTATTTGCTGTAATATCTTTTGTTCCACTTATACCATCTATTGTGAATGTAGTTGTCTTATTTGAGGTAACAACCATGTCACACGTCTGCGTAGGAATAATTATCTTAAATTCATTTGATGTACAAGTATTACCATTGGCACCAACACCAGATAAAGTATATGTGTAAGTACCAACAGTAGCTGGCGCACTCAACCTCTCTGAATAATTTGAAGATACTGTTCCGCTAGTATTCCAGCTTCTTGTAAGATTTCCTATAACGTCACTTGAGCTCCAATTTACGTCCACAATACTTCCGGGATTACTTGTAACCTCTGTAGAGGTATCACCAACCCACCTTTCTGCATCTATTCGAATAGAACAATTCGGTATAAGCGAGCGCAACAAATTATATGTTATCGTACCCCCATCCGTAAGAGTTTGTGTGTATGACGGTGTTAGAGTATATGTGAACAAGGACCCTGGATCAGCGAGAGATATTGTGTAATCCCCCACCGCAAGACCAGAGTAAGTTGCAGTACCACCAGACCTTCTTGTCGCAGTTATAGGAGAAGATGAGTCTGGACCAGTTAAAGTAAAATTAATAGAAGGAACGGATGGTGTGCTCGGGGTAATATTTTTTACTAGAATAGTTCCTGACGGAGTTGGTGGTACAACAACGGGTACATCATCAGGTACATCTTTTACAATACCACTTACTGTACACACGTTACCAACCCCATTAGGACCACCTATTGTATATTCATATGTATAGGGTGTGTCGGAAGAAACACTTGAAGATGGCGTAAATCCACAACTAGCACCGTCGTTTAAATAAGTTACAGCACCCGCATTAGATGGCGATAGATTTCTACAGCCCAAAACGTTTCCAGAAGTATCGTGCGTCTGAACCCATTTATCACTGGCATCAGGGTAGCCTGTATCGTTAGATAAAACATAATGTGTTTGTTGGCCAGACCCCTCATTAATATCAGCAACCGTGTCGTTTACACATACTGGAACTGGTAATGACGCACAAGAACCCAGAGCCGTAGCGTGAACTTCTATAGAACCTTGTGATGACCCTCCTGTAGCATCAACTGCAACAATCTTATAGTAATAAGTACTATTTGCAGTAAGGCCTGTGTCCTGATATGTATTCGTGTTAATGCCTGAAGCTATTTGATTATAATCACCCCCTGAAGATGTACTCCTTAAAACACTATAACTATCAGCACCGCTTGATGCAGACCAAGAAAGATTTATTTTATTGGGCTCAGCACCACAAGTTCCAGCGGTTGCTGTGGGATTTGTGGGTGCAAATGGTCTAACATTAAGGTTAATGTTAGATGCAGACATTTCTGCCTGTCTATTCAAAGACGGTGGCATTATAAAAAGCCAAATATGACTATCTTCAAAACAATTTTGTGGCTCAGTAGTGAAATCTCCAAACCTATAAT
The DNA here is from genome assembly GCA_002771585.1 of Candidatus Campbellbacteria bacterium CG22_combo_CG10-13_8_21_14_all_36_13. GTDB lineage: Bacteria > Patescibacteriota > Minisyncoccia > Phycocordibacterales > PCTT01 > 21-14-all-36-13. Next base: position 13,047 of record PCTT01000006.1, on the reverse strand, counting down.
AAGCGGTCTTGCCCGTTATTGTATAAGATCCCGGGGTTGTAGGTGCTGTGATTGTATAAGATTGCTGAATTGTATCTCCTTGAGAATATTCCCACCAACGTTTACCATAACCCCAGCCACTTCCTGATCCCCAGCTAGTATTATAAGAAAATATAGCATCTGTAATATATGCAAGACCACAGTATCGAACAATACTATTTGCCCAATCAGCAGTCATTGTGTAAGTATTGCCGTTATATACACCTGTTACAGGCTCGGTAAAGTGCGGATATTGATATTTAAATGTGGGTCTTGAAAATTGATCTCCTATTTTAAACCTAACGTTCGCACCAGGATTAACACTAAGTGTTTGAGGATTACCACCTACATCAAACCACGCAGATGGGGATCTTGGCACTTCTCCGGGCCCATCTTGTGGAGGGATAGCTGTATCAGGTGGGCATACAGGAACGCCATTCGCAAACTGATCATAACACGGAACTGTCCTAGCGCTTACATAGTTGTTTACAAAAAAAAGTCCGAGAATAAATACTAAAACAAATACTGATGTTAAAAAAATATTTTTTTTATTTTTCATAAATTCTCTCATAATTATCTATCTAAGTATGAAGCACTAACTGTTCTTGTCCCATTTGAATCCTCCACAACAATCGACAAATCATCTCCGTCTATGGTTCCTTCTAGAGAAGCAAAATCAACATCAAGAATGGAGTTTGAAATTTCATATCCATTCTCTTCCATAAATTTCTCATACTCACTGTAAATATCTCCCAATGACTTTTGGCTTGTATATGAGAGCGAGTTTTGAATAAAACCGTCATCTTTATATTCTGTGGAATAACTTTCTGTAATATTTGAAAGCTCTACTGGTGTATTTGTTGGAAAAGCCCCAGGAAGTTTGTCTGCATCTGTTTTGGCCCCAGCAATATCAATTTTGTTCATTGAAATATTACTGTTAGATTTCAACCCTCCACTAAAAAATAGAAAGTATACTAATACGATTAGTAGCAATACTCCTACCGCGATAAATAAATTTTTGTTGTTGTGCTCTTCCATGTTTTTTAATTAAAATTAATAATTATTTTTAAATTTTTTAGACTTTTATTTTTTTGAATAATTTATTTTTACCAATATTTCACTTTTTTGTTCTTCTATTTTAATCTTAATATCACCATAAACATTTTTGGCATAAATATATATTGGTGTATCCGTCTCCTCTAAAACTTCAAAATCATTTGATGCTAGATATTCTTTATATTCATCATATAAATCTGCTCTATTTTCTGTCGTCACATACGAGACGAAAAATGTTTGCATATCTACGTCTTTATAATAAGAAGAAAAACTTTCTTTTATACCACTCACTCGTACTGGTATATCCTCTGGGAAACCTTCCGGAAGTACTTGTATTACGGATGCTAGGTCAGATTTTGTGTCAACCATATATGGATTCTCTGGAAAAAGCTTAAAAAGACCAAATCCTATAAGTATTATAATGATTACCGACAGTGTGATTATTTGACTCGTTTTCTCCATATAAAAAAGAAATTCTATGTATTGTTACTAGAATTCACTTACATATATTATATATGTCAATAAGCTTTAGGTGAAACGAGATATGTGTATAAATATTACGAATTATGAATACAGAATTAGGAATTAAGAATAATTTCCTGTCTTTATAAGTATTCGTAATTCTTAATTCCTAATTCGCTATTCTGAACACTTGACTTCATCAAGTGTTTTGATATAATTCTAGATGTTACAGATTAATAAGAGTTGATGAGTGTCCGTTTGAAAACGGGCCTTTATTTTTAAGAAAAATTAATAACTGGTGTGTGCTATAAGCTAATAGCTAACACCTATAAGCTAAAACTATGTTAGACCTAAAAGTAATACACTCAGTTCTAGATCAGCTAGAAGAAGAGCGTGGAATTCCACGAGAAAAAGTAGTAGAAGCCATTGAAGACGCGATGGCAACAGCATACAAGAAAGAATACGGGAAAAGAGGGCAAATTGTCCGGGCTCATTTTGATTTGGACACAGGAGAGACTCGTTTTGAACAAATAAAGATAGTAAAAGACCCAAAAGACCTGATTATGCCAGAAGATGATGAAGAGGAATTTGAAGAAACACAAAAAACAACAAAAGAAAGCCTAGATTCTGATGAAAAAGGTGACGATGAAGAAGAAACTCGTGTTCGTTTCAATCCAGAACAACACATTCTTATAGAAGATGCTCAAAAAATGAAAAAAGATGTAAAGGCTGATGAAGAATTAGTCTTCCCCCTAGAAGAAAAGGATGATTATGGCCGTATTTCAGCACAAACAGCAAAACAAGTAATAATACAAAAAATTCGTGAAGCAGAAAAAATATCTGTCCACAAAGAATTTGGTCAAAAACAAGGTGATATTATAACCGGAACAGTGCAAAGAGTAGAAAGGGGTAATATTTTTGTGGATGTTGGAAGAGCAAATGCAATTCTTCCATATGAAGAACAAATCCCTGGTGAAAGATTCAAGCAAGGAGAGCATGTGAGAGGATACTTATATTCCGTAGAAGAAACCCCTAGAGGAGTATTCCTTAGAATTAGCCGTTCTAAACCAGAATTTCTATACAAACTCTTTGAAACAGAAGCACCAGAGGTGGCTAATGGCGTTGTTGAAATAAAAGCAATAGCAAGAGAGGCCGGATCAAGATCAAAAATAGCTGTTGTGTCTAATGACGAATATGTTGATCCTGTTGGTTCTCTTGTTGGTCAGCGTGGAGTACGAGTATCTACTGTAATGAGTGAATTAGGCGGTGAAAAAATAGATATAATAGAGTGGTCTGAAGACCCTACTACATTCGTAGAAGAGGCTCTTTCACCAGCCAGAATAAATTCAGTTGAAATAGACGAGGACGAGAATAGGGCTACAGTTACCGTAGAATCCGACCAACAGTCACTCGCAATTGGAAAGGGCGGACAAAATGCGCGCCTTGCAGCAAAGCTAACTGGATGGAAAATAGATATAAAATCAGAAGGGTTGCCTGAAGAAGATGAAAGTCCTCAGCCCGAGGCTGATCAGCCCTTGGCTGAAAATGATGAAATAACAAAAGACGAGAAGGAAGAAGCTGTCGAGGAAACAGAAACACCAGCATCAGAAGATGACAAGAGCCAAGAATCTAAGTAAGATATTACACATTAAAGGTAATTATTAATCGTGTTTGGTCATTAGCGTTCTATAAGCTAAAACCTAACACTTATAAGCTAATAAACATGACATTATTTATTTTAGGAAGTGCAGGTATCGCCATTCTTTACGGACTACTTTTGGCATCATCGATTTTAAAACTTCCAGCAGGTAACGACAAAATGCAAGAAATCGCAAAAGCGATTCAAGAAGGCGCGTCTGCATATCTAAATAGACAATACAAAACCATAGCAATGGTTGCTGTTGTTATATTTCTAATTATAGGATTTACACCAGCACTTGGCTGGACAACAGCGATAGCATTCCTTGTTGGTGCATTTCTATCTGGATTGACTGGATATATAGGAATGAATATATCAGTAAGGGCAAATGTTCGAACGGCTGAAGCCGCAAGAGGTGGCCTAAAAAAAGCCCTTGATGTGGCTGTAAAAGGCGGAACAGTAACAGGGATGCTTGTTGTTGGTCTTGGACTTCTTGGTACGGCTGGATTTTATTTCATAACAAAAGATGTTACAGCATTAATAGGTCTTGGGTTTGGTGGATCTCTAATCTCAATATTTGCAAGACTTGGTGGAGGAATCTTCACAAAGGCTGCAGACGTTGGAGCAGACCTTGTGGGAAAGGTGGAAGCTGGTATTCCAGAAGACGACCCAAGAAACCCAGCAGTAATCGCAGACAATGTTGGTGACAACGTTGGAGACTGTGCTGGTATGGCAGCAGACTTATTTGAAACATATGCGGTAACACTAATAGCTGTTATGTTGCTTGCCTCACTTATGTTTGAGTCATTTGGTAATGCATTAATTTACCCTCTAGCAATCGGTGGTGTATCAATACTTGCATCAATCCTTGGATCTTTCTTTATAAAACTAGGAAAGAGCGAAAATATAATGAAAGCTCTTTATAAAGGTCTTATTGCCGCTGGCGTATTAGCTGCTACTGCATTTTATCCATTAACATCATTTTTGATGGGCGGGAACGGGCTATACAGCACGGAAAGTCTTTATCTATCAGCTTTAATTGGACTTGCTGTAACAGGGCTACTTGTAGTTATTACAGAATATTATACATCTACAAAATTTAAACCTGTTCAAGACATAGCTAAAGCATCAGTTACAGGACACGGAACAAACATTATTGCGGGTCTTGCAATGTCTATGAAATCAACAGCGGCCCCTATTCTTGTTATCGTTGCTGCAATTCTTGGATCATATAGTCTTGCTGGAATCTTTGGGGTCGCAATCGCCGCAATGGCAATGCTTTCAATGGCAGGAATTATCGTTGCGATAGATTCATATGGGCCAATCACAGACAACGCTGGTGGTATCGCAGAAATGGCAGAAATGGGGTCTGATGTAAGAGACGTAACAGATCCGCTAGACGCTGTTGGAAATACAACAAAAGCTGTTACAAAGGGCTATGCAATAGGTTCTGCCGCACTTGCAGCACTTGTATTGTTCGCAGATTTTACTCACTCAGTTCTAGCAAGTGGTAAAGAGGTTGTGTTTACAATTGATTCTCCATACGTTCTCGCTGGACTATTTATAGGCGGATTACTTCCCTACTACTTCGGCGCACTATCAATGCAAGCCGTCGGAGAAGCTGCTGGATCTGTAGTAGAAGATGTGCGAGCACAGTTCAAATCAAAACCAGGAATAATGAAAGGCACCGAAAAACCAGACTACGCAAGAACAGTAGATATAGTAACAAAAACAGCAATAAGAAAAATGATATTCCCAGCACTTATACCTGTCGTAGCACCAATATTGGTTGGACTACTTCTTGGTGTTGAGGCTCTAGGAGGTCTACTTGTTGGTTCAATAATCACAGGTATATTCGTCGCAGTATCAATGACTTCAGGTGGTGGTGCCTGGGACAATGCTAAAAAATATATTGAAGAAGGTAACTTTGGTGGAAAAGGATCAGAGCCACACAAAGCTGCCGTTACTGGAGATACTGTTGGAGACCCATACAAAGATACTGCGGGCCCAGCAATAAACCCAATGATTAAGATTCTTAACATTGTTGCACTACTCGTGGTTGCGCTATTACTATAAAGTCAGTAGTTCGTAGTCATCAGTAAACAATAGACGGAAGGCCGTCAGCCTTTGGCTGACGGCCTTTTTTGTTATTAAGGTTTTTGGATTTTGCCTGCCTGTCGGCAGACAGAAAAATTAGAACATTTAGAAATTGGTTATAAATTAGTCTTTCGAACCCCTATCCTGAAACCCGAAAACTGTAACCTGAAATCTATTTAATTGTAAACCCAACTGTCCATGCCTACCGTCAGGTAGGTGGCAGACGAGTTGAAAATTCGTAAAATCCTATACCCCATACCCTAATCATTATCAACATTGTGCAGTTTGTTATATATTTTTATGGCGTGTATACTTTAACTATAAGTAACGCCACATTTAGTGGTGTATATTGGGGTTATTATTTTAATGGAAAATTAATAGATAATTAAAAGATATGTTTAAAAATATACTAAAAATAACACTGCCAACACTTTTGATATTGGCTTTGTTTATCGGTCTCTCTTCATATGCGCAAGCAGAGGACGACTCTACCGCAGACGAAGCAACCACAGAACAATACGAGGAGGAAGCTGTAGAAAACACAGAAACTGGCGTATTAGATGCAATTGGTGGCGTTGTGCAAAACCGAGCACAAAAATTAAGAGATGATGTAAATGCTGTAAGAGCTACTTTCCAAGAAAAAAGATCTGAAACACAGTCTGAAATGGAAGCAAAAAGAGCTGAAGTTCAAGGAAATGTGGAAGAAAGAAGAGCCGAGATGGAAGCAAAGAAAGCTGAATTAGAAGCAAATATGACAGAAAGACGAGCAGAGCTTGAAGCAAAAAAAGAAGAAAGACGAACAGCTATTAAAGAAGAAATGGCAAAAAGAGCCCGTGCATATATAGATCGTACTGTTAAAAGATTTGAGGCTGCAATAGAAAGAATTAATGTTGCAATAACAAGAGTTGAATCTAGAATTGCAAAAATACAAGACGAGCACAGCGAAATAGACACGACAGAAGCTTCATCTTTTCTAGAGACAGCAAAATCACAACTGTCTCAAGCGCAAGTATCACTTTCTAGCGTAAACACAGCCGTAGAAACAGCTCTTGCTTCAGAAAACCCAAAAGACTCATTTGAGTCAACAGTAAAATCTGTATTTGAAGAAACAAAAACATATGTAAAGAGCGCTCATAGTTCTGTGGTAGATTCTGTGTCATCACTTAAGGCCTCTATAGAAAATTCACGACCAGAAGAACCAGCAAATGATGACGATAATTCATCAGAAGAAAATTAATAGAAAATTATTATAAATTAATTAAAGTAAAATATGGATCCAAACAATGAAAATATGCCAGTTGGTGGAGAATCAATAGGCATGCCTCAAGAAACACAGCCGGCAGAGGCTCCAGCAATGGAAACACAAGCCCCTGTAGTAGAAACCCCGGCACCAGCACCAGAAATGAGCACAACAAGTAGCTCACCAGAGCAAAAGTCAGCTGGTCCAGTTGTAGGTTCAATTATAATAATAGTGATTATCATACTAGGAGGCCTATACTTCTGGGGCAAAAGACTCTCAAACAATGACCCAACACTAAACGGGCCTAGTGCTGATGAAATAATGCAACAGGATGATGCGGAGCTTGCCGCCTTACAATCACAGAGTAATTCTGATGAACTTACCGACATAGAAGCAGACCTAACGAACACTGATTTGGATAATTTAGACAAAGAACTCGAAAATATAGATCTTGATTTCTAAACTGGATATTGTTTCCAAATCAAAGTCTCAAAAAACCACCAAATATTGGTGGTTTTTGCTTTTTTTAATCAAAAATATGTAGCGAGGCCTGTCCGGTCAGTGGCCAATCAAGGTTACGAAGTTGTCTTAAAAGCCCCAACTTTTAAGACAACTTGATTGTCTACTGCCGGATTGACTTTTGTGCCCAAAATAAGTATTATGTCGACTCACTTGTCCAATCAGAAATCGATATAAAATGACATCACAACAGCTTTTTAAGCGACTATTTTCTAACGTTGTATCCCGTTAGAGATAGCGGACAAATACAATATTTTTAAAAACATAGTCGAATTTTACAAGTATACTAATTAATAGGACAAATACTGATTCAATCCGCGTCCTATCTCTAACGGGATGGAAAATAATAAAGAAATAGCAAAATATACAGCAAAAATACACACACATGAGGATTGTGAAATCCACATAGAAGTTAGTGTTCCTTGGGAAAATGTTGAAAAACACCGATCTTCGGTAATAAAAAAGTTCAGCTCAAATATCAAAGTTGATGGTTTTAGACAAGGTCATGTGCCAGAAGCGGTTGTACTTCAAAACATATCTTCATCAGTAATACTTGAAGAAATGGCAGAAAGAACGATCCAAGAAATATATCCTATGGTTATAAAAGACAAAAATCTTCAAACAATAGGACATCCACACATATCTATTACAAAACTTGCAGAAAAAAATCCTCTGGAATTTACAGCCCATGTGTCTGAATTACCAAAACTTGAGCTCCCGGACTACAAAAAGATTGCGAGTGAAGTAAATTCTGAAGCAAAAGAAGTAAAAGTGGAAGATAAAGAAGTTGAAGATGCAAAAGAACACATCAGGAAAGAATGGGCAAAATCAGAAAAAATGCACGCTAGAGCAACAGTAGAGGGTAAGAAAATAAATGAAATTGATCCGAAAAGCATTGAGATAAAAGATGAGGATTTGCCAGAATTAAATGATGAATTTGCACAAAAAATTGGTCCCTTCAAAGATTTGAAAGATTTTACGGAAAAACTAACGGAAAATATTCTTAATGAAAAGAAGCGCAGAGAACAAGACAAAAAAAGAGCTATGCTTCTTGAAAAAATACGCAAAGAAATAAAACTAAAACTGCCAGAAATAATAATAAACTCTGAGCTAGATAGAATGGAGGCACAATTTAAGTCAGATGTAGAGAGACTTGGTATGAAGTTTGAAGACTACCTAAAGCAAACTGAAAAAAAGATTGAAGACCTAAGGGTTGAATGGAGACCAGACGCCGAAAACTATGCAAAAAATCAAATGATTCTCAACAAAATTGCTATTGAAGAAAAAATTGAGCCAGATAAAGAAAAAAGGGATGTTGAAGTGAAAGAAATTCTAAAAAATTACAAAGATGCAAAACGCGAGCGCGTAGAGATATATGTTGATACAATAATGACTAATGATTTAGTGTTAGGGTTCCTAGAAAATCAGAAATAGCGTGTTCTAAATATAGAATTAGGGATATCAATGAAATTCGAAATCCGAAGCACGAAATCCTAAATAATATCAAATTCGCCAGCCGGCGAACAAATATCTAAATTCCAAAAAAACATTTAAAAATTGAGACATTGAAAATTGATTGAAAATTGAAAATTGAAAATTAATTTATCCTTTATTAATCTATAAGCTATAAGCTAATCCGTCAGCTGGCGGACTAATAAACTAATATTATGTTGATTCCTACAGTAACCCTAGTACTACAAAAATTATAATGCGTTATAATTTTTGAGTACGGGGCGAGAATTGGTAATTCAAGCTTTACAGACTTTATAAACTTTTAACTTTAGACTTATATATGTTGATTCCTACTGTTATAGAAAAAACAAACTACGGAGAGCGAGCATACGATATATACTCTCGCCTACTTAAAGATAGAATTATATTTCTAGGTGGTCCTATTGATGACCATGTAGCAAATACTGTTATTGCACAGCTTCTTTTCCTAGAGAAAGAAGATCCAAAGAAAGACATTAATCTATATATCAATTCACCGGGTGGGTATATTCACTCTGGCCTTGCGATATACGACACAATGCAACACATCAAGCCAGATGTTTCCACGATTTGTGTTGGAATGGCCGCTTCTATGGGGTCATTCTTGCTTGCAGGGGGCGCAAAAGGAAAGCGTTATGCCCTACCCCTTTCAAAGATAATGATTCACCAGCCACTAGGCGGTGCAGAGGGACAAGCATCTGATATAGAAATATCTGCTCGAGAAATTTTGAAAACAAAAGATTTGCTCAATGAAATAATGGCAAAGAACACGGGCCAAAAGAAAGACAAGGTGGCAAATGATAGCGACCGAGACTACTACATGAATGCAGAAGAAGCAAAAAAGTACGGAATAGTGGATGGAGTGATGGTGAAGAATAAGAAATAGCTTTTGTTCTGAATTATGCCTGCCTGCCGTAGGCAGGAATTAAGAACCTGCCTACCGGCAGGCAGGTTACGAATTAAGAATAAAACGCCCGATCGTACTTGTACCATCGGGCGTCTGGGTTTTTTGTTACCGTATCCATCCTAAGCTCCTTTTGATGATCTTTTGGGGATACGACCCCCAAAACAGAGTTACCGAAGTCTGACTTCGGTAACTTAGAACTTCGATTAACCGATGTTAAACCTTGTTAGAACCCAGTTCTAACATTGTTAGAACTGGGTTCTAACAAAAGTAATAGAAAAGTCCCCGATCTTACAAAAGTGTAAAATCTGGGGACTTGCGGTGTTTTTGGAATGTGAACATCCCATGGGACAACGCCACCTCTATCAGACTAACGGGCTGATATACCGCCACACGGATTGTCCCGTGTAGATAGGCGATCAGAGCACGCTTTATTTCTCCACTATCTCGCGCACTCCACGAGTAAGGGTAATATCAAGTGTTGAATTAAGAGCCACTTCTGTAAAGAAGGGCATCAATTCCTCAGCACTCATCATTTCCCCTATTCGAACTCCCTCCATAAAGAGAGCTAGAAATGCATCGCCAACCTCCGGTCGATCAAGAATGTCTGCGGTTTTGATTAAGCTCTCTAGGAGTTCTCCAAAATCACATTCACTATAGTCCAGCTTTCCCTTTCCAAGCCTAAGCTCGTAGAAAAGCGGGATTCGATTAGCTTCTGTCGCAAGATCCCCAACCTCGTGGAAAGTGTCTTCCTTGTTTACTAGGGCAACATCTTCCACTTGATAGGTTTCTGAACTCAGCATGAGAAGGAGTTTGTGGTTTTTCACTTTGCTCACATTTTTGTTTTGTTTTCAAACTATCTGAGTATATAATATCACGCTGTTGACTTTATGTCAATTTACATGACTATTTTTGACTTAGTTATTTGTTAAAATATGTTTATACAGAGCCGTTATTTTTGACATAAACTTTGTGTTGTCAAAATTGTTGACTATTTTAATACTTTCATATATAATGGCTATATATGACAATACAAGAAGCAATTGAGTCCATAGGATTAAGCGAAAAAGAGGCGCGGGTATATTTGGCACTTCTTGAAATCGGCACAGGATCTGCTTATGGAATAGCAGTAAAATCAGGCCTTAAACGCCCTACTGCTTATGTAATACTTGAAGAACTCGCAAAAAAGGGAGTTGTTTCGCTTATTCCACGCTCATCAAAAAAGTTATACAGAGCAAAAAACCCAGAATATTTGTTTGAAGAAATGGAAGAACGATTTATTGAAGCAAAAAACAAGCTCCCAGAGATAAAAGCAAAAACACGAGAAGAAAGCTTCAAACCGCAGGTCTTATTCTTTGAAGGAGTAGGTGGTGTAAAAGAATCACTTAAATATGGACTAAAAGATGTACATGGTAAAACTATAAAAGGTTTTTATGCAAAAACTACGCCGGAAATTATGAAAAACTTTGACGGCTTCAAAGATTACAACAATTATCTAAAAGAAAATGATATTTCCATGGAAGGTGTCGCCCCAGAAGATGAGTCGCTTGTTGATTTTCGAAAAACAGACAAAGATTATGGAAGAACAATTAAAATTGTGTCTAAAAATAAGTATTCTTCAGACGTTTCAATTGAAGTCGGAGAAAATTGGGTAAAAATGAACGACTACCAGAACTTACAGGGTCTAATAATAGACAACCCCGCAATAGCAAAAACCATTCGTGAAATATTCGAAATGGTTTGGGAGAAAACGGAGTAAAAAGTATAATAAATACATGATCACAATCTCAAAACCAAAACAAGAAGATTCCGAGGACATATACAATCTTATAAAAGCCTCCTGGTATGCAACCTATGTAAATGAGGAAGTTGGTATAATAAAAGAAGACATTGATGCTATTTATAACACTGATCCTGCCCCAGGAATAAAAGCATTAATGAACAGAGCAAACAATCCAACAGAAAGAGATGTTTCATTTGTGGCAAAAGACGATACTAGAATTGTGGGATATATAAGACTCCGTGCACTTGATAATGAAATTGAACTATTGTCTTTATATATTAATCCTGATTCTTCTGGGCAAGGTATAGGAACACAGTTGTGGGAAAAGGCTCGCATTGGAGATTTTGTTGTTACAACAAGAATAACTGACGATTTGGCAGAAAAAATTGATAGGCTTTACAAAAATGTTAGCGAGGAGGACTTAGCAATCAAAAAACTCCAAGAAATATTTAAAAATCCTGGACCTCTCAGCGTCAAACTCGAAAACAATCCTAAGAAAGCACGTGCGTTACGCAAAAAACTCTCCAAGAATTTCTACATTCCCAAAGAGCTCATAGAAAAATACGATTTATTTTGAAAAACTACTATTTATATAAATTACTGTGTGTACCAAGATAAACAAAGTACGCAGTATTACTGCCTAGGGGTTGATAGATCGCACGTAAATTTCCAGTAATATCGATACTTCGATACCCTAGATACTTACCTTTCAGGGCGTGATTACGAAATACTTGATTAAAAGGATATTTTTCAAATAAAGCCATTCTCTCATTAAATTTTTCTCTATCATCAGAGGAAAGTTTCTTGTACTGCTTCTTAATTCTTGTATGAAAAGCAAGTATCATTTTTTATGAATTAAGCCAAGTCATTGCATCTTCCCAATTAGAAAAACTTGGAGAAATATCCTTACCTTTTTTATAATCTTCACTTGCTTTTAAAATAGCTTTACCAACTTCTGGCCTAAGCTCTCCTTCCGCTTCAAAAACGATTCTTTTTTCACGAACAAATCGTTTGAGTGACTCGTTAAGAACCAAAGATAAAGGAACCCCGAGCGCGCGGGCAACAGACTGCGCTTGTCTCTTCGTCACAGGGTCTGTCTTTATGTTTACAATAGCTGTTCTATTTTTTGTTTTTGTTATTTTACTCATATACCTAAAGTATATATATTAGTCATATAATGTCAATATCTAATCTAAAAGCCCGAGCGCTACGCAAAAAACTCTCCAAGAACTTCTACATTCCCAAAAAGCTCGTAGAAAAATATGATTTGTTTTAAGAAAAATTAAAGCTCCGGCTTTAATTTTTCGGAATATTGAATTAGGCTAAACCCGATGAAGTGTTACTTCATCGGGTCGCCCGACAAAAATCATTACTAATTTTTGTTTAGAGAATTAAGAATTAAGCTTGTCTGCCTTGGACAGGAATACAACAAAAAAACACCAGCCAAAGGCCGGCGTTTTTTTGTTGTAGCCGAGAGCGTCATCAAAGTGGTCAAAGTCCGACTTTGACCACTTTGATCTAAATTCCTCAAAACTTCATCTAAAATATCTGGTCTATATGTTCGAATATTTGGAAGTATCCTATCTTTCCCATATTTTTCTATTAGTTCAAGTGTATCTTTAACAGAATCCTCATCTAATGTTGGGAAAAAATTAAGCCTTTCTTTATAATTAATAATATTTAACTCCCCCTTATTCTCTAATTCTTCTAGATATTTTTTAAGATCTTGAATTTGTATTTCTTTTATCACTGGTACAGTCTTGTCAGAAACAAATTCTATCCTATCTAAGCTGTCATCTTGAAAAAACAGACTCTCATCAAGCGCATAAAGACTCCCA